>NZ_JAWHOO010000052.1:0-665 GCF_032586855.1 Pseudomonas syringae group sp. J254-4 | reverse complement strand
GTCTGGGAAGGGCTTGAGCAGCCGGTACAGGTGGTTTGGCGCAACGCGAAACTGAGTCTGGAAGAGGTGGCCATCGATCCCCTCGACGGTGACGTGCTGACACGACTGCGCGAGCGTTTTGACCCACGACACTATCGCCTGGACATCGGCCAGGCGCCGCTGATGCGCATCGCCTATGCCGAGGACACCACCCACCAGCGTCTGGTCGGCATGTTGCTGTTCCACCATCTGGCGCTGGATCACACTTCGCTGGAAGTGGTAGTGGAGGAAATGCAGGCCAGCCTGCAGGGTCAGATCGAGCAATTGCCGGCCCCGGTGCCTTATCGCAACCATGTGGCACAGGCGCGTCTGGGTATCAGCCAGGCTGAACACGAAGCGTTTTTCCGCGACATGCTCGGCGACATCGACGAACCGACTCTGGCTTACGGCATACAGGACGTGCAGGGCGATGGCAGTGGCATCGAGGAAGTGAATCAGCTACTCGACAGCCAACTGAGCAGCCGTATACGCAGCATTGCGCGGCAGTTGGGGGTCAGCGCTGCAAGCCTGGCCCACCTGGCATGGGCTCAGGTGGCTGGTCGGGTCTCGGGGCGCGAAGAAGTCGTGTTCGGCACCGTACTGATGGGCAGGATGCAGGGCGGCAACGGTGCCGACCGGGCGCTGGG
>NZ_JAWHOO010000051.1:0-711 GCF_032586855.1 Pseudomonas syringae group sp. J254-4 | reverse complement strand
CTTCTTAAAATAACCGCTTGACAGATACAAGAGACGCTGTAGAATGCGCGCCTCGGTTGAGACGAAAGCTCTTAACCACCCGCTCTTTAACAACTGAATCAAGCAATTCGTGTGGGTGCTTGTGGTGTCAGACTGAAGTCAACAGATTATCAGCAACCCAAGTTACTCCGCGAGAAATCAAAGATGTAACCAACGATTGCTGAGCCAAGTTTAGGGTTTTCTCAAAACCCAGTTAGATGTTTGAACTGAAGAGTTTGATCATGGCTCAGATTGAACGCTGGCGGCAGGCCTAACACATGCAAGTCGAGCGGCAGCACGGGTACTTGTACCTGGTGGCGAGCGGCGGACGGGTGAGTAATGCCTAGGAATCTGCCTGGTAGTGGGGGATAACGCTCGGAAACGGACGCTAATACCGCATACGTCCTACGGGAGAAAGCAGGGGACCTTCGGGCCTTGCGCTATCAGATGAGCCTAGGTCGGATTAGCTAGTTGGTGAGGTAATGGCTCACCAAGGCGACGATCCGTAACTGGTCTGAGAGGATGATCAGTCACACTGGAACTGAGACACGGTCCAGACTCCTACGGGAGGCAGCAGTGGGGAATATTGGACAATGGGCGAAAGCCTGATCCAGCCATGCCGCGTGTGTGAAGAAGGTCTTCGGATTGTAAAGCACTTTAAGTTGGGAGGAAGGGCAGTTACCTAATACGTGA
>NZ_JAWHOO010000050.1:0-781 GCF_032586855.1 Pseudomonas syringae group sp. J254-4 | reverse complement strand
GGTGATTTCCGCGCCGGAGCTATTGCCGGTGGTGCAAACGAAGTGTTGGTCGGATTGCTGGGGGATAAGTTACTTCCGTCAAACCTTGTCAAGGGAACGCCCGAGTATGAGCAGGCGCAGGCCAATCTTCTTGCTTTGTCGCAAATTGTCGGCGTACTAGGCGCTGCCGCTGGGAATTCGGATGTCGGCGTCTCTGCTGCCGTATCCGCTAATGCTACCCAGTACAACTGGCTATCACACGCTGAGATTCGGGATGCTGATAAGGCTCGGGCTGCCTGTGCGACGGCTGGTGGTGACGTTGGTGCTTGCCAAGCGAAGGTCACTCGTGAAACGGATGAACTGGACAAGGCACGAGACTACGAACTGAAAGAGCGTAAACGTGCAATTCAGCTCCAATCTTTTAAAGATGGCGGCTGGACTCTGGGCGAATACAACAAGGCTCTGTTCGACGATTATTTTGCCAGCAAAGGTGTAGATCAGAGTCAGGTCACATTTGATGGGTACGCCCCTGCGAAAACGTTGGGTTATATGCTTTCCGAACGGGGCCTTGGCACCATCAAACAGGCCGTAGAATGGCCAGGCAAAGTTGCTGACAGTGTCGTAAATTTTGTCAGTAACCCTATTGATACGACGTTAGGGGTCGGGCAGAACATTTTGTCTGCAGCCGGTTCGGGTTTGGATTGGGCTGCCAGTCCGATCCCAGCCCAAGGCCTTGAGCGAGTAGGCGATAAACTACTGGCGCAATCCGACCAGCAGGCGGGTGGGTTGATATTTGACGTCG
>NZ_JAWHOO010000049.1:0-785 GCF_032586855.1 Pseudomonas syringae group sp. J254-4 | reverse complement strand
CTTATCAGCGCCAATGGCGATCTGCTGCTCAACGCGGCAAGCGTGGACAACCGCAACGCGGAAATCTCCAGCCTCGGCAGCCTGACCTCGACGGTGGGGCAGTTCAACAACAGCGAAAAAGGTCGCCTGCTGGCCAACGGCGCGTTGCAGTTGACGTCCGACCACCTGAATAACCAGAACGGCTCGGTGGCAGGGCAGCAGGGCGTACAGCTGAACCTGGGGCAACTGACCAATATCGGCACCGGCAGCGTTTACGGCAAAAACAGTCTGAACCTGGCCGTTAGCGGCGCGTTGAACAATGACCAAGGCACACTGCGCAGCGACGGCACCCTGGATATGCGTGCGGCGTCCCTGAGCAATAACACCGGCAGCGTGACCAGTGCCAGCACGGCGTCAGTCAGCACGAGCGGTGCGGTGGTCAACCGCGGCGGGCAGATCCTAAGCGATTCAACGCTGACACTGACCAGCGCCAGCCTGGACAACAGCCAGAGTGGTCGCATTGCCGGTAACGGTCTGGCACTCACCACCGGTACCTTCGATAACCATCAGGACGGTCGCCTGACCAGTACCGGCGCACTCCAGTTGAATGCAGGGCTGGTCAACAACAGCGATGCCGGTCGCATTGCCAGCGCCATGGCGCTGACTGCCGTAGTCACCGGCCTGAATCAGACCAACGACGGTCGTCTGTATGGCAACAGCGATGTCAGCCTCGACCTGAGCAACGGCCTGTTGACTAACCAGGGCGGCCTGATCAATGCGCCGGGTCAGTTGCTGCTGAAAAACCT
>NZ_JAWHOO010000048.1:0-1241 GCF_032586855.1 Pseudomonas syringae group sp. J254-4 | reverse complement strand
GCGGTCAGCTCTCCAAGGCTGGAGAGCTCCGCGTTGCGGTTGTCCAGCGTCGCGGCACTCAGCTCGACACCGGTGGCAGAAATCAGGCCGCGCAGGTTGGTCAGCAACTGGGCGACACGCACGATCAAGGCTTTGTCGCTGATCACCGAACCTTCGGTGTTATCCAGCGTGGTAGCGGCCAGCGTGAAACCATTGGTACTGGAGATTTCACCGCTCTGGTTGTTGACCGCCGTGAGGTTTTTCAGCAGCAACCGCCCCGGCGCGTTGATCAGGCCGCCTTGGTTGGTCAGGACGCCGTTGCTCAGGTCGAGGCTGACATCACCGTTGCCGTACAACCGGCCATCGTTGGTCTGGTCCAGACCTGTTACTACGGCGGTCAGCGCCATGGCACTGGCGATACGACCCGCGTCACTGTTGTTGACCAGCCCGGCGTTGAGCTCAAGCGTCCCGGTACTGGTCAGGCGGCCGTCCTGATGGTTGTCGAAAGCGCCAGTGGTAAGCACCACCCCATTACCGGCAATGCGACCACTCTGGCTGTTATCAAGGCTGCCGCTGGAAAGCGTCAGACCCGCATCGCTGATGATCTGCCCGCCTTGGTTGACGACCGCTGCATCAACTTTCAGCGTGGCAGCACCGGCGCTGGTGATCCGACCGCCGGTGTTGGCCAGAGAAGCTGCTTTCAGGTCCAGCGTGCCGTCACTGCGCAGTACGCCCTGATCGTTATTCAATGCACCGGTCAGCGTCAGACCCAGTGTGTTTTTCGCATAAACACTGCCAGCGCCGGAGTTGTTCAGCTGTCCCAGATTTAGCTGAACGCCCTGCTGTCCGGAAACCACGCCGTTCTGGTTATTCAGGTTATCGGCTGTCAGCAGCATTGTGCCGTTGGCCAGCAGACGCCCTTTCGCGCTGTTGTCGAACTGGCCGATGTCGGCAGTCAGGGTGCTCAGACTAGAAATTTCCGCGGTGCGGTTGTCCAGCGTTGCAGCACTCAGATTGAGGCCATTGGCGGAAATCTTGCCGCGCAGGTTGGTCAGCAACTGATTGATGCGCACAACGAGCGCTTTATCGCTGAGCAGCGAACCCTCGGTGTTGTCCAGCGAAGTGGCCGCCAGCGTGAAACCGTTGGCACTGGAGATTTCACCGCCTTGGTTGTTCACGACGCTCAGGTTTTTCAGCAGCAACTGACCCGGCGCATTGATCAGGCCGCCCTGGTTAGTCAACAGGCCGTTGCTCAGGTCGAG
>NZ_JAWHOO010000047.1:0-1286 GCF_032586855.1 Pseudomonas syringae group sp. J254-4 | reverse complement strand
AGGCGAATCGGCTCGCCTTCAAGGGTCGCGATTTGCAGATCAAGACGCCCGCCGTCGATGTGATCCCAGACTTTCAGTGTGCTGCTGAACAGCTCGTTTACCAGCCTTTCCGATTTGGCTTGATAGAGTCGATTTCCATCAGAGCCGACCAGCAAAACCTGCTGCTGGTCCGAATGCTTCTTGCCCACGATCTGGACGATCAGTTTGTCCATTTCGCAGGAAGGGCCATCGCTCAGTCTGCCGGTGGTCATTGTAAGAACTCCTTCTTCTGGCGCCGCAACGCGTCTTCTTGCCGCTGGTTTAAACCGAACGTCACTTGAGGTTGTGGCGGTTGCCAATCAGGTGCGTGTGGATTGCGAACGTCGAACCAGCGCTGCTTGCCTTGTGCAAGGTCCTCCCAGGTGCCGCCGTACCAGCCCAGTCTGGAAATAGGGCCGAACCACTGGGCGCTGGATTGAGGGGGCTCTGCCGTAAAGAAATAGCTGGCAGTGACAGGATGTGAGTAGCGCAGCACGCCTCGGCGTTGTCCGTCGAACCTGACAAACAGAATGTGCCGGAGATGGCCGAGCAACACGTCGACGGGAAAGGGGCTTTCGATGATCAGGCCGGGCCAGCGTTCTGGTTTTTCATGCATTGCCTCGACGAGGGTATTGCTGCCTGATGTGTTCAAAAGAAGCGGACTTTTCTCCCGGTAGACGGCCAGCTCGGTCTTGTCGAATAACACGGTGAGCGCTGGATCGGGCAGCCGTTGGTAGAGTTGTTCCAGCAGCGAGTCGGTGCGTTCCAGCAGCACGTAAACGTTCATGCTCGACCTCTCGACAGCAACGCCCTGCGACAGCCGCAATCGGCTAGCGGGCAGTCCATGGGCGTTCCGTTCCTGGGTTTCTGGCACAGCTCTACTATCGGGCCTGGTTCACCCAGGCGCTGCGTCAGCAACTGCCCCGGCCCATCGTCATCTGCCTGTTTCACAAGCCCAGGCAAAGCGGGCGATGCGCCGGTGCCCAAGGTTGGCTTGCCCCCCGAGTTGAGTTTTATCTGAGGCCCGGTAATGGTCACACCGCTGGCGTCGATCTTGAGAAAGGAAGCACCGGCCTTGACCGTGATCTCCAGCCCCGCCTCAATCACCACGTTGTTACCGGCCTTGAGATGAATTTCCTGCCCGGCGTGTGCCAGTAACCCATCAACTACCCTGATGTGCTGTGTTCCACCCACCGTCAGGTGATCGTCCGCTTTGACTTCGGTCAGCCGGTTGCCATCGACAGTGCAATGCTCCTCAGCCTTGAACT
>NZ_JAWHOO010000046.1:0-2236 GCF_032586855.1 Pseudomonas syringae group sp. J254-4 | reverse complement strand
GCGTAGCGCACCGGCACGATGGCGACGTTGGGTCCTCTGAACGGGCAAAGGCTGGTGGCTGTCGCCGGGGTTTTGGGAAACAGTGCGGCGCGTCGTTGCTGGTGTGTGCCGTGTTTATCGGTCATGCGGGGCATCCCTGTCGTTACGGACTTTTTGACGGTGTTCATCAAGCGCGGCTATGCGCAGTTCCGGGGCCAGGTGCTGATGCTCGGGGTATAAACTCTGCCAGGAGGTGTAGTGACCTTGTGGCGAGTTGATGAAATCCAGACCCCAGTCGTGGCAGATGTCGGCCCATGTCGCTAATGCGTATTCACTGATAAGTCCCCACGCGAGCCCGCTGTCCAAAGCTTGATTCAGCCAGCTTTCGATCTGATCATCACTTTGCTTCACGAAGGCTTGCGGATCGTGAGCCTTGACCCAGTCATGAATGCGTTCTTCGAACAGCCATCGATAACAGCTTTCAAAGGCTTTCAACTGCGGATCGCACAGCAGAGTGAAGCCCTGCTGAGAGGTTTGTTGCGGACGTTGATTAACAAATGTGGTGATGGTTGAGCCGAGACTACGCTGCCAACTGCGTAAAGGGGATTGGACCCACAGTTGATCTATAGGCCCGAGCGTCGGGCTCAACTGTTCAGCTCCGTAGCTGGATAGCCAGTAATGCATCACCAGCGGATCTGCAAAACGCAGCAGACTTGAGTTACCCAGGTAATCGACCGGGTTCAGAAACTGCTGCAAATGCGCCGAGACGATTTTCAAAGGCGCATCGCTGAAAAAAGTGCAGCCGTCGGCCCGCTGTTCAGGATGTTGGTGCCACTCTTCTATCAGTCTGGATGGATAAGGTGCGTGTACAAGTATCGGCCCTAGATCCATGACGCCAGCCCAACGTGTGCCCAGATACAGCGGAACGATCTCAAGATGCTCGTCACGCCGATAAAGTTGCTTTACGGCCCCAGACCGCAACATGCCATCAACCAACAGATAATTGGCCTGATTCATTTGTTTGCCTGCTCGGCTGCTGGTGCGCATTCCTCACAAAATGGCGTGCGTTTTATCGCCTGTGTCTGTGCGGGAACCAGCATTTCACCTGAATCGCCCCCATCTGGCTTTACTGCCAAATCTGGCAAGATCGGGGCCGCCTCCGAGCCTTTCCCAGGACTGCCTCCTGAGTTGAGCTTCACCTGCGAGCCGTTGACCGTCACGCCGCCGGCATCGATTTTGATAAAGGAGCCACCGGCTTTGAAGGTGATCTCCAGCCCTGCTTCGATGATCAGCTTGTTACCGGCCTTGAGATGAATTTCCTGCCCGGCGTGTGCCAGTAATCCATCACTTACTCTGATGTGCTGTGTTCCACTCACCGTCAGGTGATCGTCCGCTTTGACTTCGGTCAGCCGGTTGCCATCGACAGTGCAATGCTCCTCAGCCTTGAACTCGCTGTAGCTGTTGCCCTCGACCCGGTCGTGTCGCTCATGACCGACTCTTATTTTCTGCTCGTGCTCGATGTTTTGGTCCCAGTCGCGCTGTGCATGGATGTAGATATGCTCCTGACCAGCCCGGTCTTCGATGCGTAGTTCGTTGGAGCCATTGCCGCCGGGGCTGCTCAGGGTTCTGAACACGCTGCGCGTCTGATGCGCAGGCAAGTCGTAGGGCGGGATGTGTTCGGCGTGGTACAGGCAACCGCTGATCAATGGCTGGTCAGGGTCGCCCTCCAGAAACGTCACCAGCACTTCCATGCCGACCCGCGGAATGGTCATGCCACCGTAGCGATTACCAGCCCAGCTGGACGACACGCGCAGCCAGCAACTGCTCTTGTCATCGCCGCCGCCTTCACGGTCCCAATGAAACTGCACCTTGACCCGGCCATGCCGGTCGCAGTGAATTTCCTGATCTTTCGGGCCAGTAACCACTGCAGTCTGACTGCCGAATATTCTCGGTTTGGGATGATGCAGAGGCGGGCGATACAAGGCCTGCCAGGGAGTAGCGAAAAAGGTATTGCGATAGCCCTGTTGAAAGTTGTCAGGGCTCTGGATTTTATGTGCGGACTCTTCAAGAACCTGAGGCTGGCGACCCTCGTGACGCACCTCAGTGAGCAACCACCGATCATTCCAGTCCTCGTTGGGGTGTCCATACAATGGCAGAAAATGACCGCTGACCAAGCGAGACTGATCGCTTTGACCTTCGCCCAGCCGGTAATCATGGCGGTGGCGTTCAAGGGCTCGATTCGCCCGTTGCAGACCCT
>NZ_JAWHOO010000045.1:0-3128 GCF_032586855.1 Pseudomonas syringae group sp. J254-4 | reverse complement strand
TGCATGAATGTTGATTTCTAGTCTTTGATTAGATCGTTCTTTAAAAATTTGGGTATGTGATAGAAAGAAATAGACCGGGCACCTCTTTCACTGGTGTGTGTCCGGGCTAAGGTAAAGTTTGTGAAATGCAAACTTTCGGCGAATGTCGTCTTCACAGTATAACCAGATTGCTTGGGGTTATATGGTCAAGTGAAGAAGCGCATACGGTGGATGCCTTGGCAGTCAGAGGCGATGAAAGACGTGGTAGCCTGCGAAAAGCTTCGGGGAGTCGGCAAACAGACTGTGATCCGGAGATGTCTGAATGGGGGAACCCAGCCATCATAAGATGGTTATCTTGTACTGAATACATAGGTGCAAGAGGCGAACCAGGGGAACTGAAACATCTAAGTACCCTGAGGAAAAGAAATCAACCGAGATTCCCTTAGTAGTGGCGAGCGAACGGGGACCAGCCCTTAAGTTGTATTGAGATTAGCGGAACGTTCTGGAAAGGACGGCCATAGTGGGTGATAGCCCTGTACGCGAAAATCCCTTTGCAATGAAATCGAGTAGGACGGGGCACGAGAAACCTTGTCTGAATATGGGGGGACCATCCTCCAAGGCTAAATACTACTGACTGACCGATAGTGAACCAGTACCGTGAGGGAAAGGCGAAAAGAACCGCGGAGAGCGGAGTGAAATAGATCCTGAAACCGTATGCGTACAAGCAGTGGGAGCCCACTTTGTTGGGTGACTGCGTACCTTTTGTATAATGGGTCAGCGACTTATTTTCAGTGGCGAGCTTAACCGAATAGGGGAGGCGTAGCGAAAGCGAGTCTTAATAGGGCGTCTAGTCGCTGGGAATAGACCCGAAACCGGGCGATCTATCCATGGGCAGGTTGAAGGTTGGGTAACACTAACTGGAGGACCGAACCGACTACCGTTGAAAAGTTAGCGGATGACCTGTGGATCGGAGTGAAAGGCTAATCAAGCTCGGAGATAGCTGGTTCTCCTCGAAAGCTATTTAGGTAGCGCCTCATGTATCACTGTAGGGGGTAGAGCACTGTTTCGGCTAGGGGGTCATCCCGACTTACCAAACCGATGCAAACTCCGAATACCTACAAGTGCCGAGCATGGGAGACACACGGCGGGTGCTAACGTCCGTCGTGAAAAGGGAAACAACCCAGACCGTCAGCTAAGGTCCCAAAGTCATGGTTAAGTGGGAAACGATGTGGGAAGGCTTAGACAGCTAGGAGGTTGGCTTAGAAGCAGCCACCCTTTAAAGAAAGCGTAATAGCTCACTAGTCGAGTCGGCCTGCGCGGAAGATGTAACGGGGCTCAAACCATGCACCGAAGCTACGGGTATCATCTTTTGATGATGCGGTAGAGGAGCGTTCTGTAAGCCTGTGAAGGTGAGTTGAGAAGCTTGCTGGAGGTATCAGAAGTGCGAATGCTGACATGAGTAACGACAATGGGTGTGAAAAACACCCACGCCGAAAGACCAAGGTTTCCTGCGCAACGTTAATCGACGCAGGGTTAGTCGGTCCCTAAGGCGAGGCTGAAAAGCGTAGTCGATGGAAAACAGGTTAATATTCCTGTACTTCTGGTTATTGCGATGGAGGGACGGAGAAGGCTAGGCCAGCCTGGCGTTGGTTGTCCAGGTTTAAGGTGGTAGGCTGAGATCTTAGGTAAATCCGGGATCTTAAGGCCGAGAGCTGATGACGAGTGTTCTTTAGAACACGAAGTGGTTGATGCCATGCTTCCAAGAAAAGCTTCTAAGCTTCAGGTAACCAGGAACCGTACCCCAAACCGACACAGGTGGTTGGGTAGAGAATACCAAGGCGCTTGAGAGAACTCGGGTGAAGGAACTAGGCAAAATGGCACCGTAACTTCGGGAGAAGGTGCGCCGGTGAGGGTGAAGCATTTACTGCGTAAGCCCACGCCGGTCGAAGATACCAGGCCGCTGCGACTGTTTATTAAAAACACAGCACTCTGCAAACACGAAAGTGGACGTATAGGGTGTGACGCCTGCCCGGTGCCGGAAGGTTAATTGATGGGGTTAGCGCAAGCGAAGCTCTTGATCGAAGCCCCGGTAAACGGCGGCCGTAACTATAACGGTCCTAAGGTAGCGAATTTCCTTGTCGGGTAAGTTCCGACCTGCACGAATGGCGTAACGATGGCGGCGCTGTCTCCACCCGAGACTCAGTGAAATTGAAATCGCTGTGAAGATGCAGTGTATCCGCGGCTAGACGGAAAGACCCCGTGAACCTTTACTATAGCTTTGCACTGGACTTTGAATTTGCTTGTGTAGGATAGGTGGGAGGCTTTGAAGCGTGGACGCCAGTCTGCGTGGAGCCAACCTTGAAATACCACCCTGGCAACTTTGAGGTTCTAACTCAGGTCCGTTATCCGGATCGAGGACAGTGTATGGTGGGTAGTTTGACTGGGGCGGTCTCCTCCTAAAGAGTAACGGAGGAGTACGAAGGTGCGCTCAGACCGGTCGGAAATCGGTCGTAGAGTATAAAGGCAAAAGCGCGCTTGACTGCGAGACAGACACGTCGAGCAGGTACGAAAGTAGGTCTTAGTGATCCGGTGGTTCTGTATGGAAGGGCCATCGCTCAACGGATAAAAGGTACTCCGGGGATAACAGGCTGATACCGCCCAAGAGTTCATATCGACGGCGGTGTTTGGCACCTCGATGTCGGCTCATCACATCCTGGGGCTGAAGCCGGTCCCAAGGGTATGGCTGTTCGCCATTTAAAGTGGTACGCGAGCTGGGTTTAGAACGTCGTGAGACAGTTCGGTCCCTATCTGCCGTGGACGTTTGAGATTTGAGAGGGGCTGCTCCTAGTACGAGAGGACCGGAGTGGACGAACCTCTGGTGTTCCGGTTGTCACGCCAGTGGCATTGCCGGGTAGCTATGTTCGGAAAAGATAACCGCTGAAAGCATCTAAGCGGGAAACTTGCCTCAAGATGAGATCTCACTGGAACCTTGAGTTCCCTAAAGGGCCGTCGAAGACTACGACGTTGATAGGTTGGGTGTGTAAGCGCTGTGAGGCGTTGAGCTAACCAATACTAATTGCCCGTGAGGCTTGACCATATAACACCCAAGCAATTTGAGTCGAACGACCAGATTGCGGTGACTGTGAAGA
>NZ_JAWHOO010000044.1:0-4430 GCF_032586855.1 Pseudomonas syringae group sp. J254-4 | reverse complement strand
GGGCAATTGCTGGCGTCGAATTCGTTCAGCGGGAGTGGCGGGAACTGGACGAATGATGGGTTGATTGCGAGTGATGGAGATGTAAGCGTCAATCTGGGCAGCTATCGCGGTAGTGGTCGCATGAGCAGCGTAGGTACTCTTGGGCTCAGCGCTGCGCAGATTGATCTAAATGCTGCTACCGCAATCACCGCAGGCTCACGTGGAACAGTTACCAGCAGTTCAAGCCTAACCAACCTTGGACGTCTGACGTCAATGGGCGATCTTACAGTCAATGCATTTTCATTGATTAACCAAGGTACATTGGGCAGCACCGGTAATCTGCGAATCAATGCCGATTCATTGAGTAATCAGAATGGATTGTTGTTCAGTGGCGGTGATATGGCCTTGCGCGTTGGTAACTTTACCAATCGCTTTGCAGATGTTTACAGCTTGGGCAATCTCAGTATTGCTCGTGATGATAATAATGGCTGGAGCTCTTCGATAAATAATGTGTCTGCGACTATAGAGGGCGGTGGGGACTTATCACTTGCCGCTGATTATTTTGAAAACCGTAAGGATGTGTTTGAGGCTGTAGGAGGCTTGGTTTCAGGTGCTATTGGCGTTCAATGCTATTCGTGCTCTTCCTATCGCATGAAAGCTGAGTCTAGTCATATGGTTTGGGTCGAGAACTATTCGTCCAAAATTACAAAGAATTCTGCGTCATCAACTATAACCGCAGGGCGTAATCTGACGGGGGTGGGGCGTGAGTTTGTCAATAATGCGTCAACACTTAATGCTGTAAGAGATTTATCTATTGGTGTGCAGAAGTTTACCAATAAAGGCGCTACAGCTGGCAATTATACAATACGCCGCTCATTTGCTGCTGGTGATGGTTTACCTTTTTGGTACAGCGTGCTGGCGTATAATGCCGCTAATGACCCAAGCTATGAGAGCTCTGATAATTATGTAGGTGGGAAGTTTTCTAGGGCAAATTTACATTTATGGACTGCTGATGGGACAGAGTTTATTCAGGCAACAAGCGGAAATGGTCGGGAATCGAGCCACGTAACTACATTCGGCTGGATCTGGGTTCCCTCTGAAACCGGAGAGCATGCCTTTTCTCCTCCATTGCCGACGTATAGTAATGGGGTTAGAACTGAAGCACCTGATGTAGTGAAAAATGCTAGTTTTTTTGAAAATGTTGTAGTTGCAAATGATGCGTCAAGTTCTGAGAATGCGGTAGTGCAGGCAGGCGGTACTGTTCGCATAAATGCTACCCAGGATTTAAGTAATAGTGTGGTTCGTGAAGGTATTACGTTAGGTACAGGTGCCGCCCGCTTAGGCGTAACGCAACTCAGCGGAAGTGCTTCACCTACGGTAGTGTTAATTAACGCCCAGCTCCCCCCCGACCTGGCCCAACAACAAGTTAACCCACTAAGCCTGCCAGGTTTCAGCCTGCCCACCGGTCAGAACGGACTGTTCCGTCTGAGCGGCCAGACCGGTACCGCAGCCGCTGTTGCCCAACCCATCGGCTTGCCACAAAGCTGGACAATGGGCGGCGCAGCGGTCTCCGTCGCTCAACGCGAGCAAACCGTTTCCGATGCACAGGCAAGCACCATCCAGATCGGCTCGGTAGGCCAGATATCCAACGCTACTCGTCAGCTTGCTTCGGTTACACGGCAAAGCACAGGCGTGAGCGCCAATGCATCCTCCTTCGACGCCAGCGCGCCAAGTGCCTCGCCTATTGGCGGATTTGTACTACCAGGCCATACGTCTGATTCCACAGGTGTAACCAGCGTCGACAGCGTCACCGGTATAGCGACGGGCAATCAGGGAAGTGGTGCTTTGCTGCCTGTGCAAAATGCAGGTTCGACGGGTCTGCCGGTTATAACCGCCACAGGATCCAGTAGTTCGGCGGTCCAGAATGCCGGCATGGTGCAGGGCACGCGTATCAACAGTGCCGGTCAGGTTGTAAGCGATGCTCAGGGCCGCCCGGTAACTGCAACGGTTAGTAGCCCGGTCGCTGCTGCCGCAGCACAAACCGTTACCCGAGTGCAGGGCCTGCCCAGCAGTTCGTTCGTTTCCAAACCGCAAAAATACCTGATCGAAACCAACCCGGTCCTCACCGAACTCAAGCAGTTCATGAGCTCGGACTACCTGTTGGCCGGTCTGGGCTACGACCCGGAAGTCAGCGCCAAGCGCTTGGGCGACGGCTTGTATGAACAGCGCCTCGTTCAGCAGGCAGTCGTGGCCCGCACTGGTCAGGCCTTCATCGATGGACAGACCTCCAACGAGGCGCAGTTCAAGTACCTGATGAACAACGCCATCGCCAGCAAACAGCAACTGAACCTGGCTGTCGGCGTATCGCTGAGTTCACAACAGGTCGCAGCGCTGACCCACGACATCGTCTGGCTCGAAGAGCACGAAGTGAATGGCGAGAAAGTGCTGGTGCCGGTGCTGTATCTGGCACAGGCCGACAATCGCCTTGGCCCGACCGGCGCATTGATTGCCGGTAACGATGTCTCACTGATCGCTGGGCAAAACCTCGACAACGTCGGTACCTTGCACGCCGCCAACAACCTCTCGGCAGTCGCAGGCAACAACCTGATCAACGCCGGCCTGATAGAAGCCGGCAACCGGCTTGATCTGCTCGCGGGCAATGACCTGATCAACACCGCTGGCGGCATCATCAAAGGTCGCGATGTTTCACTGACCGCGATCAACGGCGACGTGATCAACGAACGCAGCATCACCTCGATGGACAACAGTGTGCTCGGTCAGCGCCACAACGAGTTCGCCGACAGTGCCGCGCGCATCGAAGCCGCCAACGACATGAGCATTTCGGCAGGCCGCGACGTCATCAACAAAGGCAGCGTGCTGGAAAGCGGTCGTGACATGACCATCCAGGCCGGACGCGACGTCACCATCGCCCCGACCGAAGTCACCAACAGCCTGTTCTCGGACAGCAAACACAACAGCAGCGACATCACCCAACTGGGCTCCACCGCCAGTTCCGGGCGCGACCTGACCGTTCAGGCCGGACGCGACATCTCCGTCATCGCCAGCCAGATCGACGCCAAACGCGACATCGCCATGGCCGCGACCGAAAACCTCACCATCAGCTCTGCGGCGGACGAAGAACACTCGCTGTCGAAAAGCAAAAAACTGACCCGCCAGGAAGACCACGTCAGCCAAATCTCCTCCGATATTGATGCCGGGGGCAGCGTTGCCTTGCAGGCGGGCCAGAACCTCTCCGTGATCTCCAGCCGTATTACTGCGGGTAAAGAGGCGTACCTGGTTGCCGGTGAAAACCTCGACATCTTGGCTGCGCAGGACAGTGATTATTCGCTGTATGACAAAAAGAAGAAGGGGAGTTTTGGGGCGAAGAAAACCAAGCGTGACGAAATCACTGATGTGAAAAACATCGGCAGTGAAATTACTACGGGTGGAGATCTTTTGCTGGCGAGTGGGGGCGATCAGAAGTTTCAGGCCGCGAAGCTGGAGAGCGGTAAGGACCTGACGATTCAAAGTGGTGGTGCGGTTACGTTTGAGGGGGTGAAGGATCTACATGACGAAAGTCATACCAAAAGCAATAATGATGCTTTCTGGACTTCCTCAAAGGGTAAAGGCAATACAGACGAGACACTTCGTCAGACGCAGATGTCTGCTGAAGGAAGTATCGCGATTAAAGCTGTTAACGGGCTGACAATCGATGTCAAGCAGATAGACCAACAGACGGTTAGTCAATCTATTGATGCGATGGTCAAAGCTGATCCACAACTTGCTTGGCTAAAACAGGCTGAAGCGAGAGGCGATGTTGACTGGCGACTCGTGAAGGAGGTTCATGAGTCTTTCAAGTATCAGAACTCTGGATTGGGCCCGGCTTCGCAATTGATCATTGCAATTGCCTTGGCAGCTGTAATGGGGCCAATGATGGCCGGTATGAACTCGATGTTACAGGCTGGCGCTATCAGTGTCGCGACAAAGGCCACCGTCAGTACAGTTGACAATAGAGGCAACCTTGGGAAGGTTGTGAAAGATGTTACATCCAAGGACAGCATCAAAGGCTATGCGGTGGCAGTTGCGACAGCGGGTGTGGCCGATGGTCTTGGATACAAGCCGAGTGAGTTGGGGTTCGATTCGGCAAGTGCAAAAACCATCGCCGTAAAAGTAACGGCTGACGCAGTAATCAAAACAGCCGTTTACGGCGGGAGCTTTGCGGATAACCTGGCCAGTTCGGCAGTCGCTGCCGCGGCCAGCATAGGTGGCGCCAAAGGGGCAATGGCGATAGGAGATCTTGAGTTAACTGAAGGAAGCATTACCAAGATTCTCTTGCACGCAGGCTTGGGTGGCCTGCTAGCCGAAGCCATGGGCGGTGATTTCCGCGCCGGAGCTATTGCCGGTGGTGCAAACGAAGTGTTGGTCGGATTGCTGGGGGATAAGTTACTTCC
>NZ_JAWHOO010000043.1:0-6140 GCF_032586855.1 Pseudomonas syringae group sp. J254-4 | reverse complement strand
CCATCACTCGCAATCAACCCATCATTCGTCCAGTTCCCGCCACTCCCGCTGAACGAATTCGACGCCAGCAATTGCCCGCCCGCCGTCTGATTCAAGGTGCCGACATTCACCGTCAATCGCCCGGCCTGAATAACGCTGCTGTTGGTCCAGCTATCGGCACTAAGCGTCAAACCACCGCGAGTAACAATGCTGCCGCCAGCATTGGTGACGTTGGCCGTAGAAATATTAAACGTGCCATTACCCGTATGCAGCAGCGAACCGCCACCATTGAGGAAGTTGCCAGCGTTGAGAGTCAGGTCGCTGTTGGCGCTTTCCAGGGTGCCGTTGCGGTTGTCGAACAGGTTGCCGATCTGGAAGTTTGTGGCACCGCCACCGCCCAGCGCACGCAGTTGTCCGGTCTGGTTGTCCAGACTGGCAGCGGTCACGGCCAGAGTGCTGTCACTTTCGATGATGCCGAAGCGGTTGTTCAGTGCGCCGCTCAGGTTCAGTTCGACCTGGCCACCGGCGATCTGGCCGTCGTTGTCGCCGCTGTTGTCGAAGTTGCCACCGTTGACCCGCACCAGGCCTTTGGCGTACAGGCCGCCGTTGCGGTTGTCGAAGCCAGGGGTAGTAATCAGCGCTTCGCCGCCACGCGCGGAAACTCGCCCGCCGTAGTTGTCGAAGCCGCCCAGCGCGGTCAGATTGAGGCGTTGCGCCTGGATGACACCGCCCTGGCGGTTGGCGTCATAGCCATTTTTCAGCACGCCGGCCAGTTTCGCGGTGAACAGACCTTGCAGGCTGGACAGTACTCCGCCCTGACTGTAGAGGTTGGCACCGGTCAGGTTCAGGTCGCCGTTCTGCGCGATGATCCGGCCGTTCTGGTTGTCGACGGTATCAGCGACATCGACAACCAGTGCGCCGACGCTCTGGACCGCGCCACGAACGTTGGAGAGGCTCGCTGCATTCAAATGCGCATCGGCGCTCTGGCTATAGATCAAGCCATCAGCATCGTTGAGGACACTGCCACCCGCGACGACTTTCAGTGTGTTGTTGGCAGCAACGGTGCCGCGGTTGCGGTTATCCAGTTGCCCGGATGTGTTGAGGGTCATCAGGCTCTGGCTGATCAGTTGCCCGGCCTGGTTGTTGATCGCCGCGCTGCGCCGCAACAGCAGGTTACCGCCGCTGGCCAGCTTGCCGCTGGTGTTGGTCAGGCTGCCCAGCAGGTCGAGTGTCATATCGGCCTTGCTGCTCAGGTTACCGGCGCTGTTGTCGAGGCTGCTGCCTTCGAAGCTGAAACCCTGCTGGGCCGTCAGGTTACCGGCCGCGTTGTTCAGGGCATTGGCTTTGATGGTCAGCCCGGCACCACTGTCGATCAGGCCGTTCTGGCTGTTGTTCAGCAGGCCCGCGACGGTCAGGGTCTGGCCGGTTCCGCTGGAGAGGATGCCGCCGCTGTTGTCGAGGCTGTCAGCGGTTACGCTCAGTGTGTTCTGGCTGACCAACGCACCGTTGCCGCCGTTGAGCAATTCACCGGTCAGGGTTGTAACAAGGTTGCCGTTGCGGCTGGACAAGGTGCCGTTGGTACGGTTATCGAGGCGGTTGCCGGAAACGTTCAGGCCCTGCCAGCCGGAAATCAGACCGTTCTGGTTGAGCAGGTTGGTCGCGTTGACTGTCAGCACGTTGCTGCTGATCAGCTTGCCGCTACTGTTATTGAGGGTGCGGCCATCGAACCTGAAACTCTGTGCGCTGGAGACCTCGCCAGACTGGTTATTCAGGTCGCGAATGCGGTTGAGGGTCAGCGAACCGTCTGCCGTGATCAAACCGCCGAGGTTGTTGAGGTCGTTGCCTTGCATGTCGATGGACAACCCGGCGTCGCCCATCACGCGTCCGCCGTTGAGCGACAGTGCATTGAGTACCAGGGTCATGTCGCGCGTGGCCGACACTTCGCCGCTGTTGCCGGCATCCAGGCTGCCCGCCGTCAGGTTCAGGGTGCCGGTACTGTTGATCAGGCCTTTGGCGGTGTTGTTGATCGATGTGGCGTCGAGGATCAGGCTGGTTCCGCCCAGCACCTGGCCGTTCTGGTTATCGAGGCTGGCTTTGCCCACCTTGAGCGCCTGAGCAGCGTTGATCAGGCCTTTGTCACGGTTGGTGAGCAGACCGGTAACCGTCAGGTCCAGGTTGTTGCGGCTGGTCAGCGTACCGCCCGTGTTATCGAGGGTATTGGCGGTGGCGTCGACACCGGCTGCGGCGATCATGCCTTTGAGGTTGGTCAGCGCACGGGCGATGCGCAGGGTCAGCAATTGGTTGCTGAGCAGTTTGCCGCCGCTGTTATCCAGTTGTTGAGCGTTGACGGTGAACGCCTGAGCGCTGGAGATTTCGCCGTTCTGGTTTAGAACCTCGTTGACGTTTTTCAGCAGCAGTGCGCCTGGCGCGTTGATCAAACCGCCCTGGTTGTCGAGCTGGCCGTTGTTCAGGTCCAGGCTCAAGGAGGTGTTGCTGAACAGGCTACCGCCCTGCTGACTCAGGCGGCTGACACTCGCGGTCAGTGCCTGGCTGCTGCCGATGCTGCCGCCATCGCTGTTGGTCAGTTGCGCGGTCGTCATGTCCAGACGATCGCTGCTGCTGACGCGACCGTTATGGCTGTTGTCGAAATTCCCGGTCTTGAGGGTCAGCAGGCCTTTGCCGCTGATGTTGCCTTTCTGGCTGTTATCAAGACTGGCACTTTTCAGGTCCAGCGCACCATCGGTCAGCAGTTTGCCGCCCTGGTTGCTGATTGCTCCGGTGCTGTCGAGGGTCAGTTTTCCAGCGCTGGAAATGCTGCCTGCGGTGTTGGTCAGGCTGGCGGCTTTCACCGTCAGGACATCTTCGCTGCTGATCAGGCCTTGAGTGTTATCGAGCGCTGCAGACAGGTCGATACCCAGAGCTTTGAGGGCATTGAGCGCGCCACCGGTGTTGTCCAGGGTGCTACCGACCAGCGTCAAGCCGCCTTTGCTGGAGAGCAGACCATTGCCACGGTTAGTGACTTGCGCAACGTTCAGCGTCAGGGCTTTCTGTGCCAGCACCTGACCGTTGTCGCTGTTGTTGAGTTGCTGGCCGGTCAGGGTAATCGCGTCCTGACTGGACAGTTCACCGCCACGGTTATCGATGTCGGTGACATTGATATCGAGGGCCTGGGTTGCGCCGATGAAACCGTTCTGACGGTTGTCCAGCGCGTCGCCGCGCAAGGTCAATGTGCCTTGGGCAAGCATCTGACCGCCCAATTGCCGAAGGCTGCCGATCTGTGCGTTGAGGTTCTGTTTGCTGGCGATCTGGCCGAGACCGTTGTCTGCTGTCGCGGCACTCAGCGTCACATCGCCGTCACCAATCAGCGTGCCCTTGACGTTGGTCAGGGCGGTATTGACCGTCAGGTCCAGGCCTGCGCGGCTGCTGATCAAGCCTTCGGTGTTGTCCAGGCTGTCGCTGCGAGTGTTGAGGGCGGCAGCGGAAATCGTACCTTTGACGTTGCTCAGCGCCTTGTTGACGATCAGCGTCAGAGCCTGACTGCTGAGCAGTTTGCCGCCACTGTTATCGAGACTGTCGGCGTTCAGGGTAAAGGCCTTTGCGCTGGAGATTTCGCCGTTCTGGTTGGCCACGCCATTAAGATTCTTCAGCAGCAACACGTCGGGGGCGTTGATCAAACCGCCCTGGTTGTTCAACTGGCCGTTGTTCAGGTCGAGGCTCAGCGAGGTGTTGCTGAACAGCTCACCACCCTGCTGGTCGAGGCTGGTGACGTTGGCCGTCAATGCCAGCGCACTGGCAATACGTCCGGCGCTCTGGTTGATGACTTTACCGGCCGTCAACTGCAGGGTATCGCTGCTGGTCAGGCGACCACCCTGGCTGTTGTCGAACGTGCCGGTGGTGACCTGCGTGGCGCCCTTGCCAGCCAGTTTGCCCGCCTGACTGTTGTCCAGGCTGGCGCTGGTCAGCGTCAGCGTTGCGTCGGTGGTGACAGAACCCGCCTGGTTCTCCAGAGCGCCGGTGGTGGTGACGCTCAAGGCATCGGCACTGGACAGACTGCCTGCTGCGTTTTGCAACGAAGCGGCATTGACCGTCAACCCCGCTTCGCTGCTGAGCAGACCACCGCTGTTGTCCAGCGCACCGGACACATCAATGCTCATGTCCTTCTGGCTCGCCAGCGTACCGCCTGCGTTATCCAGCCGCGCACCGTCGAGACGCAGGGTGTTACCGAACAACAGGCCTTTATTCAGGTTGATCACGCGCGCCACGGTCAGCCCAAGTGCAGTACCTGCCAGAACCTTGCCGCCGTTGCTGTTGTCGAGCGTCTGACCAATGATGTCCACACCGATCTGGCTGGACAGTTCACCGGCCTTGTTGTCGATGTCGGTAACATCGATTTTCAGCGCTTTTGTAGAGCCCACCAGGCCGCCTGCCTGGTTGTCGAGGGTTTTGCCGGTCAGGGTCAGATTGCCCTGCGCAACCAGTTCGCCACCCTGCTGGGTCAGATTGGCGATATTGGCGACCATGTCGGCCTGACTGGCGATACGACCGCTGCCGTTGAGAGCGCTGTCGACCTGCAACTGCATCAGGCCAGCAGCGTTGAGCAGACCGTTCTGGTTGTCCAGACGCGTGCCAACCAGTTCAAGACCGGCATTGCTGTTGATCAGGCCCTTTTGAGCGGTGCTCAGCCCGGTCTGGCTATTGTCGAGGGCATCGACGAACAGCTGCAGGCCTTTCTCGGCACGAATCGAACCACCACGGTTGTCCACGCTGTCGCTATGCACGATCAGCAGGTTCTGCGCGGCAATACGGCCGCCGCGGTTGTCCAGCGTCTTGCTCGACAGGTCCATCAAGCCCTTGGCTTGCAGGCTGCCACCCGCGCGATTGTCCAGTGCGCCGGTCAGTTTCAGAGTCAGTTGGCCATCTGTGACCAATGCACCGGACTGGCGGTTGTCCAGACTCGCAGCACCGATGTCGATACCCTGCCCTGCGCCCAGTGTTCCGGCCTGATTGTCGATGGTTTCAGTGATCACCAGTTTCAGGAACCGGTCAGCCATGACCTGGCCAGCGGCGTTATCGAGGCTCAACGCATTCAGGGTCGTGTTACCGGCGCTGGTCAGCTCGCCGCTGCGGCTCGACAGCTGGCCAGTGACGTTTACCAGCAGGTCGGCATCGCTGCTCAGGCTGCCACTGTTGTTATTCAGCTCATTGGCCGTCAGATCGATGCCGTTGCCAGACACCAGACCGCGCAGGTTGGTCAGCAACTGGTCGACACGCACGATCAGCGCTTTGTCGCTGAGCACCGAGCCTGCGGTGTTGTCCAGCGACGTCGCAGCCAGGGTAAAGCCGTTGGCGCTGGAAATTTCACCGCTGCGGTTGCTGACTGCATTGAGATTTTTCAGCAGCAACTGGCCCGGCGCGGTAATCAGACCGCCGTCGTTGTTCAGCACGCCATTGCTTAAATCGAGACTGACGTCACTGTTGCTGTACAGACGGCCATCGTTGGTCTGATTCAGACCGGTGACCACGGCCGTCAGGGCCATGGCGCTGGCAATGCGCCCGGCGTCACTGTTATTGACCAGCCCGGCATCGAGCTGAAGGGTTCCGGTACTGGTCAGGCGGCCGCCTTGCTGGTTGTCGAACGTACCGGTGGTGAGTGTCAGACCATTGCTGGCGATACGCCCGTTCTGGCTGTTGTCGAGACTGCCACTGGTGAGCACCAGCGTTGAATCGCCGAGAATCTGCCCGCCGCGGTTCACCACGGCACCATCGACCGTCAGGGACGAGGCCCCGGAGCTGGTGACGCTGCCGGCGGTATTGCCCAGAGAGGCGGCGCTCAACACCAGCGTGCCATCGCTGCGCAATGTCCCTTGATCGTTGTTGAGGACGCCGGTGACTTTCAAACCCAGACTGTTTTTGGCGTAGACGCTGCCACCGCCCGTGTTGATCAGTTGCCCGACGTTCAACTGCACGCTCTGCTGGCCGGAAACGGCACCTGCGCTCTGGTTGTTCAGGCTGTCGGCGTTGAGCAGCAACGCACCATTAGCCAGTAAACGGCCCTTGCCACTGTTATCGAACTGGCCGACGGTTGCGGTCAGCTCTCCAAGGCTGGAGAGCTCCGCGTTGCGGTTGTCCAGCGTCGCGGCACTCAGCTCGACACCGGTGGC
>NZ_JAWHOO010000042.1:0-7512 GCF_032586855.1 Pseudomonas syringae group sp. J254-4 | reverse complement strand
GGAAGTAACTTATCCCCCAGCAATCCGACCAACACTTCGTTTGCACCACCGGCAATAGCTCCGGCGCGGAAATCACCACCCATGGCTTCGGCTAGCAGGCCACCCAGGCCTGCGTGCAAGAGAATCTTGGTAATGCTTCCTTCAGTTAACTCAAGATCTCCTATCGCCATTGCCCTTTGGCGCCACCGATGCTGGCCGCTGTAGCGACTGCCGAACTGGCCAGGTTATCCTCAAAGCTCCCGCCGTAGATTCAAGCCTATGAGTCCGGCAAGCGGCGTATCCAGGTAGCGGCGTTACCAGAACTGGCCCGACTCCTTTCGACCACACTTGAAAAGCTGTTTGGTCAGCAGCAGGAAACCACTGTGCGTAAGCGTGGACCTGCTCCAAAATGGCAACAGCAACTGGAATCTATCGACCAGCTACCTAAAAGCCAGCAGAAATTTGTTGCGCAGACGCTCGATGCCCTGATCGCTCAGGCCACGACTAAAGCGAGCAGTGAAGGAAGGGAAGTTTTGCAGTAAGCAGATACAACAACACCGGCGCAGGGCCGGTGTTGAGGGTAAGCAGTGTTCAAGAGAACTCTATTTTGCAATCTGACAGAGGGATCGAACGACCATCGGAAATAATAAATTGATCACCTTCGATTCGGGCCAACAGTAGACCAAGACCTTCTGCACCGGCTTTGATGTCTTTTCTCCAGCCGTCAATATCACCGTGATATACGACAGCATGAAAGAGCGGGCCATGTCCCGGTGTGATGCTGCATCCAGCTTCGTTGATCCCACCACTAGTTGCATTCGGAGGTTCAGCAAAACACGTTATTTTTTTAAATTGTTTACGAAATTTACTTTTCCCATCATCAGAAAAATAAATAGCCTCCCTAGTGGTTGCACCATCCGTCCCAGGAATGACTCTCGCATCAGACCTTTCTAGCTTTCCGCCTAAAACCTTCTCCAATTCTTCTATTTGGTTAGCCAAGATATCACCTCAGTTTTTCACTGGCGTCATTACAAACTTAAAGTTTTTAACGCCTGCATCAGTAAATACTTTCGAATAGTAACTAGCCAACTCTGGACTATTCGTATGATAAATAACGCCGCCTTCGAAACCGGATGAGTATTTCTTCGCCTGATCCACCATTTTGGTCTGCTCAGCGGCCGACCAAGGCTTTGAGCCCACTGGGCTAGCAGGATTTCGAAGAGAGCTGCCCCAGTCCTCTACAAATTTAGCTTCAACAGCAGTCCGCTGCCCATTAACAATAGTCACGTTGTCCGCAACACCGTTAACACGTTGCCCATTGATAACAGTTGTGTACTGACGCTCCGCATAAGGAACACTACCGTATAGATTTCGAAGACCACTTTCGTAGCTTTGAGCCTTATCAATTGCCCGCGTACCACTGACAACCACAGGACTAGTAGTTTCTAGAGCAGTCCCTGCACCTTTTGAACCACTTGCCCCAAAATACCCGTCTGGCAGCTGACAAGGCCCGGTATTATGCACCCATGTCTTGAGCTTCCCAACATAGAACGTATGCCCTACATCGACCGTCAGGTTATACGTTTTACCCACTGGCAAGTAAAGCTCCAGTGACTCGACTTCGGATGACGTGTTCTCGCTGGCGCCATCTGCCAAAGACTGCAGACGGTCGCCTGGTTTCAGGTCGATGACCGGGACGAAGCCATGCTGGGCCGGCACGTAGAACGGGTGACCCGGCGTGACCAGCAGGGTTTCATCTTCAGCCTTGCCGTCTTCCTGTTTACCTTTGAGCTTAAGTCGATAAATAGGCTGATCGGTGCGGATATGTGTCGCCAGGATCGCTGCCGCAAATGGCTTGCCGCCGCCCTCCGGTTTGCTCCAGACGATGTCACCCACTTTGAGCGTATCAATGGCGCGCTCGCCATCTGGTGTGGAGACCATCGTTCCGGCCGCGAAGCAGCAAGGACCGTCCATCACGAACTTGCGACCTGCCCCGAGCTCTGCCAACGTCTTTGCCCGATTGGCTGGCAAGAAGTTCAGCGCGAACTCAAGATCACTTTTCGCACGAATAGCCGCACTCGCCGCCGTGTTGCCCTGCATATCGTAGATGGTCGCCATGGCCTCTTTGGTCTGGCTTGCCTCCACGCTATTCATGAAGGAACCCCATGGGTTCTTGCTCAAACCCATTAGACCATTGGCGGCCTGCTCGCTAACCCCTGCAGGATCACTCATAAGCGCCCATGCCGAACCGAAAGAATCCGACAACGCGCTGCCGCTACCTTGGGCAATCCCGGCTAAAGTGCCGGAAAGGGAACTCAGAAAATCGGTGTTGACCGCAAGGTTTTTTTGGTAAAAGTTAGCGTATTTGTATCCAGGATCACCTGCGTACAGCCCCTGCATGTTGACTGCGTTGATCGACGCATCTGCATACTCAGCGGTGTGGGTATTGCGATAGTCGGTGATGAGCGCCACTGTTTCTGCTGGCGTATAAGATTTACTCCCGGCCGCTACAGGAACATCGCCTACCGCTGCATAAGTATCAGCCAAAGGAGAAAGCGCGATACCCAGATGTTTCAGCGTCACAGCATCGGGGACGACACCGTTCTCTGCGAGTGCACCATTCCAATTTTTATCGGTGTAATAAGCCAATGCCTGTGCTAGGCGTTTCTCGGCCTCGGCCGGGCTGATGTTGGCTTCCTGAGCCAGGCTCGCGGACTGTTTTTCCAACAGTGGTATTTCGTCCGGGTGCAACTGTCGGTTGTATTGATCTGCCATGGCCGAAACCCAGGCAGCTTTCTCGACATCTCCACCTGCCAATCCTGCCGCTGCCAAGCCGACGATCTGCGCAGCGGCCTGACGATATTCTGGGCTTGCTTTGAATACATCATTCAAGGCACCTGCCATTGCTTGACTGGCACCAGCGGCAACGGCGCCAGTGGTGAAGTCGCCGCCGGTTGCAGAGGAAACTGCGCCTCCCATCAAGGCATGCAAGGTTGTTCGGCCTATACCACCTTCAACCCACATGGCCTTTCCTGTTACATCCCCGGCTGTAGTAGCTTCAAGAAGCTTCTGATCTGCAAAACTTCCGACCTGATAAAACCCTATGGCCGCAGCTACGTTGCCTGCCTGACTGACCAATCCGTTAACCAGATTGCCACCCAAGCTACCGCCGTTGACCGCAGTATTGATAGCCCCCGAAGCCAGACCTTGCGCACCGGCATGAACCGCAAAGCCACCCACGCCTCCCCACGTGGATAGATCGAACCCCTTGGTCAGATTGTTGAATGGCTTAGTACTACCGCCCAGTTGTGGATCAATGACGCCGGCGGTGAATCCCGCGGTAAGGCCTGAGATGGCAGCGCTTTTTAAGCTATCGCTACTAAACGTATCTTTTAAGGCTGCCCCCAGATTGCCTTTGTTGTTGATCGTGCTCACAACACCCTGAGCAGTTATTGACGTTAGACTGGCAACAGCAGCCGCGTTTGCCGCAACACCGATCGTTGCAGCCGTTGTCCCAGAAATACCAGCAGCGAGTGCTGCTCCGTTAGCAGCAGAGCCTGCTGCCGCACCCGCTGTAGCGAATGTCCCAGCCCCGGCCGTCAACACCGTAACGACAATAATGATTGCCAGCATTGCCCCTTGGCCGAGGCTTGAATTGTTGTACTTGAACGAATCATGTACCTCTTTGATCTGACGCCAATCCACATCACCGCGCTGCTCAGCATCCTTAAGCCACGCCAGTTGCGGGTCGGCCTTGACCATTGCATCAATAGTCTGGCTAACGCTTTGCTGGTCGACTTGTTTGATGTCGATTTTCAAGCCTTCAACAGCGCGGATCGCTACTTCGCCTTTGGCCACCAGCTCACTCTGACGCAGGGTTTCGTCGGTGTTTCCCTTGCCTTTACTCGAATTCCAGGCAAGGTCACTTTTGCTCTTCTCATGACTCTCCTGCTTCAGGTCCTTCACGCCCTCAAACGTAACTGCACCACCACTTTCAATCGTCAGGTCTTTACCGCTCTCCAGCTTCGCGGCCTGATACTTCTGATCGCCTCCGCTCGACAGCAGCAAATCACCACCAGTGGTAATTTCACTGCCGATGTTTTTCACATCAGTGATTTCGTCACGCTTGGTTTTCTTCGCCCCAAAACTCCCCTTCTTCTTTTTGTCATACAGCGAATAATCACTGTCCTGCGCGGCCAGAATGTCCAGATTCTCACCGGCTACCAGATACGCCTCTTTACCCGCAGTAATACGGCTGGAGATCACGGAGAGGTTCTGGCCAGCCTGCAAGGCAACGCTGCCTCCCGCTTCAAGATCGGCGGCAACCTGGCTGACGTGGTCTTCCTGACGGGTCAGTTTTTTGCTTTTGGACAGGGAGTGTTCTTCGTCCGCCGCAGAGCTGATGGTGAGGTTTTCGGTCGCGGCCATGGCGATGTCGCGTTTGGCGTCGATCTGGCTGGCGATTACGAAGATGTCGCGTCCGGCCTGAACGGTCAGGTCGCGTCCGGAACTGGCGGTGGAGCCCAGTTGGGTGATGTCGCTGCTGTTGTGTTTGCTGTCCGAGAACAGGCTGTTGGTGACTTCGGTCGGGGCGATGGTGACGTCGCGTCCGGCCTGGATGCTCATGTCACGACCGCTTTCCAGCACGCTGCCTTTGTTGATGACGTCGCGGCCTGCCGAGATGCTCATGTCATTGGCGGCTTCGATGCGCGCGGCACTGTCGGCGAACTCGTTATGTCGCTGACCGCGCGCGCTGTTGTCCATCGAGGTGATGCTGCGTTCGTTGGTCACGTCGCCGTTGATCGCGGTCAGTGAAACATCGCGACCTTTGATGATGCCGCCAGCGGTGTTGATCAGGTCATTGCCCGCGAGCAGATCAAGCCGGTTACCAGCTTCTATCAGGCCGGCGTTGACCAGATTGTTACCGGCAACCGCTGACAGGTTATTGGCCGCACGCAAGGTGCCAACGTTGTCGAGGTTCTGGCCGGCGATCAGTGAGACGTCGTTACCCGCAATCAATGCCCCGGTCGGGCCAAGGCGATTGTCGGCCTGTGCCAGATACAGCACCGGCACCAGCACTTTCTCGCCATTCACTTCGTGCTCTTCGAGCCAGACGATGTCGTGGGTCAGCGCTGCGACCTGTTGTGAACTCAGCGATACGCCGACAGCCAGGTTCAGTTGCTGTTTGCTGGCGATGGCGTTGTTCATCAGGTACTTGAACTGCGCCTCGTTGGAAGTCTGTCCATCGATGAAGGCCTGACCAGTGCGGGCCACGACTGCCTGCTGAACGAGGCGTTGTTCATACAAGCCGTCGCCCAAGCGCTTGGCGCTGACTTCCGGGTCGTAGCCCAGACCTGCGAGCAGGTAATCCGAGCTCATGAACTGCTTGAGCTCAGTGAGCACCGGGTTGGTTTCGATCAGGTATTTTTGCGGTTTGGAAACGAAGTTACTGCTGGGCAGGCCCTGCACTCGGGTAACGGTTTGTGCTGCGGCAGCAGCGACCGGGCTACTAACCGTTGCAGTTACCGGGCGGCCCTGAGCGTCGGTTACAACTTGACCGGCACTGTTGATACGCGAGCCTTGCACCATCCCGGCATTCTGGGCCGCCGAACTACCTGATCCTGTGGCAGTTATGACCGGAAGACCTGTCGAACCTGCATTTTGCACAGGCAGCAAAGCACCACTTCCCTGATTACCTGTCGCGATACCGGTGACACTGTCGACGCTGGTTACACCTGTGGAATCAGACGTATGGCCCGGTAGTACAAATCCGCCTAGGGGCGCGGCACCTGGCGCGCTGGCGTCGAAGGAGGATGCATTGGCACTCACGCCAGCGCCTTGTCGTGTCACCGAAGCAAGCTGGCGGGTGGCGTTGGATATCTGGCTAACCGAGCCGATCTGGATGGTGCTTGCCTGTGCATCGGAAACGGTTTGCTCGCGTTGAGCGACGGAGACCGCCGCGCCGCCCATGGTCCAGCTTTGTGGCAGGCCGACGGGTTGGGCGACAGCGGCTGCGGTGCCGGTCTGGCCGCTCAGACGGAACAGTCCGTTCTGTCCGGTGGGCAGACTGAAACCTGGCAGGCTTAGTGGGTTAACTTGTTGTTGGGCCAGGTCGGGGGGGAGCTGGGCATTGATCCTGATAACTGTGGCGCCAGTGCCGGAGGTACGCGTGTCCTGAACCTTGCTGGTGCCTGCGCTGCCTGCATAGTCTTGGTGAATGACACTGTTTTGCAGATCCTGTTTGGCATTAATGGATACATTTCCGCCCGCTTGAATGACTGCACTGCGTCCGCCGTTACCGCTGCCATCTTTTGCGACTTCAACGTCACTGATAAGTGCGTAGCTTTCCAAACCTGCAGGCAGTTGTACTAGATTGTTACGGTCATATTGAGACTGCGGGCTGGTCCCACCGTAGCCATAACCGGTGAGCGTATTGGTAACTGCCTTTCCGGTCGACTTGTCTTTGACCACCACCGTTTTAATCGTGCCACCATCACGCCCTGGCTCACGTGTCGTCACGGACGAGGCAATGCCCAGGCTCAAGCCACCAGCCGCATCAACATAATAAACATAGGGGAAATCAGGGTTGTTGCGCTGATTGTAAGCAACTACCTGAGGCATGAACCGGTTGACCGTACCGTCCGTTACCCTGCCGGAATTATAGGTACGTGTGCGCTCGATACTGCCACTGACAGCACCCAGGTTTTTGACACTATTGGCCTGAATGTCGATGTTTCCCGTCGCGCTGATGGTGCTTTTACTGTTGAGGAAATCACCGCCTCTGAAAACGAAATCGCCTCCAGCGGTCAGCAGAGAGGAGGCTGAGGTGTCGTTATCCTGCCCACCCTCGTAAAACTCTCTAGCGATGTAATCAACATTGTAATGATCGCCACTGCAATCATTACAAAGTACGGCGATAAATCCGGAAACCAGCGTACGACCTACAGCAAACCCTTGAGCGCCACCTGCGTCAGAGGTACGGTTAGTAAAGCTTCCTGAATTGATGGTGAGGGTCCCGCCACTTTCTATTGACCCGGATATATTCGAAACATCATTAGCCTGAGTTCCGCCACCATAGCCTTTGATAAATAGCGCTCGCTGACTGTAAAGGTCACCGTTCTGGTTGGTGAAGCTATTAACACTCAGCGTTGTATCGCCGCCGCTAAAAATCAAACCTCGATCATTAGTGAGGGACGGCGTTGCAAGCGTCAGGTTTTGCGCGGCGCCCAGGGTTCCGTAGTTGGCAATGCCACCAGCATTCACGACTAAATCGCCTGCTGAGGTCAGGCGTCCGCTATTTGTAAGTTGGCCACCAATATTGATTTCGCTGTTACCACCACTCGTGATGCTCGAGGCGCCGTTCAGATTCAGTTGCCCAGCAGACAGATACATACCACCGACACTAGAAGTCCTACCACTACCGGTAAACGTCCCGCCAATACGTATTTCTACCCCGCCATCACTCGCAATCAACCCATCATTCGTCCAGTTCCCGCCACTCCCGCTGAACGAATTCGACGCCAGCAATTGCCC
>NZ_JAWHOO010000041.1:0-13343 GCF_032586855.1 Pseudomonas syringae group sp. J254-4 | reverse complement strand
TCGCTTACGCGTTGAGGGTTTTTGTTTGTCTGGGGTTCCACAAACCTCTGCATTCTCCTGAACTCATAACCCCACCTCTCCGGCAGTCATTCAGACCAACATGCTTATGGCAATCCAGCGCGCTTGCCCTTATGGTTCGGCATCAGGTTCTACGCACCGGTCAAGGAAGCAAGCATGTCCGTTACAACCTCTCTGAGTGCAGGTTTCATGGTGGTCCAAGGCAACCGCCCGGATGAACTGCGCAGCCTGGTTGTGTCGTGGATGCGACGTTATCCATTGGCCCCCCTGGAAAACGAGATTGCTCTGGTGCAGAGCAACGGCATTGCGCAGTGGTTGAAACTGGCGTTGGCCGAGGACGCTCAGGATGAAGATAGCGGCGGCTGTGGCATTGCCGCAGCCATAGACGTCCAATTGCCCGGTAGCTTCATGTGGACGCTGTACCGCATGGTTCTCGGAAGCGATGAAATACCGTCGACTTCCTTGCTCGACAAGACCCCGCTGACCTGGCGCTTGATGCGCTTGCTCCCTGAACTCATCAATCAGCCGCACTTTGAGCCCCTGCAGCGTTTCCTGACCGACGACACTGATCTACGCAAGCGCTATCAATTGTCCGAGCGCCTGTCAGATCTGTTCGACCAATATCAGGTTTACCGCGCCGACTGGCTGGAAGACTGGGCCGCTGGCCGCCATCAATTGCGCGACGTACGAGGTCAGTCCAGACCATTGTCAGCTGCCAATTGCTGGCAGGCCGAACTGTGGCGTGCGTTGCTGGACGACGTCGGGGCTGAAGGGATGTCGCAGAGCCGCGCGGGCGTGCATCAGCGTTTCATCGAGCGCATCGGCACCATGACCGAAGCGCCGCCGGGCTTGCCGGCACGGGTCATCGTTTTCGGCATTTCGTCACTGCCTGCACAAGCGCTTGAGGCTTTGGCGGGTCTGGCGAAGTTCAGCCAGGTTCTGCTCTGCGTTCACAACCCGTGTCGCCATCACTGGGCTGATATCGTTGCCGACAAAGACCTGCTGCGTCACCAGTACAAACGCCAGGCGCGCAAGACCGGAATGCCGATGGTCCTCGACCCGCAAGCGCTGCATCAGCATGCTCATCCGCTGCTCGCTGCCTGGGGCAAGCAGGGGCGCGATTACATCAATTTGCTGGACAGCCATGATGATCCGCGCAGCTACCGCTCTTCGTTCAAGGACGAGCGGATTGATCTGTTCAGTGAAGTCGAGCCCACCAATCTGCTGAACCAGTTGCAGGACGATATTCTCGAGCTGCGCCCGCTGGATGAAACCCGTGAGCTCTGGCCGGCAGTCGATCCGCTGGAAGATCGCTCGGTCCGTTTCCATGTTGCGCACAGTGCGCAGCGCGAAGTGGAAGTGCTGCACGACCAGCTATTGGCAAGGTTCAGCAAAGACCCTGGCCTGCGCCCGCGTGATGTGATTGTCATGGTCCCGGATATCGACAGCTACGCCCCGCACATACGAGCGGTATTCGGGCAAATCGAACGCGAAGATCGTCGCTTCATTCCCTTTACGCTGGCCGACCAGGGGCAACGTGGCCGCGAACCCTTGCTGATTGCCGTTGAACACCTCCTCAAACTCCCGGACAGCCGCTTTCCGGTCAGCGAAATCCTTGACCTGCTCGACGTTCCCGCCTTGCGCGCGCGCTTCAGGATTCAGGAGCGCGATCTGCCAACGCTGCACCGCTGGATAGAAGGCGCCGGCATTCGCTGGGGCCTCAACGCACAGCAGCGTGCAGGTCTGGGTTTGCCGGATGCGCTGGAGCAGAACAGCTGGCATTTCGGCCTACGTCGCATGCTGCTGGGTTACGCCGTGGGAGCAGGTGCGGCTTACGACGGCATCGAGCCGTACGATGAGATTGGCGGGCTTGATGCCGCATTGATCGGCCCACTGGTAGCGCTGATTGACGCGCTTCAGGTGGCTCATACGGAATTATCGACATCCGCAACTCCGTACGCGTGGGGAACGCGTCTGCAATCGCTGTTGCAGTTGTTCTTCCTCGCCGACAGCGAACACGATGACTACCTGCTCGCTCAACTTGAAACACTGCGCGAAAGCTGGCTGGAAACCTGTGACGCGGTAGGGCTGACCGATGAGCTGCCGTTGACCGTTGTGCGTGAGGCCTGGCTGGCCGGGCTTGATCAGGGGCGTCTGTCGCAACGCTTTCTGGCAGGCTCGGTCAACTTCTGCACGCTGATGCCCATGCGTGCCATTCCGTTCAAAGTGGTCTGCCTGCTGGGCATGAATGACGGCGATTACCCGCGCGCGCAACCGCCGCTGGATTTCGACCTGATGGGCAGCGATTACCGCCCCGGCGACCGTTCCCGGCGTGAAGACGATCGCTACCTGTTGCTGGAAGCACTGTTATCGGCCAGGGACCAGCTCTATATCAGCTGGGTTGGCCACAGCATTCGGGACAACAGCGAGCGTCCTGCATCGGTGCTGATTGGCCAATTGCGCGATCACTTAGCCAGTGGCTGGAAGCTGGCTGGCGAGACCGACCCGGACGGCAAGCAGGACGATGGTGAGCGTTTGCTGAACGCGCTGACTGTGGATCACCCTCTGCAGCCTTTCAGTGCCAATTACTTCCATGCAGGCACGGGGTATTTCAGCTTCGCCCGCGAGTGGCGCCTGCTGCATGAAACCGACCTTCAGGTGCCCGTACCTCAAGCGCTTCCCCCCCATGAGCAGGAAGAACCCCTGTCCATTGCACAGTTACAGGACTTTCTGAGAAACCCGGTGAAGCATTTCTTCAGCCAGCGCCTGAAGATCTATTTCGAAGTCGCCGAAGCGCCGCTCGCCGATGAGGAACCGTTCGTGCTCGATGCGCTTGAGCGTTACGGCCTCAGTGAAAGCCTGCTCAGCGCAGCGATGGCTTCCCCTGACGATATGGATGTCGCCCTGAAAGCCCAGGCACTGAAACTTCAAGCCAGTGGCCTGCTGCCGCTCGCGGGATTTGGCACCTTGATGCAGGACGAACTGATCGAGCCGTTGCCAGACGTTCTCAAGCGTTACCACGATCTGTTGACCCTCTGGCCTGAAACGTTGAGCAGCGCATTACCGATCAGTTTCAGCCATGGCAGTGTGAGTATCGATGGCTGGCTTGGCGGGCTGCACCGTAACGCTGGTGGTGAGCTGTTGCTGGTCACGGCGATTCCCAACAGCATCGGCTCGAAAAAGACGCGCAAATGGCACCGGCTGATTCGGCCGTGGGTCAATCACCTGGTGGCCTGCGCCTGTGAGCTGCCGTTGCACACGGCACTGGTGGCCAGTGACGAAACCCTCATGCTCGATCCGTTGGACAAGGACGCGGCCATAACCACCCTGAATCACTTGCTGATGGCTTGGCTACGCGGCATGCAAGAGCCTTTGCCAGTCGCCGTCAAAACCGCATTTGCCTGGCTGGGCCAGCCTGCCGACAAAGCCGAAGCAGCAGCCCGCAAGGCCTACGAGGGTGACGGGCAGACCACTGATGGTGAGCGCCGCGAAAGCACCGCGCTGGCCCGACAGTTTCCGGACTTTGACGCGCTGGTCGACAGTGAAGAGTTTGCAGGCTGGTGCGAGACGCTCTACAAACCGGTTTACGATGCACCCTGGCAGTCGTTGTCTGGCGGGGAGGGTGGCGCATGAACGAACAATCCCTTCCTCTGGCGCTGCGTTTTCCACTACGCGGCAGTCAACTGATCGAGGCCAGCGCCGGGACCGGCAAGACCTTCACCATCTCCGCCCTGTACTTGCGTCTGGTGCTTGGCCACGGCACCGAACAGTCAGGCTTTGGTCGTGAATTGCTGCCGCCGCAGATCCTTGTGGTGACCTTCACCGACGCCGCTACCAAGGAGCTGCGTGACAGGATTCGTACCCGGCTGGCGGAAGCAGCACGGTTCTTTCGTGACGAGATTGCAGCACCTGACGGTTTGATTGCCGAGTTGCGTGAGCAGTTCGAGGCCGAGCAGTGGCCGGCCTGTGCCAGCCGTCTGGACATCGCCGCACAGTGGATGGACGAAGCCGCCGTCTCGACCATTCACAGCTGGTGCCAGCGCATGTTGCGCGAACACGCATTCGACAGCGGCAGCCTGTTCACCCAGACCCTGGAAACCGACCACAGCGATTTGCTCGGTGAAGTGCTGCGCGACTACTGGCGCCGCTTCTGCTACCCCATGAGCGGCGACGCGTTGACCTGGGTGCGGGAAAACCTGAGCGGTCCGGCGGCCTTGTTGCCGCGTGTGCGAGGTTTGTTTGGTCGTGATCGCAGCACGCTCACTCAAGAGCCCACCGAACTGATCGAGGCATCATTGCAGGAGCGTCGAGAAGTGCTTGCTGCCCTGAAAGCGCCTTGGGCCGCCTGGGCTGAGGAGCTGTATGCGATCTGTCAGGACGCCGTAGCCCGCAAAGTGGTCGATGGCCGCAAGATGCAGGAGCGCTACTTCAAACCCTGGTTTGAAAAGCTTTCCGCATGGGCTGCTGACGACGCACAGGAAGCGTTGGACCTGGGTACCGGTTTCACGCGCCTGACCCCGGAGGGTGTTGCCGAAGCCTGGAAAAGTGATCCGCCTTCACACCCCGCTTTCGAGGCCATGGCACAGCTGAAAGCTGCGCTGGACAGTCTGCCCAAGCCGGATGCCGCGGTGTTGCAGCATGCGGCGCAGTGGGTAAGTGCCCGCTTTGAAGAAGAGAAGCGGCGCCGTGCCGAGATGGGGTTTGACGACATGTTGCTCAGGCTCGATGCCGCCCTGCACAGCGCTGGCGGCGAACGTCTGGCCACCCTGATTCGTGAGCAGTTTCCGGTAGCGTTGATCGATGAGTTTCAGGACACCGACCCGGTGCAGTACCGGATCTTCGACAGCATCTATCGCCTTGAGGGTAATGACGAGCAGACCGGGCTGTTCCTGATCGGCGACCCGAAGCAGGCGATCTATGCGTTTCGCGGTGCCGATATCTACACCTACCTGCGCGCCCGGCAGGCCACCGACGGCCGTTGGCACACGCTGGACACCAACTACCGCTCCAGCCATGCAATGGTCGCGTCGGTCAACCATGTCTTCACGCGCGCAGAGCAACGTCCGCAAGGTCGCGGAGCGTTCCTGTTTCGTGATGATCAAGGCAATCAGGTACCGTTCTCCGATGCGCTGGCCCAGGGTCGCAAAGAGATCCTGGAAGTCGACGGCGCGCCACTGACTGCGCTGACGGTCTGGCATCTTGAAAGCGAACAGCCGGTGTCCGGGGTTATTTATCGCCAACAGTTGGCGGCCAGTTGCGCCAGCGAGATCGTGCGCCTGCTCAACGCCGGTCAACAGGGCCGTGCCGGTTTCGCCATGCTTGATAAACCGCTGCGCGGGCTGCGTCCGGCCGACATTGCGATTCTGGTCCGCGATGGCAAGGAAGCGCAGGCGGTGCGTCAGCAACTCAGCGCGCGTGGCGTGCGCAGCGTTTATCTGTCGGACAAGGATTCAGTGTTCGCCGCTCAGGAAGCCCACGACCTGCTGTCCTGGCTCAAAGCCTGTGCCGAACCCGATTCCGAACGTACGCTGCGTGCCGCGCTGGCGTGTATCACGCTGGACCTGCCGCTGGCCGAGCTGGAGCGTCTGAATCAGGACGAACTGGCGTGGGAACGGCGCGTCATGCAGTTCCGTGGCTATCGTGCCGTGTGGCGCAGTCAGGGCGTCCTGCCAATGCTGCGCCGCCTGCTGCACGACTTCGCCCTGCCGCAGACATTGATGACGCGCACCGACGGTGAGCGAGTACTGACCAACCTGTTGCACTTGTCTGAACTGCTGCAGCAGGCCGCCGCCGAACTGGACGGTGAACAGGCGCTGATTCGGCATCTGGGCGACCACCTGGCGCTGTCCGGTCAGGCTGGCGAAGAACAGATTTTGCGCCTGGAAAGCGACGAGCAACTGGTCAAGGTGGTGACCATCCACAAGTCCAAGGGCCTGCAATATCCGCTGGTGTTCCTGCCATTCATTTGCTCCTCGAAACCCGTGGACGGCAGTCGCCTGCCACTGCAGTTTCATGACGCCGACGGCAAATCGCAGATCAGCCTGCAGCCCACCGAAGCGCTGATTCAGCAAGCCGATGACGAACGTCTGGCCGAAGACCTGCGCTTGCTCTACGTGGCGCTGACCCGTTCCGAACACGCTTGCTGGCTGGGCGTTGCCGACCTCAAACGCGGCAATGCCAGCAATTCGATGCTGCACCGTTCTGCGTTGGGTTATTTGCTGGGTGGCGGTTTAGCGCTGGCCGAACCGGCAGAGCTGAAAGTCTGGCTGCGTGATCTCGCGCAAGGCTGCGATGCGATTGCCTTGCAGCCTGTTCCCGAGCCCACTGACGAACGCTTCAGCGCGCCGCGCAACGAAGCCGCGCTGGTCAAGCTGCTGGTACCCAAACGTCGCGCTGCCGAGAACTGGTGGATCGCCTCCTACAGCGCCCTGCGTATCGGCGACACTGTAACTGCCGGTGCCGATGAATCGCCTGACAGCCCGCAGGCACAGAAGCTGTTCGACGACGAGCGCCTGGACCCTGAAGCTCCTCGTGACATTTTGACCAGTGGCGGCGATATCCACCGCTTTCCGCGTGGCCCCAACCCCGGCACCTTTCTGCACGGGCTGCTCGAGTGGGCTGGCAACGAAGGTTTTGCGGTGACCGCTCACGCGCCGGACAAACTGCAGGACGCCGTTGCCCGGCGCTGCAATCGGCGCGGTTGGGCGGGCTGGATCAATACCCTGAGCGATTGGCTGCAGCACATGCTGAACATGCCGTTGCGTCTGTCGCCGGATGCCACACCGGTCGCGCTGGGTGAGCTGGACCAGCCTAATCAGTACCGCATAGAGATGGAATTCTGGTTCGCCAGCAACAACGTCAATGTGGCGCAGATGGACGCTCTTGTGCGCCGCTTCACCCACAACAACGCGCCGCGTGCTGCGACCGAAACGGTCTCGCTCAACGGCATGTTCAAAGGCTTTATCGACCTGACGTTCGAACACGAAGGCCGTTATTACGTGGCTGACTACAAGTCCAACTGGCTGGGCACCGACGACACTGCATACACCGAACTGGCGATGGAAGCGGCCATTCTCGACAACCGTTATGACCTGCAATACGTCCTGTACTTGCTGGCGTTGCATCGTCAGCTCAAGGCACGGATGGCCGACTATGATTACGACCAGCACATGGGCGGTGCGCTGTATCTGTTCCTGCGCGGCAGCCGCTCGGCCTCTCAAGGTGCGTATTTCGTCCGTCCGCCACGCGAACTTATCGAGAGCCTGGACCTTTTGTTTCAGGGTAAACCGTTAGCGCATGACCAGCCGGGAGCATTGGCATGAGCCGCTCGTTTGACGATCTGTTGCCCACCGCGCTGGACGACATCAGCCTCGCTGAATTGAGCCCGCTGACGCGCGTCGGCGATCTGTTGATCCTGCTGGAGCGCTGGGTCGAGCGCGGCTGGTTGCGCGCGCTAGACAAGGCATTTGTCGCGTTTCTCAGCGGCCTCGATCCGCAGGCCGATCCGCTGGTGCTGGTCGCTGCGGCGCTGACCAGTCATCAACTCGGCCACGGCCATGTTTGCCTTGATCTGTACGAAACCCTGAAAGAACCGGACTTCGCCCTGTCATTGCCACCCGAGGGCGATCAGCAAGGCGGGACGATGCTGCTGCCCTCGCAACTGCTGGCCGCGCTGGACGGTGCCGCGTGGTGCCAGGCGCTCGCAGACAGCATGCTGGTTGCCGAGGTGGGCGATTCAAGTGTCGAGGCGCTGCAAAAACCATTGGTGCTTGCCGAGCGACGTTTATACCTGCGCCGCTACTGGACCTATGAACGGCGTATCGCCGTAGCCTTGCGTCAGCGCCTGGCGCAGAGCGAAGCGCCACCGGAGGATCTCCCGCAGCGCCTGAATGCCCTGTTCGGGCCTGCGAACTCAGCACCTCAAGCCATTATCGACTGGCAGAAACTTGCCTGCGCGCTGGCGACCCGCAAGGGCTTCAGCATCATTACCGGCGGCCCCGGCACCGGCAAGACCACCACCGTGGTGCGCTTGCTGGCGTTATTGCAGGCCCCTGCGGTGCAGAGTGGCCAGCCGTTGCGCATCCGTCTGGCGGCACCTACCGGCAAGGCGGCGGCCCGGCTGACCGAGTCCATCAGCCAGCAGGTGCAGAGCCTGGATGTCAGCGACGACGTGCGCCAGAAAATTCCCAGCGAAGTCACCACCGTCCACCGCCTGCTTGGCAGTCGCCCCGGTACCCGGCACTTCCGCCATCACGCAGGCAACTTACTGCCACTGGACGTGCTGGTGGTTGATGAAGCATCCATGATCGACCTGGAAATGATGGCCAATCTGCTCGACGCATTACCGCCGCATGCGCGCATGGTGCTGCTCGGCGACAAGGACCAGTTGGCCTCCGTTGAGGCGGGTGCCGTTCTGGGCGATTTGTGTCGCGACGCTGAAGAAGGCTTTTACAGTGCTGAAACTCAGGCCTGGCTTGAAGCCGTCAGCGGCGAAGACCTCAGCAAAGGCGCCTTGCGCCAAGGCGATGCGCAGCAGCACCCGTTGGCACAACAAGTGGTGATGCTGCGCCACTCGCGTCGTTTTGGCCAAGGCAGCGGTATCGGCCAGCTGGCCCGACTGGTCAACCAGCAGCAGGACCAACAGGCCCGCGCGCTGCTTGCGGCTGGCAGTCACGACGACCTGTTCGCCCTGGCCCTCAAGGGCGAGCAGGACCTCAAGTTCGAACGCCTGGTCCTCGACGGGCTTGGCAGAGGCGAGCAAGGCCCGCAGGGTTATCGCCATTACCTGAACGTACTCGCCGCCGGGCGTCCCGCCGATGATTCGGCTCTCGACGACCAGTGCTGGACGCGATGGGCGCGCTTGGTACTCAGCGCCTTCGACGCCTTTCAATTGCTGTGCGCTGTGCGCAAAGGCCCGTGGGGCGTGGAGGGCCTGAACCAGCGCATCACTCACGCGCTGTTCAACGCGAAGCTGATCGAAAGCGAACAGCAATGGTACGAAGGCCGTCCGGTGCTTATGACCCATAACGACTACGGCCTGGGCTTGATGAACGGCGACATCGGCATCACCTTGCGCCTGCCCGAGCGCGACGGCGACGGCAAGCAAGTGCTACGTGTCGCGTTCCCGCGCAACGACGGCAGCGATGGCGTGCGCTTCGTCCTGCCCAGCCGTCTCAACGAGGTAGAAACCGTGTACGCCATGACCGTACACAAATCCCAGGGCTCGGAATTCGCCCACACCGCCCTGATCCTGCCCGAAGCGCTCAACCCGGTACTCACCAAAGAACTCATCTACACCGGCATCACCCGCGCCAAACACTGGTTCAGCCTGATCGAACCCCGCCAGGGCATCTTCGAAGAAGCCCTGCGCCGCAAGGTTAAACGGTTGAGTGGGCTGATGTTGGGGCTTTGAGCATGTCAGCGCCCGAATCCACAAGTCGTCAAGACCCCGAAAAGCTGGCTTCTGCCCGCAGGGCGTAGGAGCGAACTTGTTCGCGATCTGCCGGGAACCGGCAGCAAACCCAGTGCATACGTTACATCCGACGTAAATAGAGGTCACCGATTTCAGGGCCGCTTCTCAGCCATCGTAACCTCCGGAATCTCCCACACCCTCCGGGCAGAAGCCTGGTTTTTCGGGCGTTTCAGAGCCTATGTGTAACGATGAGTGCTGGGGTGTTTGAAACGGGAGTCGAGTCACTCTGAGCGCGTTGGCACGCATCCCGCAACGCTCCGCGTCACAGATCCGACATGAAATCTCATGAACCATAATCCACATACCGCGCCATGAGATTCGGTCGGCTAAACGTGTCAATTGCATAAACCCGCTGCCACATGGCATCGACCTCGGCCTTGAACGTGGCGTCATCCATGTCGATCCAGTAGCGAGGGTCGCGGCCGCGCTGCTGATCGTAGCTGGCAGTGACCGGATCCAGGTGCCGGTACGGTTCAAACAACGGGATGTCCGGAATCGGGCCGCTGGTGTCCATGTAGTTTTGCAGGAAGTCCCAAAGTGCACAGGGGCGTTGCTGGAAATCGTCAGGGCTGAGCAGTGCGTGAAAGTTGATGGACTGCTCTTCGTAGCGATGCTGGAGCATCAGGCCGTGATAGCAGCCATGACGATCATGCGTGGTGGTCATGTAGGCATCGAACTCGTAGAACGGCGCGACGAACTCGTCGATCACCCCTTCTTTTCGATGGCGTTTGTAGCCGAAGATGGTGACCAGACCGGTTCTACGGTTTAGCTCCCAGAGTGGGCCTATTGGCGGGCGGAACCAAACGAGAGGGAAATGGTAAATGACAATGTGGCCTATTAGCCAAAGCAGTAAAGGGCTACCTAGATACAACGGGTAGGCCGCTAAAAGTAGGTCGACGGTCACCGTCTGCCATGGTTTATGGGATACCGAGATTAGAGACAGGTGTGCTAACACTATGAAAGGGGAAAGCACGATGAATCCTCCTTTCCCGAGTTGTAATGAGATCAGCCAAAACCGTGACCAGCGTGGAAGAGGCGCAAATCTGAAATGCTCGTGGTCACACTTATTGTGAAGTTTGACTTCTTCATGGAATGCCAGCACATGGGTTCCAGCTTTTTTGTTTTCCTCTTTTTCTTTCGCTACTTGCTCCCAGATCCTCATTTTTTCTGGGGTGGATTCCTCAAGGAGTTTCATTGATGTCGTCTGTTGAGTTTTCCCCCAAGGGAGTCGGGCCGAGCAAGAGTGATATGGCTCCGTGCGCAATGATGCCTGCTCGGGAATATTGCCAGGTCGGTAGGCCAGACACCCGTAGTAGGAGCGGCCGCTCGATTCAGCCATTGGCAAATGCCTTATGAGCTTCGTCATCGGTCCAGAATGGTTGGTCGACTTTCCTGAGGTTGAGTGTTGCCCAATCTTGACTGCATTGATTGGAATCTTTTTGTACGCACATCCAACTGACTCTCGTGCCAATGCTCCGCGTTGGCATGCATCCCGTGACGCTCTGCGTCACAAATCTGCAGCCTTGCGCATTATCAGGTGTGAATGAAGTTGAGGTTTTGCATGCGCCCGACCTGGAACACTGCTCCGTCGCAGACCGGACGCCACCAGTCATGAGCCATAATCCACATACCGCGCCATAAGGTTAGGGCGGCTAAACGTATCGATCGCATAAACCCGCTGCCACATGGCATCGACCTCGGCCTTGAACGTGTCGTTATCCATGTCGATCCAGTAACGAGGGTTGCGGCCGCGCTGTTGATCGTAACTTGCGGTGACCGGGTCCAGGTGCCGGTACGGTTCAAACAACGGGATATCCGGAATCGGGCCGCTGGTGTCCATGTAGTTTTGCAGGAAGTCCCAGAGTGCGCAGGGGCGTTGCTGGAAATCGTCAGGGCCGAGTAATGTGTGAAAGTTGATGCACTGCTCTTCGTAGCGATGCTGAAGCAGCAGGCCGTGATAGCAGCCATGACGATCATGCGTGGTGGTCATGTAGGCATCGAACTCGTAGAACGGCGCGATGAACTCGTCGATCACCCCTTCTTTTCGATGGCGTTTGTAGCCGAAGATCGTGACGAGACCGGTTCTGCGGTTAAGCTCCCAGAGTGGGCCTTTTGGGGGGCGGAACCAGAGGCGGGGAAAGTGATTGATTACGATATGGCCGATGAGCCAGCAGAATAGAAATGGGAGTGAAATAAAGTAACTACCACCAATGAAAGCCTCAAAGAAATCAACTTTCGTGTAAGAGTTTTTTGAGGCTATATGCATTGCCAGCGAGATCAGTGCATAAAAAGGTGTAAATATCAGAAAAATCCATTTCCCTCCGAAGTTTATGTAAATCCAAAATTTAGAGTACGCAGCTAGTTGTGCAAAACGCATACACTCTTGATCATATTTTTGATGAAGGTTTACACCGTAAAACGGAGCTTTCAGGTAAGAGTGGTTGTTTATTTTTTCCTGTTTTTTTTGTTTGAAATCTTCCCAGAAACGCATCTCGGTTGGCGTCGGATCACCCAGAATACTGTCTGGTGCTACGGCTTGTGTATACCCCCAAGGTAAGCGTAACTCCTCGATACTATACTCAGATTGTGCTGGCTGATCAGGTATGCCGGTTGATAAATAGGCTCTTTCGCCGTAGAGGGTTTTATTTTTGGAATTAATCACTAGACGAACCCTCATGGGTAACTTCATCAGCCCAGAACGGTTGATTGATTTTTTCAAAGTTAGGCTTTGTCCAGTTTTGCTTGTGCTGTGTAGGATCCTTGACTCCTGGGGCGGGGAAATAATATTCCTCTCCTCCGCGCGTCAGCATGAATTGGGCCCTTACCGCCCATTTGTAATAATGTCTGCGGTTGCCTGTGGAAGATATCTGATTGCTGAGCGTTGTAAAAAAAAGCTCCAGTGCATCAGGGTGCAGGCGTTGTGCCTTTGGCATTTCAGGTCGGTCACCTATCTCACGTTCTACTCGATAAGGAACGCCCTGGTTATTGGTTCTTTCAGTGATACGGCACTGCCGACACTCGGCTTGAATACTGAGACTGTCGAGACGACCTATAAGGCCCGGCAATCGGCTTTGCAGGCGAATGATCGTGTCTGCGCTACGGATGGCGTGAGGTATATCGGCGCGAGTATTAAATGTAGCGTGCTGTTCGTAAACCGGATTTTTTTCGATGGAAATGCTGATGCCGGCAAGCAAGCTCGTCAGCCGATAAAACGCCTCTGCCGGGTCTTGTAAAAAACGGTCGATTGAATGAGACTCGCCAAATGGGCCATTTGCTAACCAAGACTCCAACGGAGCTGAACTCATCAAGATCACCAAACCCACGCCCACTGTGATCAACAGCAATGCGGTCCAACCCAGTGCAGTAAGTCCAAGCAACTTTGTTGCCGCCCCGAATAACGTTCCTAGCGAGCCCGCTAGCCCCCCCATGGATAGCAGAAGATAACCGTACATAGCACCATCGTTCCACTGCCAAGCTTGCCATGCATCAATCATATTGACGGTGGACAGAATCCAGCTAGAAACGAAAAATCCTATAAGTCGACCAGTGATTTTTTCAGTGATTTTTCTGGCCAGTGCCTCGCCGAAGAAAATAGCGGCTTTTTTCGATGAAATAGTAAACAAGGTTATCCTGGCTGCGGAAATTGTTGATTGCTGGCCTGCCAGTTTGATTGCTAGTGCTTCTAGTGCTATCACGAGATCTAGACCGGCACCCAAGATAGCGATACCCGTTCTTGATGTTCCTTTCTCCCTAACCGTCTGCTCCCAAGCAGACACCTCCGAACTCACATTCCAAACCTCCAGCATCAACACCGCCAGACAGAACGGTGTCGACCCCAGCACCCGATAAGCCG
>NZ_JAWHOO010000040.1:0-19570 GCF_032586855.1 Pseudomonas syringae group sp. J254-4 | reverse complement strand
AAAGGCACGATTCAGATATCACTATCGTGCCGACGCTCCGCGTCGGCATGCAGTTCGTGACGCTCTGCGTCACACAGCGGTTTTGTGATCTCAGGTGGATCCGTGCAGAGCGCGACGGGAAGACGATGCAACTCACCCCGCCAGGCTGGCTTGCAGTTTGAGCTGCACCTGCTCGCCCGGCCGCAGGCTGAAGGCGTCGCCGGAACCCGAAGCGGCTTCCACGCGCACAAAGCCTGCGGTTTCGCTGCCACACACTCCCAGTAGCGGTCTGTTGCCGGGGTGCCAGACCACTGTATTGGCGCTGTCGCCGGTGTCGATGTTCAGCCTGCGCTGCCAGGTCGGGTCCTGCAGTTGCAAGGCTCCGGCATGTTCGAAGACTCGCTGGCAGCCGCCTGCCACACGTAATTCGCCTTGTTGCTGGCAGACCTGTCGGCTGAGTTCGTCATAACCCTGAACCCCATCAAGGCCCTCAAGCGCAACTTCAGCCACATCGCCAATCCGCCAGTACGCATGCAGCGCATGGCTGAAATGACATGGTTCACTGTCCTCGTGGCATGTGCTCAGACGCAACTCCATGCCCTGCCCCAGCTCGGCATGCAGGTCGACCTGCCAGTCCCACAGCTGCAAGCGCCAGTGCAGGCTGACGCCCTTTTCGCTCTCGCTGCTGTCGATCAGTTTCCAGTCCAGCAAGCGTCCCCAGCCGTGTGCCGGCCAGCCGCTTTCACCGGGGTGTCGGCCGTACCAGGGCCAGCACACTGGCACGCCACCTCGAATCGCCCCCACCTGCGGCCATTGTGCAGCGCACCAGAGCCAGGGCTTCTGGCCTTGCGGTTGAAAATGCAGCAACTGCGCGCCCTGGCGACTGAAGACTGCCTGACACTGCGGATGATCGATAACCAGTACATCGCGCAACTGGTGACGCTCCCACTCAAAAGTGGGTCTGGCACGTCGGGATCGGAAAAAGCGTTGCAATGGATGTTCAGGCAGTTGCGCGTCGAGAGAGGTCATCGCCAATCGCGTCCCTGAAAAATAAAAGGATCAAGCCAAAAAAAACGGGCAGCCAGGCTGCCCGCAAAGCACACACGACCTTTGATCGCGTTACGCGTCAATCAGTACTCAGAACTTCGACTGGATCTTGATGCCCGCCACAATCGCGTCATCAACCTGATCTACACCGCCAGGATGCTTGACGTACTGCAGGTTCGGGCGCACGGTCAGCCAGTTGGTAACGTGGAAGCCGTAGTAGATTTCCGAGTTGTACTCAGTGCTCTGGACCGGCAGGTAGCCAGGGTTGTCGTAGTCGTTGATGCCGCTGATCTGGTTGGCCAGACGCACACGATCCTGCACATCGTCGTTGACGTGGATACGGGCGATACCGATACCGATGTCATCTTTCGGACGCGAGTTGAACGGACCTTTGTACGTGAAACCGATCTGCTGGTAGTTATCGACGAAGTTGGTGGCCTTGTCATGCACGGTAGCGTTGGCAAAAATGCTCAGGCCGCGCGATGCATCGCCATCGTGAGTAGTCAGCTGTTGCTGAGCAACAACCCACCAGCCGTGCTTGCTGTCATGCGACTTGAACGCAGCGCCGGTAGCTGCCTGTGGCTGACCGTTAACGTCTTCGTAGACATCGTCGGCGTTGGGCGTGCTCTTGTAGAAGCCGACACGGTATTCACCGGGCAACGAATTGACGGTCGGGGTCCAGACCAGTTCAACCGGCAGGATCATACCTTTGGTGCCGCTACCGCTGAGTTTGAAGCCGTTGCCGGTTTCGAGGTTGGACGGGTTCTGCTCGTAGACGCCGACCTGTGCGTACACTTCCGGCGTGATGTTGTACTTCACGCGCAAGGCCCACTGGCTGATTGGCCAGTTGTACCAGGTGTTCACATAGTTACCGACCTGCGAGCCGCAGAACGACAGGTTCTGGAAATCGCAAGGGAAGCTGTTGAAGTCTTCGCCCGGTCCGAAACGACCAGCCTTGACGTCCAGCGCGCCGTCAAAGTACTTCTGCTTGATCCACATTTGCGTCAGACGCCAGGTCTGGCCGCGACCCCAGACTTCCTGGGAGGAACTGAGGGTACCGGCACGAGGGTCGCCGATCCGGTCGTTGGAGATGTTGCGCCCGCTACGTTCGGTGATTGCCAGCTTGAACTCTGCGTCCTGCCAGCCGAAAGCCTTCTGCAAATCGACTTTCATGCCCAGCGCGAACTGGTCGCTGTAGCGGCCGGTCTTGTCGTCGTTGTAACCGCCCTTGATGTTGCTGGCCATCTCGGAAACGTATTCCAGCGAGAAGTCATAGCCCTTGTCGAGCAGTTCGGTACGCTTGCCGTTCCAGTCGCCAGTCATCCACGGTGAATCGGCAGAAAATGCGTCGGCCGCATGAACGCTGCCTGCCAGCCCCATCGCACCCAACACCGACAGCGTGCTTACCAACTGGAACCGGGAAAGCGATTTACCTTTGTTGATCTTCTTCATCCCATCAATCCTCGTTTTATTGTTATTAGCTTTGGTAGACGTTTTGCTTCATTCACTGCCCTGTGTTCGCTGGTCGGCCGTGCGTTTTGGCAGCAGACGGCCAGCCAGCGATGCTCGTTGCTGAATCAATTTATCACTTGCGGCTCGACCGGTGACACATTGTTTTCCCGTTCAGCCGCCAGTCGCGCTCCCAGCACCCCGAGACGCTCGCCGCTCTGGGCATCGAAAATCAGCACCCTGGCAGGATCGAATTGCAGGGTAAGGCTCTCGCCCACCTGCGGTGCGACATCCGGGGCGAGGCGACAGCAAACCTTGCTCTGGTTGAGCGTGACGAACACCAGTGTGTCCGGCCCGGTAGGCTCGGTCACCTGGACCTCGGCACGGATGGTCGGCATGCCATTCGATTCAGCGCCAGCAAGCATAATCTGTTCTGGCCGGATACCGAGAATGATTTCTCGATCTTCCAGGCCGGCATCGCCGCCCCCGACCGGCAGCTCGCAACGCGCCTGACCACTGTCGAGCAGCGCAATCAATTGGCCATCCTTGCGTTGCAGACGCAGCGGGATGAAGTTCATCGGCGGCGAACCGATGAAACTGGCGACGAACAGGTTGGCCGGATCGGTGTAAATCTGCTTGGGCGTACCGAATTGCTGAACGATACCGTCCTTCATGACCGCGACCTTGTCGCCCAGCGTCATGGCCTCGATCTGATCATGGGTCACATAGACAGTGGTGGTTTTAAGGCGCTGGTGCATCAGTTTCATTTCGGTACGCATCTCGACGCGCAACTTGGCGTCGAGGTTGGACAGCGGCTCATCGAACAGGTAGATCTTCGGCCGACGCGCCAGGGCACGACCCATCGCGACACGCTGCTGCTGGCCACCGGACATCTGGCCCGGCTTGCGATTGAGCAAGTGCTCGATCTGCAACAGCTTGGCTACACGAGCCACTTCCGCGTCGATGTCGGCTTGCGGCATCTTGCGGATTTTCAACCCGAACGCGATGTTTTCACGCACGCTCATGGTCGGGTAAAGGGCATAGGACTGAAAGACCATCGCGATGTCGCGGTCCTTGGGGCTGGTGCTGCTGACGTCCTGGCCATCAATGAGAATCTCACCGCCGCTGATGCTTTCCAGACCGGCAATGCAGTTCATCAAGGTGGATTTGCCACAGCCGGACGGGCCGACCAGAATCAGAAACTCGCCATCCTTGATCGACAGGTCGATGTTCTTGAGCGTGTCCGGCAGGTTGCTGCCGTAAGTCTTGTTGACGTTGCGTAATTCGAGAGTCGCCATGATTACCCCTTGACCGCGCCGGCCGTGAGCCCACGCAGGAAATACTTGCCAGCCAGTACGTAGACCAGCAGTGTCGGCAGGCCGGCAATCATCGCCGCCGCCATGTCAACGTTGTATTCCTTGGCGCCTGTGCTGGTGTTGACCAGATTGTTCAGGGCCACAGTGATCGGCTGAGACTCACCGCTGGAGAACACAACTCCGAACAGGAAATCGTTCCATATCTGGGTGAACTGCCAGATAAGGCAGACCATCACGATGGGCGTGGACATCGGCAGAATGATGCGCCCGAAGATGGTGAAGAACCCTGCACCGTCCAGCCGTGCAGCCTTGACCAGAGCATCCGGAATGCTGACGTAGTAGTTGCGGAAGAATAGCGTGGTAAATGCCAGCCCGTAGACCACATGCACAAACACCAGCCCGGTGGTCGTACTGGCCAGGCCCATTTTGCCCAGCGTGAAGGAAGCCGGCAGCAGAACGGTCTGAAACGGCAGGAAGCAACCAAACAGCAACAGACCGAAGAACAGCTGCGAGCCCTTGAAGCGCCACATCGACAGCACATAGCCATTGAGCGCGCCAATCGCGGTGGAAATGATGACTGCCGGAACGGTGATTTTTATCGAGTTCCAGAAATAACCATCGACCAGGTCCCAGGCCTTTATCCAGCCAATTGCGGTGACCACACTTGGCCAGCTCAGCAGGTTGCCGGTGCCGATGTCTTCGGGGGTCTTGAAGCTGGTGAACAGCATCACCACCAGCGGCACCAGATAAATCAGACAGGCCAGTATCAGCACGGCGTAAATCAGAATACGACTGAAGCTGATGCCCGGTTTGCCAACATGACTAGTCATGGCGTTTGGTCCTCAGCTCGGAATACAGGTACGGCACCAGAATCGCCAGGATCGCGCCGAGCATCAGAATCGCACTGGCCGATCCCATGCCCATCTGGCCGCGGCTAAAGGTGAAGGAGTACATGAACATTGCAGGCAGATCAGATGAGTAACCGGGGCCACCGGCGGTCATCGCTGCCACCAGATCGAAGCTCTTGATGGCAATGTGCGCAAGGATCATCACGGCACTGAAGAACACCGGGCGCAGGCTTGGCAACACAACGCGCCAGTAGATCATCGGCAAACTCGCGCCATCCATCTGCGCAGCACGAATGATCGATTGATCGACGCCACGCAGGCCCGCCAGAAACAACGCCATGACAAAGCCGGAAGACTGCCACACCGCAGCAATGACCAGGCAGTAAACCACGCGGTCCGGGTCGATCAGCCAGTCGAGACGGAAACCTTCCCAGCCCCAGTCGCGCAGCATCTTGTCCAGGCCCAGGCCAGGGTTGAGCAGCCACTTCCACGCCGTACCGGTGACGATCATCGACAGTGCCATCGGGTACAGGTAAATGGTGCGGATCATGCCCTCACGACGGATCCGCTGGTCCAGCAGGACGGCCAGCAGAACACCGATCACCAGGCTGATGGCAATGAACATCCCGCCAAACACCGCAAGGTTCTTGCTCGCCACCCACCAGCGATCGTTATCCATCAGGCGTGCGTATTGCGCCAGGCCGACCCATTTGTAGGACGGCAGAAACGTCGAGTTGGTAAACGAAAGCGCGAATGTCCAGAGGATGTAGCCATAGAAACCCACCAGCACGATGAACATGCTGGGTGCCAGCACCAGTTTTGGTAGCCAGCGTTGCAGCGCATCCATTGGCGAGGCTTTGCTGATCGCAGCGACAGAGCTCATCGGGAGTATCCCATCCGGTGTATCGAATCCAGGCCGCAGCCGCGGGTGAAATCAACAGAGGATTTCAGCACCACGAACTGCGGGTACAGGCGGTTCAGAGAGAGTTACTGGGCCGATTTGACCGCAGTGGCCAGCTTCTTGGCTGTCGCTGCAGGATCAGCTGCCGGGTCGTTGATGTAGTTGGTGACCACATCAAAGAAAGCACCCTGCACCGCCAGCGTAGTGGCCATGTTGTGCGCCATGCTTGGTTGCAGGCCACCAGTCTTCGAATCAGCCAGGAAGTCCTTGGCAGCGGTTTGCGCACACGAGTCGAAACCGTATTTGCTCATGTCGGACAGCATGTCTTCACGAACCGGGATCGAACCCTTGTTGATGCTGAAGACTTTCTGGAAGTCCTCGCCCATCGCGACCTTGGCCAGATCCTGCTGTGCGGCAGTGGTGCCCTTGTCTTTCTGCTTGAACACCGCCAGCGAGTCGATGTTGTAGGTGAACGCCTTGTCGGTGCCAGGGAAGGCTACGCACTGGTAATCCTTGCCGGCGACCTTCTTGGCTGCGGTCCATTCACTCTTGGCCCAGTCACCCATGATCTGCATGCCGGCCTTGCCGTTGATGACCTTGGCAGCTTCCAGGTTCCAGTCCTGGCCCTTGCCATCGGCATCCATGTAGGTCGCGACTTTCTTGAGCTCGGTGAGGGACTTGACCATGCCTTCACCGGTCAATGCGTCCTTGTCCAGATCAACCAGGGCCTTCTTGTAGCCATCAGCGCCCATGACCGAAAGCACAACGGCTTCAAAAACAGTGCTGTCCTGCCACGGCTGACCACCGTGGGCGAGCGGAATGAAACCGGCTTTTTTCAGCTTGTCGCCCGCAGCGTAAAATTCTTCGAGCGTGGTGGGTGCCTTGTCGATACCGGCTTTCTTGAAGACTTCAGGGTTGATCCACAGCCAGTTGACGCGGTGAATATTCACCGGCACCGCTACGTAATCACCGTCGTACTTCACGGTGTCGGAGACTTTCTTGTCCAGCAGCGAGTCCCACTTCTCGGCCTTGGCGACGTCTTTCAACGCGTCCGTATCAAGCAGACCGGTAGAGGCCCATTCCTGAATGTCAGGACCTTTGATCTGGGCAACACCTGGCGGGTTACCGGCAACCGCACGGCTCTTGAGCACGGTCATGGCGGTGGAGCCGCCGCCGCCGGCGATGGCGCCGTCCTTCCAGACAAAGCCGTCTTTTTCGACCTGCGCCTTCAGAACATCGACCGCAGCCTTTTCGCCACCCGACGTCCACCAGTGCACAACTTCTACAGTGCCTTTGGATTCAGCGGCAGTAGCGCTCAGAGGGAACAACGAAGCGAGAGAGATGACAACAGCGAGACGTGACATGGAATTCATCGAATTGACCTTTCTTGTTGTTATGCATGAGCAAGTCTGATGCTTGCGCTTCGTGGGAGTCTAACCAAGCCAGACGCAACGACAGTAACGAAGGGACGCGCAATTGTCACAGGATGGTGACAATTGAAACACCTGAAAATACGGGCTCAAAGCCACTACCCGGAAAGTCATTCCATGGTTCTTGGCAAGTGCAACGTCACCCGCAACCCACCCTCACGCAGGTTCTGCAGGCTGACTTCGCCACCGTGACTGTGGGCAATGTTGCGCGCGATACCCAGGCCCAGACCATAGCCCTGCTGCTGATTGCCTGCCAGACGAAAATGCGGCTCGAAGACATGTTCCAGACGTTGTTCGGGCACACCAGGCCCTTCGTCATCGACATGCAGGACGAAAGCCGTGGCGTTATCCTCAACTTTCAGATGAGCGCGATGGCCATATTTAAGGGCATTGTCGATCAGGTTGCCCATGCAGCGCCGCAGCGCCAACGGCTTGCCGGGATAGGCAGCCTGAGCCTCGCCTTGCTGGGTGACACGTCCGTCGCCTTCAACATTCAGCCAGGGCTCGACCAGGCAATCAAGCAGTGCATTGAGGTCCACCGGCTCGATGTTTTCATGAATATCGGTGTCTTTGACGCACTGCAGCGCGCCTTTGACCAGCAACTCCAGTTCGTCCAGATCGCGGCTGAATTTACGCTGCATGTGCTCATCTTCCAGCAGCTCGACACGCAACCGCAGCCGGGTGATGGGCGTGCGCAGATCATGCGAGATGGCACTGAACAACTGACCGCGTTCGGTCAGGTAGCGGCTGATACGGGTGCGCATGGCGTTGAACGCACGGCTGACCTCGATCACCTCGCTGCCGCCGCCCTCGACCACCGGCTCGACGTCCGCGCCCAGTGACATGTCCCGTGCGGCCCGCGCCAGGCGTTTGAGCGGCCGGCTCTGCCAATGCACCAGCAAACCGATGAACAACAGCAAAAACATGCTGGTCAGGACGATGAATGAAACCTGCTGAAGGGGCAGCTCCTGCTCCTCCAGCGAGGTGTAGGGCTCAGGCAGCAGAGAGGCAATGTAAAACCATTCACCGGGCGCCATTTCGATTTGCGTGACCAGCACCGGCGGGTTCACCGGTTCAAGTGTCAGCGCGTAATGCGCCCAGGAACGCGGCAGTTCATCGAGCTTCAGGCCGCTGTTGAAAATACGCAGCTCATCGGGCCGCGCAAACCATACGGTGATGTCCGGCCCATTGCCCAGACGCTGGCGCAATACCTCGCCCACCACGTCCAGCACCGCCTGTTTGCGAGGCGTGGGCTGCATGATTTGCATATCCAGCGGGTGATCGTTGAGCGAGACGACGAAACGGGTCCCGCCCATACTGCGCAGTTGATCCAGCACCATGGGCCGGTAGGCCAGCGGCAATGAGCGAAAGTAACTGACACTGGCCGCCATCGAGTAAGCGAGGCTGCGCGCGCTGGTCACCAGCCCTTCGGTCTGTGTGGCGCGCAACTGTGACAGCCAGATCACACTGGACAGTGTCTGAGCCAGCAGAACCGCCAGTAACGTCAACAGCAGCATGCGCCCCAGCAATGAGCGCGGCAGTGGCAGGCCGGTTCTTTTCGCTCCTGCCACCGGCGGGTTAATAGCCGTTGCCCGCTTGCGAGTTGACGTTCGCGGCCAGCAGATAACCACTGCCGCGAATGGTGCGGATCAGACGCGGCGACTTGCCGGTATCGCGCAGACGCTGGCGCAGGCGACTGACCGCCATGTCGACGATCCGCTCCAGCGGCATCAGCTCACGCCCGCGTGTGGCGTTACCGATAGTGTCGCGGTCGAGAATCTGTTGGGGGTTGTCGAGAAACAGCTTGAGCAGCGCGAAGTCGGCACCGGACAGAATCACTTCTTCACCGTCATTGTGAAACAACCTGTGACTGACCATGTCCAGCCGCCATTCGTCGAACAGAATGACATCGCCACCAGGACGCTCCTGACCGAACTGGGCGCGCCTCAACAGTGCCTTGATACGCGCTTGCAGCTCACGCGGGCTGAACGGCTTGCCCAGATAATCATCAGCACCCAATTCCAGGCCGATGACCCGGTCGGCTTCGTCCGAACTGGCAGTCAACATGATGATCGGCACATGCGGCTGGCGCGGATGCTGGCGGATCCATTTGCACAGACTGAAACCGTCTTCATCGGGCAGCATCACATCAAGGATCAGCAAATCACTGGGTTCTTCGTTGAAGGCGCGGCGAAAATCAGCGCCATCACCCACCGTACGCACCTGAAAACCGGCACGACTCAGGTAGGTGTCCAGCAACTCGCGAATCTCCTGATCGTCATCCACCAGCAGGATCGATTTACTGACTGAACTCAAGTTGAGGCGTCCTTGTTTGACGGTGAATCTTTGTTGTTATGGGATGCTACTCAGATCTGCGAACCGAAGGCCTGTTGCAGAGCGACACCTGAGCCCATCAGACCAGGGTACTCGGCGGTCACCAGCCAGACCGGCAGGTTCTTGAAATAGTCGCTCATCACGCCCTTCTCGGCCATGGCGCGCTTGAAACCGCTGTTGATGAAGAACTCAGTGAAACGCGGCACCACGCCGCCGACAATGTACACGCCGCCCAGGCTGCCCAGGGTCAGCACATTGTTGCCCACCACCCTGCCTAGAAACACACAGAACTGCTCCAGCACGGCTGCGGCTACCGGGTCGCCCGCCAGCGCTGCCGAGGTGACAGCCGCAGGCGACTTGAGCACTGGCTCGATATCGTCCAGGGCGCAACTGACCTGATAGAGCAACAGCAAGCCCGCGCCACTGAGTACCACTTCAGCGCTGACATGCTCATGCTCAGCCATCAGGCGTGTCCATAACAGGGCCTCGCGTGCCGTGCCGATTGGCAGGTCAGCATGCCCGCCCTCGCCCGGCAGCGCCAGCCAGCGACTGCCGTCAAGCTTGATCAGAGTACCGATGCCCAGCCCGGTACCCGGCCCGACCACCACACGCGGCCGATCAGGCTTGCCAGCGCCAGGGCAAACCGTCAGGTATTCATCTTCCTTGAGCCGGGTCATGCCCAGCGCCATGGCGGTGAAGTCGTTGATCAGCAGCAGGTGATCGACTTTCAGGTCAGCGCAAAATGCCTCACGGCTCAACTGCCAGTGGCTGTTGGTGAACTGGAAAAAATCGCCATCCACCGGTCCGGCCACGGCCAGGCATACGTGACTGATATCTCCGCGCTGCAATTCAAGGTCCTGCAAATAGACTTCGATGGCCTTTTCGGGACCGGCGTAGTCAATGGTCGGGAATACCCGGACAGAATGCAGCGTGTCGTCTTCCCAAATGGCAAAACGTGCATTGGTACCGCCTATATCACCGACCAGGGCCAACTTCACTTGAGCGTCTCCAGACTAGAAGTAAAGGCGCTGGCACCCTGCTCTGCGGAGCTGAAAGCCATGCGCATGAATCCAAAGAGCTCGCGACCACAGCCGACACTGTTGTCGATCTGGTTGATGGCCGGTTCTCTGGCGGCCAATTCTGACGCTTCGACCAGAACTTGTAACGTGCCTTTTACGCCATCCACACGGATCACATCACCATCGCGCACCAGTGCCAACGGGCCACCATCAAACGCTTCCGGGCAGACATGAATGGCCGCAGGGATTTTGCCCGAGGCGCCCGACATGCGTCCGTCGGTGACCAGCGCAACCTTGAAACCACGGTCCTGCAGAACCCCCAGAAACGGCGTCATCTTGTGCAACTCGGGCATGCCGTTGCAGCGCGGCCCCTGGAAGCGCATCACGGCGACGAAATCGCACTCCAGCTCACCCGCCTTGAACGCATCGGCCAGCTCCTTCTGATCCTGAAAGACCTTGGCTGGCGCTTCGACGATCTGATGCTCCGGGGCCACGGCAGAGACTTTCATCACACCGCGGCCCAGATTGCCTTCCATGACCCGCAGACCACCTTCCGGCGAGAACGGACGGGCGACCGGACGCAAAATGTTTTCATCAAGGCTTTCAAGCGGTCCTTCGCGCCAGACCAGCTTGCCATCCTCCAGGAATGGCTCTTTGGTGTAGCGGCTCAAGCCGTAACCGGCCACGGTATTGACGTTTTCGTGCAACAAACCGGCAGCCAGCAACTCACGGATCAGGAACGACATGCCGCCCGCCGCCTGGAAGTGGTTGATATCGGCTTTGCCGTTGGGGTAGACGTGACTCAGGGTTGGCACCACTTCCGACAGGTCGGCCATGTCCTGCCAGGTCAGTTGAATGCCCGCGGCCTGGGCAATCGCCGGCATGTGCAGCGTGTGGTTGGTCGAGCCACCTGTCGCGTGCAGGGCAACGATGGAGTTGACCAGCGAGCGCTCGTCGACGATTTCGCCGATCGGCATGAAGCTGCCGCTCTGCTTGGTCAGACGCGTCACCTGGTGAGCCGCTTCGGCGGTCAGTGCATCGCGCAGTGGCGTGTAGGGATTGACGAACGAGGCACCGGGAAGGTGCATGCCCATGACTTCCATCAGCAGCTGGTTGGTGTTGGCAGTGCCGTAGAAGGTGCAGGTTCCCGGACCGTGATAGGACTTCATTTCCGAGTCGAGCAACTCTTCACGGCTGGCCTTGCCTTCCGCGTAACGCTGCCGTACGTCGGCTTTTTCCTTGTTGGAGATACCTGAAACCATCGGTCCGCCCGGCACGAAGATGGTCGGCAGATGACCAAAACGCAGTGCGCCCATCATCAAACCAGGGACGATCTTGTCGCAGATGCCCAGCATCATGGCGGCGTCGAACATATTGTGTGACAACGCAACTGCCGTGGACATGGCAATCACTTCGCGACTGGCAATGGCCAGCTCCATACCCGGCTCACCCTGAGTCACGCCATCGCACATGGCAGGCACGCCGCCGGCAAACTGACCGACCGAACCAATGTCACGTAAAGCCTGTTTGATCTGGGCAGGAAAGTGTTCGTAGGGTTGATGCGCCGAGAGCATCTCGTTGTAGGAGGAGACGATTGCCACGTTGGCGGCGTTCATCAGACGCAGGCTTTGCTTGTCTTCCGGCCCGCAGGCAGCGACGCCGTGAGCAAAGTTGGCACATTGAAGCTTGCCGCGCATCGGGCCATCGCTCGCTGCGCCGCGAATCAATTGAAGGTAGCGCTGACGGGTATCGCGACTGCGGGCGATGAGTCGCTCGGTTACTTCAAGGACGCGGGGATGCATGTGATGAACTCCAGGCTAACGTCTAAGGTCACCCGTAAAGACGGTTCCGGTTTTCGAGCAGTGACGGGCGGGGAGCAGAACCCTGATCTCGATCAACCGGGAGGGCCTTTCAGGCTTGTAGTTGTAGATAAAACAAAATATTGCCACTAAAAAGGCTTGTTTTCTATTTCTATGAGAATAATCTTGTAATTCCAACAACAAATTCAGAAGGACGGCTGTATGACTCTTCGTATCGCAATCAACGGTTTTGGCCGCATCGGCCGCAACGTCCTACGCGCACTGTATACCCAAGGCTACCGTCAGGACCTGCAGGTCGTCGCCATCAACGATCTTGGCGACAGCGAAATGAACGCACACCTGCTGCGCTTCGACACCGTACACGGCCCTTTCAGCGGCACGGTCGAGTGCGACAAGGATAGCCTGACCGTCAATGGTGACCGTATTTCGGTCAGTGCCATTCGCAATCCGGCCGAGCTGCCGTGGAAGTCGCAGGACATCGATGTAGTGTTCGAGTGCACCGGCCTGTTCACCAGCCGTGACAAGGCCGCCGCGCACCTCACTGCCGGTGCCCGCAAGGTCATTATCTCCGCCCCTGCCAGCGGTGCCGATGCCACCATCGTCTATGGTGTCAACCACGACACGCTGCGTCAGTCGCACCAGATCATCTCCAGTGCATCCTGCACCACCAATTGCCTGGCCCCGGTCGCCCAGGTACTGCACCGTGAACTGGGGATCGAAAATGGCCTGATGACCACCATCCATGCCTACACCAACGACCAGAACCTGATCGATGTCTATCACACCGATCCGTACCGCGCCCGCTCGGCGACGCAGTCGATGATCCCGAGCAAGACCGGCGCTGCCGAAGCAGTGGGCCTGGTACTGCCGGAGCTGGCAGGCAAACTCACCGGCATGGCGGTACGCGTACCGGTCATCAACGTTTCGCTGGTCGACCTGACCGTGACCCTTAAGCGTGAAACCACCGCCGAAGAAGTCAACGCGCTGATGAAAGAAGCCAGCCAGCATTCCAAGGTGCTGGGCTACAACGCCCTGCCACTGGTTTCCCACGACTTCAATCACAACCCGTTGTCGTCGATTTTCGACGCCAATCACACCAAGGTCAGTGGCAAGTTGCTCAAGGTACTGTCGTGGTACGACAACGAATGGGCGTTCTCCAACCGCATGCTCGACAACTGCCTGGCACTGCACAACGCCGAGTAAATTCAGCGTCGTAGTGAGCAACACCGTAAGATAATTATTTACAGATGCAGGCTTGACCCGACCAAAAGATGAGAAGCATTATCATTTGCTCACATCTCTGGTCGGGCCTCTCTGTGTCGCAGTCACGCTTCAACGATGTCTTTCTGGCCCAGCGGCCGGTTCTGCTACGCACCCTGCAACGCATGGTCGGCAACCAGAACGCTGCCGAAGACCTGCTTCAGGAAACCTGGCTGCGCGTCAGCCGTGCATTGACCGAACACCCCGTCGACCACCTTGAACCCTTCGTCTTTCAGACCGCCCGCAACCTGGCGCTGGATCATTTGCGTGCGCGGCGTATTCATGGCCGGACCATGCTCGAAGACGTCTCACCTGCCCGGCTCGAAAGCGTCGTAGCCCAGATGGGCTCGCCTGAAGACGCAGCGCATGCCAAGCGCCTGCTTGAAAACCTGAGTGCCAGCCTGAGTACGTTGAGCCCGCGCCAGCAGAAAATCTTTACCCTCAGCCGCCTCGATGGCCGCAGTTATCTGGAAATCGCCGAGCAACTGCAGGTCTCGGCCAGTACCGTCCAGAAAGAACTGAAGCTGATCATGGCCATCTGCGTAGGCGTCCTTTCAAGACTTGACCCGCCCTGAACCCTGCCGCACGCTGCCAGACTCTAATCGATACAGTTTCAGGATTGCCGAGGAACACCGTGGCCCCGAGAACCGAACGCCCGCACGCGATTGCGCAGGACGTGTTGAGCAATGCTGCAATGGATCAGGCCCTGACCTGGCTGGTCGAACTGGAGGGCGCAGACGCCACCCGGCTTGCCCGTTTCCAGGAATGGCTGAACGCCGATCCGGAACACGCACGCGCCTTCGATAAGGCCCGGACACTCTGGAATTCACAGCCGGTTCAGCACGCCGCCGAAAGCATCGCGCAACCCCGCAAGCCATCGGCGTGGCAACGTGTCCGTGCGCAATGGAAACCTCTGGCCACTGCAGCGGTGTTGCTATTGGGGCTGTTCAGTTTCAGCAATCTGCCGCTGCGCCTGCAGGCCGATCACCTGACCATAGTGGGTGAGCGCCAGCGCCTGGAACTGGCAGACGGCTCGAAAGTGCTGCTCAACACCGACTCGGCGTTCTCCAGTCAGATCGGTGAACAACAGCGCTCTGCTCGCCTGCTGCAAGGCGAAGCATTCTTCGATGTCAGCTCCAGAGCGGGTGTGCCGCTGGAAATCGAAGCCGGACCGGTGCGCATGAGTGCCAACAGCACCGAGTTTTCCGTGCGCTATCTGAACGGCGTTGCCCAGGTAAAAGTGCAGCGCGGCGCTGTCGACGTGCGTGCCAGACGCGGCGACTCCAGCGTCAGCCTGGGGGCCGGAGAAAGCGTTCGCGTGGGGCCTTCCGGCTTCGGGCATCGTGAAAAGCTTGACCCGGTCAGGGATTTCGCCTGGGTGCAAGGTCGACTGATCTTCGACAACCGCCCGCTGAGCGAAGTGCTGACCGAGCTGCGTCGTTACTATCCCGGCTGGATCATCAGCACCAACCCGCAACTGGATCGTGTGGCAGTGACCGGCAACTATCGCCTGGACAACCCGCTCGACGTGGTGCGGTCGCTGGCACAGATCACCTCGGCAAGCCTTCACGAAATGCCCGCGCTGGTGATTCTCAACTGAAGCAAAGTTTTTTTACTCGATAGCGACTGCCCGTTCGTCTAGTTATAGCCAATGCAACTGATTCTCATTTTGAAACGGTTTGTAAACACTATAACGAGCAACACCCCAGGGAGCGCTACCGATGTCATCCACGTTCACGCCTGCCGCCCAACCACGCGTACGGCTCACGCTATCTCTGCTGACACTTGCAGTGCTGGGCGCCAGTCTGCAGCCGGTCAACGCCAGTGCTGCCAGTGAAAGCACCCAGGCGGCACGCCCGGCAGGCACCTACAGCTTCTCGATCAGGCAGCAACCACTGGTGTCGGCCCTGAACGAGTTCAGCCGCGTGACCGGATGGCAGGTAGGCATGCCAGCGGATCTGGCTCAAAACGTCATTTCTCCAGGTGCCCATGGCAACCTGAGCGCCGCACAGGCGCTGGACAACATGCTGGCTGGCAGTTCGCTGAGCTATCGCAATCTGGGCAACAACAATGTAGTGCTGGAAAGGCGCACCGCAACCGCCGGCGTCATGGCCCTCGATCAGATCACCGTCAGTGCCACGCGCCAGGCACAGGATGTCGCCACAGTACCAAACACCGTCAGCGTGCATTCCCGCGAAGAACTGGACCGCAGCAACGTCAACACCATCCGTGATCTGGTGCGCTACGAGCCGGGGGTTTCGGTGGGCGGCGCAGGCCAGCGAGCAGGCACAACCGGCTATAACATCCGTGGCATTGACGGTAACCGGATCCTGACTCAGGTCGATGGCGTCGAGGTTCCTGACAGCTTTTTCACCGGCCCTTATGCGCAAACCCATCGCAACTATGTCGACCCGGAAATCGTCAAGCGCGTGGAAATCCTCCGCGGTCCGGCCTCGGCCCTGTACGGCAGCAGCGCAATTGGTGGGGTGGTCAGTTATTACACGCTGGACCCGGATGACATCATCAAGCCCGGCAAGGATGTCGGCGCACGCCTCAAGACCGGTTACAGCTCGGCAGACGAAAGCTGGTTGAACTCGGCCACTGTCGCAGGCCGTCAGGGCGAGTTTGACGGCTTGCTGCACGTGAGCCAGCGCAATGGTCATGAGACCGAATCCTATGGCGAAACAGGTGGCACAGGCCTGAGCCGTACCGAAGCCAACCCTGAGGATGCGCGCAGCACCAACGTGCTGGCCAAGCTGGGCTGGAATTATACCGACGGTTCGCGTTTGGCTCTGGCTTACGAAAAGTACAAGGACGACCGCGACAGCAACCTGAAAAGCGCAGTCGGCGGGCCGTTCACCAACGGCAGCGGGCTGGGCATGTATCAATCGCGCGAGGGTAACGACACCATCACCCGCGAGCGCTTCGGGGTCGAAAACAGCATCGCCGTCGACAGCCTGCTGGTCGACAACCTCAAATGGAGCCTGAATTACCAGACCGCAAAGACTGATCAAAGCACCCGGGAGCGGTACTTTCCGTTTTCCCGAGATGTCATTCGTGATCGCGACACGCACTATCAGGAAAAGCAGTGGGTATTCGATGCCCAGCTGGACAAGGCATTTTCCATCGCCAGCACGGACCATGTGCTGACCTACGGCACGACGGTAAAGCAGCAGAAAGTCACCGGGCTGCGTAGCGGCAGCGGGACCTGTGCGCGCGTATTCGGCTCCTGCCGTGCCGTTGGCGCAGACAGCCCGAGCGACCGTCTGGCCGCGACGAGCGATTTCCCGGACCCGACCATCACCAGCTATGCGCTGTTCGCACAGGATCAGATCAGCTGGAACGACTGGACCTTCATGCCCGGCGTGCGTTACGACCATACCCGGCTCGATCCGAAGTTCACGCCAGAATTTCTCAGGTCGGTCAGCCTGACTGACCCAAGTCAGGCCAACGATGAAACGCGGACATGGCATCGTCTGTCGCCCAAGTTCGGTGTGACTTATGCACTCAGCGACGCCTACACCTGGTACGGACAGTACGCCGAAGGCTTCCGCACACCGTCGGCCAAGTCACTTTATGGACGCTTCGAAAACCCGACGGCAGGCTACGTGGTTGAGCCCAATCCGAACCTGGAGCCGGAAACCAGCAAAAGCTATGAAACCGGTTTACGCGGTCGCTTCGAATCCGGCTCGTTTGACATCGCGGTGTTCTACAACAAATACCGCGACTTCATCAACGAGGACGCCATCACCCCCGGTTACAGCGAACTCACGTTCCAGTCCAACAACATCAAGCACGCAACCATGAAGGGCGCGGAATTCAAAGGGCGCATCAATCTCGACAGCATCGGTGCGCCAAACGGCCTGTACAGCCAGGCATCGGTTGCCTACGTGCAGGGCCGCAACAACGATACAGGCGAGCCAATCAACAGCGTCAACCCGCTGACCGGTGTGATCGGCCTGGGCTATGACCAGAATGACTACGGCGGCCTGCTGAGCTGGACGCTGGTCAAGCGCAAGAATCGCGTGGATGACAGCAATTTCCACACGCCGGACGGCACCTCCAGTCAATTCAAGACCCCGGGCTACGGCATTCTGGACCTGAGCGGCTACTACAAGGTCAGCGACGATGTGACCGTCAATGCGGGTCTGTACAACCTGACCGACAAGAAATACTGGCGCTGGGACGATGTGCGCGGCTACGACGGCGTGGGCGAAGCAGGCGTGACTGCGCCCGCTAATCTGGATCGCCTGACCCAGCCGGGACGCAACTTCAGCGTCAACGTGGTGTGGGACATATGAACCCGAAAGTAGCGTAAAACCCGTCGCCGAGTACATCGGCGGCAGGCTTTTTTTACGCTTTCGGGTGCAGCTATTCGTCTATTCAACAAGCCCCCTTTTTCAGCAAGGAAGAACTCGATGCCCCTTGATCAGAACCGACCGACTCTGCGTTCGCAACGCCTGAGCCAGATCACCCACGCGCCACACGAACAGCTCGACAAGGCGGTCAAGGCACATGCGCCGTTTGAAACCCTGGCCAGCTACGCTCGCTTCGTGGTTGCTCAATACCTTTTTCAGACGGAATTGCAAAGCCTGTACAACGAGCCCGCGCTAGGGGCGATCATCAACGACCTGCCGGCCCGCTGCCGCGCAGAACAGGCCGGAGCGGATCTTGCCGACCTGAACATGGACCTTCCCCTGCCGGTGGCTGGCGCAATACAAACGCCGAGCACCGCAGAAGCGCTCGGCTGGCTATTTGTCTCCGAAGGTTCCAAGCTGGGTGCTGCATTCCTGATCAAACGTGCCGAAGCCTTGAACCTGAGCCACAGCTTTGGCGCCCGGCACCTGAGCGAGCCTGCCGGAGGCCGCGCAGCAGGCTGGAAGACCTTTGTCAGGACGCTTGACGAGCTGTCGCTGACCGCCGAGCAGGAAGCAGCACTTGATCGAGGCGCCATTGCCGCATTCGAGCGTTTCAATGTCCTGCTGCAATACGCCTACGCCGATGCCCCGGTTGCAGACATGGCACAGGCATGAAAAAGCGCCCGGTGCTGTTAAGCTGGCCGGGCTCCCCGAACCTGCCTGTAGAGACCATGACGTACAAACCACCCGGCTCAAGACTCTCGCGCCTTTTATACGGCATCCTCGCCTACGTCGCCCTCGGCATAGGCATTGTCGCGATCTTCATTCCCGGCTTGCCGACCACCGAGTTCATTCTGCTGGCGGCCTGGGCGGCGACACGCAGCTCGCCGCGTCTGAATGCCTGGCTGGAAAACCATCGTGTGTTCGGCCCGATCCTGCACAACTGGCGCAACGGCAGACTGGTCGCCCGCAAGGCCAAGATCAGCGCCACCATCAGCATGCTGGTCTGCGCCGTGGTGATGCTGAGCCTGATCGGCCACGCCTGGTGGCTTTATCTGGCTCTTACCGGTATGGCGCTGGGTAATATGTGGATATGGTCGAGGCCGGAACCGGACAAGATCGATCGTTGAGCGCAGGCATGATGCAAGCGGCACCCTGCACGAGGCTGAACCGTCCGGTCGCGAGGAGTGTCAGACTGAACACACTCAACACTTGATGGAGTCACTTCATGTACGAGCCAGGCCATCTGCACCTCACCCACGTGGCGCTTCAACCGTCGGATATCAGCTATGACATCCACTTGCGCTACAACGTGGAGGAAGATCCCAAGCAAGGCACGTCCATGCACTTCACCATGCAGGGCGAAATCAACGGCAAGCCGTTCGAAGAGCAATTCCAGCTGCCCCGTGACCTGGCGTTCAACTTCGCCCATGACGCCAGTCGCATCGCGATCAGACACGGCTTGCCCAACTCGGCCGCACTGCCCATCGCCCAGCACAAGGACTACGACCGAATGTTCGCGGACATTCGCGACAAACTCCACGCCAAGTCAGGCGACCCGGTGAAGCCGGAGCATCTGGAGTAAGCGCCAGGTTCCTCGTGGCAACGGGAGTACGAGGTCCGGAGAACACCAGCGTGCGGTAGCGTGAGGAGTGAGGCCCGGAGAACACCATCGTGCCCATGCTCCGCGTGGGTATGCCGTTCCGGACGCTCTGCGTCCTCTCCTGAATATGCGGCGTAGCGTAAATCCATGACGCAGAGCGTCAAGAAGGGCATTCCCACGCTGGAGCGTGCGGAACGATAGGTGTG
>NZ_JAWHOO010000039.1:0-22421 GCF_032586855.1 Pseudomonas syringae group sp. J254-4 | reverse complement strand
GCTGCGAGTTTTGCCTGCTCTGTATATTTACCCATGACGCCTCCAAAGGTTGCGTCCAACCTTCGGGGGTCATACCAGAGCGCGAGGAACGATGGATGCGCCTGTCACACCACTATCGTGCCAATGCTCCGCGTTGGTATGCAGTTCCGGACGCTCTGCGTCCTCTGCGACGCAGAGCATGAGCAGCGATGGATGTAACTCGCTCAACCCCTCTTTAGGGCTTGACCAGGCGTGCATCCAGGCTGTTTTGTGCCAGACGTTTTGCCTGATCTTCAGTCATGCCCAGGTGCGTGTGCAGCGCATGGAAGTTCTCGGTCACGTAGCCACCGAAGTAGGCCGGGTCATCCGAGTTGACGGTGACTTTCACGCCGCGCTCGAGCATGTCGAGGATGTTGTGCTGGGCCATGTCGTCGAACACGCAGAGCTTGGTGTTGGACAGCGGGCAGACGGTCAGCGGGATTTGTTCGTCGATGATGCGCTGCATCAGTCGTTCGTCTTCGATGGCGCGTACACCGTGGTCGATGCGCTGGATTTTCAGCAGGTCCAGTGCTTCCCAGATGTATTCCGGCGGGCCTTCTTCCCCGGCGTGAGCCACGGTCAGGAAGCCCTCGCTGCGGGCACGATCAAATACGCGCTGGAACTTGCTCGGCGGGTGGCCCATCTCGGAACTGTCGAGACCCACGGCGACGAACGCATCACGGAACGGCAGCGCCTGATCGAGGGTTTTTTCGGCTTCTTCCTGGGACAGGTGACGCAGGAAGCTCAGGATCAGGCCGCTGTCGACACCCAGCTTCGACTTGCCGTCTTTCAGCGCACCGGTAATCCCGGCCAGCACCACTTCAAACGGGATACCACGGTCGGTGTGGGTTTGCGGATCGAAGAACGGTTCGGTGTGGATAACGTTCTGTTCCTTGCAGCGCAGCAGGTAAGCCCAGGTCAGGTCGTAGAAATCCTGCTCTGTGCGCAAAACGTCCGCACCGCGGTAATACAGATCAAGGAATTCCTGCAGGTTGTTGAAGGCATAGGCCTTGCGCAGGGTTTCGACGTCATTCCACGGCAGGGCAATTTTGTTGCGCTCTGCCAGGGCGAACAGCAACTCGGGTTCCAGCGAGCCTTCGAGGTGCAAGTGCAGTTCTGCCTTGGGCAGGGCGTTCAACCAGTCGTACATATTCTTTTCTCATCAGGTGCAGATCGCGGGCATTCTACAGATGCACGTCGCTGCGCAGGGTAAAACCTGACCGAACGTTCAACTTGCCTCCTGATCGCGGCGGTAAGCATAGGTATCAGCAAAGCGCGACAGCAGAAACTCGGCACAGGTGGTGACAGGATAGCGCGCGGGCTGGCTTTCGCTCTGGCAACCGGGCAAACATTCGATGCGCGTGTCGGGATGCGGTTCGGCGAAAAACGGCATCGAGTAGCGGTCGACGCCAAGCGGGCTGATAACCCGGTGCGGCGTGGACAGATAACGGTCGTTGCTCCAGCGCGCCATCATGTCGCCGAGGTTGACCACGAACGTGCCGTCAATTGGCGGTGCGTCGATCCATTCGCCCCGCACGTCGCGCACCTGCAAGCCGCCCGCCGTGTCCTGATACAACAGGGTGATGCAGCCATAGTCGGTATGCGCGCCTGCGCCTTGTTGCTCGGCAGAGGTCGCCGTATCACGCGGTGGGTAATGAATCATGCGCAGCACACTGACCGGGTCCTTGAAGCGCTGATCGAAGAAATCGCGTTCGATGCCCAGCGCCAGGGTCATGGCGCGCAGCAGGGTTTGCGCCAGCGCCTGCATGTCCAGATAGTGTTGCTCCATCAGCGCTTCCCAGCCGGGAATGTCCGGGTGCCGATTGGGCCCGCGCAGTGGTTTGCCAGCCAGCACGTCGGGATGGCTGGCATCCAGATGCAGGCCCATGTCGAAGGTTTCCTTCAGGTCGCTCGGCAGGCTGGGGTCCAGTTGCTCTGTGGCGATGGCACCATAGCCGCGATGATGGGTGCTTTGCGTGATGTCGATGATGAGCTTTTCGGCTGCCGGACGGGCGAAAAAGTCTTTGGCTGCCGATTGCACCTGCTCGATGCGTTGCGCGCTGATCGGATGGCCCTTGATGTAAAAGAAGCCCCATTGCCGACAGGCACTGTCGATCTGCCGGGCGACATCCTGCCAGGCTTCAAGGTCGGTGCCGTAGAGCGGGGCTATGTCGATGACGGGAAGCTGGTCCATTAACGGTCCTGGAAATCATGTGGTATTCGCTGTCGATGAGCGTGCCCGCCGAAGCGGGCACGCGACGCCAGGCGTTTATTTAGGCAGTTCGGCCTTGATCCCTTCAACGTAATAGTTCATCGACGCCAGCTCGGCGTTGGTTGCAACCACACCGTCAGCAATTTTCACGGTGCCGTTCTGGTCCTTGATCGGCCCGGTGAATGGGTGGAATTCGCCGCTTTCGATGCTGGCGATGATCTTCTGCGCCTCAGCCTTTACATCAGCAGGCACCACGTCGCTGATCGGCAACTCGACCGTACCCTCTTTCAGGCCGCCCCAGTAATCCTGTGGTTTCCAGGTGCCTGCGATTGCGCCTTCGGCGGCCTGAATGTAATGCGGGCCCCAGTTGTTGACGATGGAGGTCAGCACTGCTTTCGGTCCAAAGTGAGCCATGTCCGAGGCATAACCGACGGCATACACGCCACGACGCTCGGCGGTCTGGATCGGCGCAGGGCTGTCGGTGTGCTGGAAGACCACGTCAACGCCCTGATCGATGAGTGCGTTGGCAGCATCGGCTTCCTTGCCCGGATCGAACCAGGAGTTGACCCACACCACTTTGATCTCGGTGCCCGGATTGTATTTGTTCAGCGCCAGCTGGATGGCGTCGATGTCACGCAGCACTTCAGGGATCGGGAATGAGGCGACATACCCGATTTTCTTGGTCTTGGTCATTTTCGCGGCGATGTAACCGCTCACGTAGCGACCCTCATAGGTACGGGCCAGATAAGTGCCCATGTTCTTGTCCTGCTTGTAGCCGGTCGCGTGCTCGAACTTCACCTTGGGGAACTGCTTGGCGACTTTCAGCGTGGGGTTCATGTAGCCGAACGAGGTACTGAAGATCAGGTCATAGCCGCCCTTGGCCATGTTGCGGATAACCCGTTCGGCGTCCGCGCCTTCAGGCACGTTTTCCACGTAGCTGCTGGTGACCTTGTCACCCAGCGCCTTGACCATCGCCTGGCGGCCCTGTTCATGCTGATAGGTCCAGCCGTGGTCGCCAATGGGGCCGATATAGACGAATCCGACTTTCAGCGGATCGGCTGCCGAGGCGAGCAGGCTGGAGCCAATGCCGACAACGGCGGCCATGGCACACAGCAGTTTTTTCAGAGGACGACGTGGGTTGGTCAGGTGCATCGGGTCTAGCTCCTTGCGGTCTTGTTGGAGTGCATACCCCGACAATGCAAATAACTGACCAACAGGACAACTTACGATGCTGGCGTGCTTCACCCTGTAGCAATAGTGCGTGTGTAGGAGCGGACTTGTCCGCGAAGGAGGTCGTTCAGACGATGCATTTTCGGAGAATACGGCAACCCTTTCGCGAACAATGCGGATCGCCGCCCCGGTCGCTCCCACGGCCTTCGGCCAGAATCTAAAACAGACTTGTGTGTAACGCGTAGTGCAGCGAGAAGGTGCAGGTGCGGTGGGCTACGCCGCTAACTGGTGCAGCGCGTGCTGCGCTCGACGATGCACATCGGCGTGCCTGCCACGGGTTCGCGCATGATCTGCACCTGCACATCGAACACCTGGCAGACCAGCTCGGCCGTCAGTACATCGCCCGGCGCGCCGCAGGTCACCAGACGTCCACCCTGCATGACCGCCAGGTGGTCGGCATAGCGACAGGCCTGATTGATGTCGTGCAGCACGGTAATCACGGTTTTGCCTTCGGCGCTGAGTTCGCGCATCAGGTCCAGCAGTTCGACCTGATGGCTGATGTCCAGATACGTGGTGGGCTCGTCGAGCAGGACGATGGCGGCGTCCTGCGCGAGGATCATCGCCAGCCAGGCGCGCTGTCGTTGCCCGCCGGACAGATCCGACAGCGGGCGCTCGGCCAGTGTGTCCAGCTCCATGCGCTGCAAGGCTTGATCGACACTGCGTTGATCGGCGCCACTCAGGCGTCCCCACAGACTGTTGTGCGGGCTGCGACCGTAAGCCACCAGTTGACGCACACTGACGCCTTCCGGAATGGGCAGCACTTGCGGCAAAAAAGCCACCTTGCGGGCCAGCTCTTTGGCGGAGAGCTGGCTGTAGGCTTTGCCGTCCAGACTCAGGCTGCCCGATTGCGGGGTGAGAATCCGTGCAAACGCCTTGAGCAGTGTGGATTTGCCGCAACCGTTGGGGCCGATCAGCGCGGTGACCTGGGCTGGCGGCGGGCTGAACGACAGGTCTTGCACGATCCGCGTTGCGCCGTAGCCGATGTCGAGTTGCTGCGCCTTCAGAATACTCATGGGATCAACCTTTGAATCGGGCCAGCAGCCAGAGGAAATACGGAGCGCCGATCACCGCCGTGAGAATACCGGCGGGGATCTCGCTGGGGGCGATCAATGTGCGCCCCAGCGTATCGGCCAGCACCAGCAATAACGCGCCCAATACCATGGAGGCGGGCAGCAGGTATTGATGATGACCACCGACCAGACGGCGGGCCATGTGTGGCGCGACCAGCCCGACAAAACTCACCGGTCCGATGATGCCCACGCCCAAGCTGGTCAACAGCACGGCACTGCCCATCGCCAGCCAGCGCGTACGTTTGAGGCCGGTGCCCAGGCTTTGTGCGGCTTCATCGCCCAGGCCGATCAGGTTCAGCGGTTTGGCCAGCAGCAAGCTGAGCGGGATCAACAGCAGAAGCGGCGAGGCCAGCCACACATGGTGCCAGTTACGGCTCCACAAACTGCCGGTCAGGGCCAGCAGGGCGGTATTGATATCCAGCGGGTTGGACAGAATCAGGAATTCGGTGATGCTCGACAGCGTCACCGCAATCGCCACTCCGGAGAGCGCGAAACGCACCCCGGAAAACTGCACGCCGGTGTTGTACAACGCCAGCAGCAATGCCCCCGCCGCACCGCCCAGACACGCCACAAACGGCAGCGCGGACACCGGCAATTGCGGCAGGCCGATAATCGCGATGGTCAACGCCAGCCCTGCGCCCTGGGTCACGCCAAGAATTTCCGGCGAGGCCAGCGGGTTGCGGATCACGCCTTGAACAATGGCGCCCGCCAGGCCGAAGGCGCAGCCGGTCATGATTGCGATCAAACCGCGTGGCAGACGGTGATTCCAGACCTCGAAGTCCTTGCTGTCGTGGGCGATCAGATGATCAAGCACTGCGCCGGGCGTCAGCCACACGGTGCCCGCGCTGAGGCTCAGCAGCAGGGCCAGTGCCAGCAACAAAATCAGCAACAACAGCCTTGGACGGGGCTGGTTCATAGCGCACGCCTCGCCAGAAACAGAAAGAACGGCGCGCCAATCAACGCAGTGACCACGCCGGCCGGCGTTTCCACCGGGAACGCCACTGCGCGGCTGATCAGATCGGAAGCCAGCACGATAGCCGCGCCCAGTCCGGCGCTGATCGGGATCAACCAGCGGTAGTCATTGCCCAGCCATTGGCGAGCAATGTTCGGCGCGATCAGGCCGACAAACGCTATCGGCCCCACCGCACAGACGCTGGCGCCGACCAGCAGCAGGCTGACCACGAACACCAGCAGGCGCAAGGCACCGATGCGTACGCCCAGTGAACGGGCAGCGTCTTCGCCGAGGTTGATCAGGTTCAAGCGCGGCGCACAGGCAATCGCCAGCACCACGCCGATCAGCGTGCACGGCCAGAGCAATTGCAATTGCGCCGCGCCGACATTGGCCAGCGATCCGGCCAGCCAGTTGAGGACACTTTGCGCCTGCGCTTCGACAAGAATTACGGTGAGACGGGTCAAGGCTGCGCACAGCGCGGCGACGGCTACACCCGCCAGCACCAGTCGGCCCTGAGCCGTGGCGGGTGACCATGCACCGCCAAGACTGAACACGGTGATCCACGCCAGCGCACCACCGAGGCAGGTCATCAGCAGGGCACCACCGGGGAAGGGCAGAGCGACCAGGCCTGTGGAAAACAGCGCCAGCCCCAACGCTGCGCCCGCCGTAACGCCAAACAATGAGGGCGAGGCCAGACGGTTGCGCGTGATGCCCTGCATCAAGGCCCCGGCCACGCCGAGGCAGGCACCGACCAGCGCAGCGCACAAGGCGCGTGGCACGCGCAGTTGCGCAACGATGTAAGCGATGTTGCCGCCCTCGCGACCCTGCGTGATCAGTCCGTTCCAGGCATCCACCTGACGAATGCTGAACGACGACAGGGCGAACAGCGACACCCAGAACAGTCCCAGGCAGGTTGCGGTGATCACGCCTGCCATCAGCCAGCGACGCATTTACGGGTTCAGCACGGCCTTGCCGCCCTTGAGCACGGCAAGCGCATCGTCGGCGATCTGCTCGGACGCCATGATCCCGCGATTGCGCGCCCAGCTGTCGCCATCCACTTCAGCTACCTGCTTGTTACGTACTGCGCCAAGCACCTGCCACAGCGGCTGCTTGCTCCAGCTGTCGACGATGCTCGGGCGACGATAATGACCGACCAGCAACCAGTTCGGGTCCAATGCCAGCAACTGCTCCAGGCTGACGAATTCGGTGGGTGCGGCGTCTTTGCGTACTTCCGGGACCTTCAGACCGATCGCCTGCAACACGCTGCCCGCATAAGAGTGCGGGCCATGTACCGAGAAGCTGTCTTCGCGGGCGACGCCGAACAGCACGTTGGTGTTGGCCGGAATCTGCTCGGCGACAGTTTTCAGGTGCTGGCGGTTCTCCGCGATCCGCGCCTGCATCTCTGGGCCTTTGCCCAGCGCCACGCCGATCAGCTCGGCAGATTTCAGACTGCCCTGATAATCCTCGCCGCGCGACGGCAGCATCAATGTCGGTGCCAGACTGGCCAGATCGTTGTAAAGCGCCTGATGGCGGCCTAGGTCGGCAATGATCAGGTCCGGCTTGAGCCGCGCGATCACTTCTATATTGGGTTGCGAGCGCAGTCCCACGGACTGCCATTCGCCTACTGCCTTGCGCACTTTGGGCAGTACCCGGTTGGCATCGCCATCGTCCGCGGCACCGACGGGCGTTACGCCGACCGACGCCAGACCGTCGAGAAACGAGAACTCCAGCACCACAACGCGTTTGGGGACGTCGGGCAGGTGGACTTTGTGTTGACCGTCATCGATGTCGATAGGTGCGGCCTGGGCGGCGCTCGCCAGCAGAGTGAGCAGGCCGCAAGCCAATAAATGCGGAAGTCGAAAAGCACGCACGGCGAATGTCCTTTCTAACAGAAGCTGAATCGTGAAAAACAGACGCGCCAGAAAAGGCGCCTGGAAAACGGCGGGCACTATTTCACATCGTGACGACGGGATCAAAAGTCATTTACGTGTGGGTGCAGTTCTCATTCGGGTCATTTGTTGAAACCTTTTGTCACACACCGCACTCTGAACGGCTTCAATGACAGACACGTTCATGACTATCCGCGGCGATCTGTCGCAAGGGTTTGGAGAAAGTAATGGGCGCTTTGCTCAAGCAAGAAAAGTTTCTACTGCTGGCAATCATTGCCATGTTTGTCGCCTATCCGCTGGAGCATGTGCTGCTGGGCAACGGACAGGTCGTCGCACTGGTTTCCGGGTTGGCGCTGGTCGGCTTCATCGTCTGCGCCTCGATGCGCGTCGCGCACCACGCCGAGATGCTCGCGGAAAAGGTCGGTGATCCCTACGGGACGATGATCCTCACGCTCTCGGCGGTACTGGTCGAAGTGGTGATTCTGGCGATCATGATGAGCAACGAGCCATCGCCGACGCTGGTGAGGGACACGATTTACTCGGCCGTCATGCTCGACATCAACGGCATCCTTGGCCTTGCGGCGCTGATGGGCGGCATCAAGCACGGCGAACAGTCCTATAACGATGACTCGGCGCGCACCTATAGCGTGATGATTCTTACCGCCATGGGCGTGTCGATGGTGGTGCCCGAGTTCATCCCCAAAGGCGACTGGAAGATCTATTCGGCGTTCACCATTGGCGCGATGATTCTGCTCTACACGCTGTTCCTGCGCATGCAGGTCGGCCCGCACAGCTACTTTTTCAGCTACAGCTACCCGGAAAAGAAAAAACGCCAGGGCTCGGATCAGGCTGAGCAGCATGCAGAACCGGTCAACCTGACCCGCTCGATTGCCACACTGGTCACCGGCGTGGTGGTGATCGGTGCGCTCGCTGAAGTGATGTCCAAGACGGTCGACCTGGGTCTGGAAGGGACGGGTGCACCGCCAGTGATGACCGCCATTCTGGTGGCCGCCATTTCCGCAGCGCCGGAGATTCTGACCGCTCTGCGTGCGGCACTCGCCAACCGCATGCAGTCGGTGGTCAACATCGCTTTGGGCGCATCGTTGTCCACCGTGATTCTGACGGTTCCGGTCATGGAAGCGATGGCGCTATACAGCGGCCAGCCGTTCCAGATGGCCATGACGCCGGTGCAGACCGTGATGATCTTCATCACCCTGCTGGTGTCCGCCATCAACCTCAACGACGGCGAGACCAACGCCATCGAAGGCATGACCCACTTCGTGCTGTTCTCGACGTTCATCATGCTGTCGTGTCTGGGGCTTTAGTGCTCCCACGCTCTGCGTCACAAGAGACGCAGAGCGTCCTCAACGGCATGCCGACGCGGAGCGTCGCACGATAGTTGAGATTATCGCTGCGCACACTCAGCCCTGAATCAACTCTCGCGCTGCCTGACTGTGATCGGCAATCAACTGCTTGATATCCAGGCCTTCAACCTGCCCGTCAATCACTCGCCACCGACCGCCAACCATCACTCGGTCGGCACGGTCAGCGCCGCACAGCAACAGCGCCGAGAGCGGATCATGGCTGCCGGAAAAGCGCAGTTCGTCCAGCTTGAACAGCGCCAGATCGGCCTGTTTACCCACCGCCAGCTCACCGATATCGGTACGCCCCAGTAATTGTGCGGACCCCTTGGTGGCCCAGCCCAGTACAAGTTGCGGGGTGATTTTCTCGGCGCCGTAGCGCAGACGCTGCAGGTAAAGCGCCTGACGGGTTTCGAGGATCATGTTCGATGCATCGTTGGACGCCGAACCATCGACCCCGAGCCCCAGCGGCGCGCCGGCAGCGATCAGCTCCAGCGTCGGGCAGATGCCAGAAGCCAGGCGCATGTTCGAGCTAGGGCAGTGACAGACGCCGGTACCCGCAGCGCCGAGGCGGGCAATTTCGTCGGGGTTGAAATGAATGCCGTGGGCCAGCCAGGTGCGCGGGCCGAGCCAGCCGACGCTGTCCAGATAATCCACGGTGCGCAAGCCGAAGCGCTGCAGGCAGAAGTCCTCTTCGTCGAGGGTTTCAGCCAGATGCGTGTGCAGGCGCACGTCGAGTTTTTCTGCCATGGCCGAACTCTCGGACATGATCTGCGGCGTGACCGAAAACGGTGAGCAGGGCGCCAGGGCGATCTGAATCTGCGCGCCGTCACCACGCTCATGGTAGGTCTCGATCAAACGCTGGCTGTCGGCCAGAATCACCTCGCCCTGCTGCACGGTTTGCTGTGGCGGCAAACCTCCGTCGGCTTCACCAAGGCTCATCGAACCACGCGTCAACATTGCGCGCATACCCAGCTCGCGAACGCTTTGCACCTGAACATCGATGGCGTGTTCCAGCCCGTCGGGAAACAGATAGTGGTGGTCAGCAGCGGTTGTGCACCCGGACAGCAGCAACTCGGCCAGCGCCACCTTGCTGGCGACCGCGAGCTTCTCCGGCGTCAGGCGCGCCCATACCGGGTACAGGGTTTTCAGCCAAGGGAACAACGGCTGATTGACCACTGGTGCCCAGGCCCGCGTGAGGGTTTGGTAGAAGTGATGATGCGTGTTGATCAGCCCCGGCAGCAGCACATGCTCGCGGGCATCGAATGTTTGTGTGCAGGGCTTTGACGGGAGCTGCCCGGCGGCCAGCACTTCAGTGATGATGCCGCCTTCGATCACCAGACCGCCACGGGCGTCCAGGTCATTGGCAGTGAACACGGCAAGGGGATTTTTCAACCAGATACGGATCGCAGGCATGGGCCGGCTCCTCTGAAAGACAGGTTCAGGTTAGCCAGCTCAGTGTTGCCCTGTCTGCTGATCCAGGGTCGCCGGGGTTTAAGGTGCCCCGGCAAAGAGTCGCGATTTTAGTTGAGTGGCCGGTTACCAGGCAATCGCCTTGCCCTGATAATCGATGAAGTGATGGCCGCCCTTGCCTGCGTAGGCATTGAGCTGTTGCACAAGACCGGTGGTACTGGTCAGCACGTCGATGGCCGCGTTCTCACCGCCCATATCGGTTTTCACCCAACCCGGATGCAACGACAAAACGGTCGGACGGTTTTCGCCCAACTGGCTGACAAAGGTATTGGTCATCGAGTTGAGCGCCGCCTTGCTGGCCTTGTACAGCGCCAGTTCTGCGCCATCCGGACAAGCGACGCTGCCCAGCCACGAACTCATGAACGCCAGAACACCCGTTTCAGGACGGATTTGCTCAACGAAGCGTTCGGCCAGACGAATCGGCGCGACAGCGTTGGTCAGGAACAACTGCCCAAGCTCGGCGGCGGTCGACTTCGCCGCGCTCTGGTGTTGCGCACCGGTAATACCGGCATTGACGAACAGCACGTCGAACACCTCGCCACGCAGCTTCTGGACCAGCACTTCAAGCGAGGCTGTTTCGTCCAGATCCACCGCTTCGATGCGCACGCCTTCGACCGCTTTCAGGTTTTCAGCGTTTTGCGGATCACGTACCGTGGCGGTGACCTGCCAGCCCTGTTCGGTCAGGCGCTGCACCAGCCCGAGCCCGAGGCCACGCGAAGCACCGATAATGAGGGCGGTTTTCTTGGTAGTGGTCATGAATGATTCCTTGGCAAATTGAGAGACAGACTCCATGGCAGCGCCAGCAAGGCCTCTCGAAAGTTTCGACCCCGCAGCGTACTACTGCCTATGCAGTGTTGGAATCTCCATGAGCCGGAAACGTTCAAGGTAGATGTCTGACGCTGAGCATTGGCGCGATAGTCGGGATTATCGTTCCGCACGCTCCAGCGTGGGAATGCCGTTCATGACGCTCTGCGTCAAGCATCTGCGCCGCTAGCTCCTCAATGACCCGCCCGCCATGGCTGGCCCAGCGATACCGGCGCATACAGCCGGGTGCGCAGGGCGTCGCGGGAGAGCAGGACGAGGACGATGATGGTGGCGAGGTAGGGCAGCATCGCCAGCAGGTTGGACGGGATGGCCAGGCCGATGCCTTGCGCGACCAGATGCAGGATGCTGGCGAGGCCGAAAAGATAGGCACCGAGCAGTAGACGCCACACGCGCCAGCTGGCGAAAACCACCAGTGCCAGGGCAATCCAGCCGCGTCCGGCGCTCATGTTTTCTGCCCACATCGGCGTGTAGGCGAGTGACAGATAAGCCCCGGCCAGCCCAGCCATTGCGCCGCCGAACAGCACGGCCAACGTGCGTACACGCAACACTGGCAAGCCCATGGCGCTGGCGGCGTCAGGATTTTCGCCGACCGCCTGGATAATCAGCCCGACGCGGCTTTTCAGCAGCGCCCAGGCGACCAGTGCAAACAGCGCAAAGGACAGGTAGACCAGCAGGTCCTGGGCAAACAGCATGCGGCCGATCAGCGGAATGTCACTCAGCAGCGGGATGGCCACCGGTTCAAAACCACTCAATGGCTTGCCGACCCAGGCGGCACCGACGAAGCTGGAAAGGCCGACGCCGAAGATGGTCAACGCCAGCCCGGTTGCAACCTGATTGGCGTTGAATACCAGCGCCACCAGCGCAAACAGTGCCGACAACAGCATGCCAGCGAGCATCGCCAGCAGCACGCCCAACCATAGATTGCCGGTACTCAGGGCGATGATGAAACCGATCACCGCGCCAAACAGCATCATGCCTTCCTGACCCAGGTTGATGACGCCGCTTTTTTCGCAGATCAGTTCGCCCAGCGCCACCAGCAGCAAGGGGGTTCCGCAGCGGACCATGGCATAGAAAATGTTGCTCAGCAGGTCGATATCCATCATGCGGCTCCTGTGACGGCTGTCATCTGGCGCTTGGCCCAGTGCAGTTTCAAACGTGGGCGATAGAGAATCAGCACATCACAGGCCAGCAGGAAGAACAGCATCATCCCCTGAAACAATTGCGTGATTGCCAAGGGCAGGTTCAAGGTCATTTGTGCGCTTTCACCGCCCAGGTACAGCAAGGCGATCAGCAGGCTGGAGAACAGAATGCCGATGGGGTTGAGGCGTCCGAGAAAAGCCACGGTGATCGCGGCATAGCCGTAACCCGGCGAGACCTGCGGCACCAGTTGGCCGATCGGCCCGGTCACTTCCGACACGCCCGCCAGACCGGCCAGTGCGCCACTGATCAACAGTGCCAGCCATACCAGTCGCTTCTCGCGAAAGCCGACGAAACCGGCAGCACGCTTGTCGAGCCCGAGTACCTTGATCTGGAAACCGACAAAGCTGCGCTGCAGCAATACCCAGACTGCGACCAGTGCCAGCAGCGCGAAGTACACGCCAATGTGCGCGCGGCCATCTTCCATCAGCAGCGGCAGACGGCTGGCGTCGCCAAAAGTCGCAGACTCCGGGAAGTTCATGCCGGCCGGGTCTTTGAGCGGCCCGTGCACGAAGTACAGCAACAAGTTGAGGGCGATGTAGTTGAGCATGATGCTGGTGAGGATTTCATTGGCGTTGAAGTGCGTGCGCAGCCAGGCGGTCACGCCCGCCCAGGCCGCGCCTGCCAGCGTGCCGGCCAGCAGCACCATGACCAAGGCCCAGCGACTTTCCATCTCGATGATATTCACCGCCACGGCACTGCCTGCCAGCGCGCCGAGCAGCAACTGGCCTTCCGCGCCGATGTTCCAGATGCGCGCTTGATACGCGACCGCCAGGCCCAGCGCGCAGAGCAGAATAGGTAAGGTTTTGACCATCAATTCCGACACGCCATACCAGTCGCTGACCGGCGCGATCAGCAAGGTGTGTAGCGTCACCCAAGGGTTGAGTCCCAGGCCGATGAACAGCAGCGAGCCGCAGACCAGTGTCAGCACCGCAGCCAGTAAAGGGGAACACCACAACATGGCGCGCGATTGCTGGCCGCGCGGTTCCAGAGAAAGCAGCATCTTTTGCTCCGTTAACCCGCCGTATGGGCCTGGGTGTGAGAATGATCGAACTGTCCCGCCATCCAGCCGCCGATTTGCACAGTGCTGGTCTGTTCAGTGGGGATCAGGTCGGAAAGCTGGCCGCCGCTCAGGGCGGCGAGTCGGTCGCTGATCTGGAACAACTCGTCCAGGTCTTCGGAAATCACCAGAATGGCCGCCCCCGCGTCACGCAAGGCAATCAATGCCCGGTGAATCGCTGCGGCAGCACCGACATCCACGCCCCAGGTCGGGTGCGCGGCAATCAGCAGTTTGGGGTTTTGCAGTATTTCCCGGCCGAGAATGAATTTCTGCAGGTTGCCGCCCGACAGGCTGCGCGCCGGGGCCTGTGCATCCGGCGTCTTGACCGCAAAGCGACGGATAATTTCGTCGGCCAGTGCGCGAACCTTGCCGCGCTGTATCAAGCCTTTGCTCACCAGCCCTTGCTGGAAAGCGGTTAGCAGAGCGTTGTCGGCCAGGCTCAGTTCCGGCACTGCGCCATGCCCCAGACGCTCTGCCGGAACGAACGCCAGCCCACGCTTGCGGCGGGCGTCGGGGCGCAGGTCGCCGACCGGGGTGTCTTGGAAGCGCAGGGTCGTCGCCTGGGCATGAGGCAGTGTCTGTTCGCCACTCAGCAGCGCCAGCAATTCATCCTGACCATTGCCGGCAACGCCCGCAATGCCGACGATTTCGCCGCTGCGTACTTCCAGGCTCAGGTCTTTCAGTGAGCAACCGAACGGGTCCGGGTTGTGCCAGGACAGCTTGTCGACGCGCAGAAAGGCTTCGCTGCCGCTGACTTTGTCGTAGTGCGCGGTCAACCCTTCGGCATCACCGACCATCAAGCGCGCCAGCTCCAGATCGGAGCATTCAGCCGGGATACAGTGCCCGGATACCTTACCGTTGCGCAGGACGGTTGCGCTGTGACACAAGGCACGAACCTCGCCCAGCTTGTGACTGATAAACAGAATGCTGCAGCCTTCTGCGGCCAGATGCCTGAGGGTCACGAACAGCTCTTCGGCTTCCTGGGGTGTGAGCACAGAGGTGGGCTCGTCGAGGATCAACAGACGAATGTCCTGCATCAGGCAGCGAATGATTTCGACTTTCTGCCGCTCGCCAATCGACAGGCTGTGGACCAGGCGCTGGGGCTCCACTGCCATGCCGTAGCGTTGCGAAACTTCGCGAATGCGCGGTTCCAGTTGCTTGGGCGTGCCTGCCGCCGCGCCCATCGCCAGGGCGATGTTTTGCGCGACACTGAGGGTTTCGAACAGCGAGAAATGCTGGAACACCATGCCGATCCCCAGGCTTCTGGCCTGTGCCGGATTGCGCATGGTCTGCGCCTGGCCTTGCCAGATGATCGACCCTGCGTCGGGTTGCGTCACGCCATAGATGATCTTCATCAGCGTGCTTTTACCGGCGCCGTTCTCTCCCAGCAGGGCATGAATTTCGCCGGGCTGAATCGTCAGGTCGACAGCGTCGTTGGCCAGGCAGCCGGGATACCGTTTAGTGATGTGGCGCAGTTGTAGACGCGCAGGTATCGCGTGGTTTGACATGAAAGGCTCGAAGGCAGAAGTGGGTCGCGTGTGGATAAAGCAAAATCCTGGCCAAGGAGTCAGGATTCCGGCCCTATGCGTTCAATCAAGGCTGAGTAAGGCGTTTTCGCTATCCATGACCGTGCAGTGACAACCTAACGCGATCATTTCGGCACCAGTTCGGGGCGCGCTGACGGAGCAAGGGGCAAATGTGGCTCTTTGATTTGAGTAAAAAATGTACAGCAGGCGTCAAGCGAGGAGCGTTATGTGGATGCGCGACCCTTGCACCTGTTATCCACAGGTTCTTCCACAGATACTGTGCGCAAGCGGGCCAGGAGAGAATAATACGCCGGTGGTTAGCGTCCAAAGGTGCTAAGGAGCGCTAACAGACTGTTTTTGCATCGTTTATGGATCCACGACAGGCGATTGCTCAAAAAATGATCATTCGTCTGAAACGCAAGCCCGGCAAGGCCCGCATTGGAGTGTACTCAGCTTATCCACAGCCGGATGCACAGTAGATGTGGGCAATTGCTGTCGCGTTGCCTACTCCGTTGTGGTCTTGTGCAAAAGGATTCTGCCGCGGCTCAGATCGGCCAGTTGCCGTTGCAGCGTGTCGGCATGCTCGGGGCCTATCGCGATTGCCATCTGCACGCCAGTGGCAGTGAAGTTTTCACTCTCCAGCAGGCCGTTGACTTCCGCGAGACGCAACTTGACCAGCGCCAGTTCACTGAAGCTGCATTCAAGATGGAATGACGAACGCTGAATCAGCGGCAGACGCTCGGCTTGCTGCAGGCACTTGTTGGCACCACCGCCATAGGCGCGAGCCAGGCCGCCAGTGCCCAGTTGGATGCCGCCGTACCAGCGGATCACCAGCACCACGACTTGATCGAACTCCTGCGCCTCGATGGCTGCCAGGATCGGCCTGCCTGCAGTACCGCCCGGCTCCCCGTCATCGTTGCTGCGATACTGCCCACCCAGCTTCCAGGCCCAGCAATTGTGGGTGGCGTTGAGGTCACTGTGCTGCTCGATGAACGCCTGGGCGTCGGCCGGGCTGGCGATGGGGGCGGCGAGGGTGATGAAGCGGCTCTTGCGGATTTCTTCACGAAACTCGCAAGGGCCGACCAGGGTAAAAGGCATGCGTGTGTCCAGCTGACGTCAAGGCGCCGATTCTACAAGGCTGGCGGGGTGAGCCCACAACCTTTGAGGATGATCCGGATCAGATTGTTGCTGGCCTGATCCATGTCTTGCCGGGTCAGGCGGGAGCGACCGGTGACGCGGCAGATCTGCGAGGCGAAATCGGCGTAGTGCTGGGTGCTGCCCCACAGCAGGAAAATCAGGTGTACCGGGTCGACCGGGTCCATCTTGCCGGCATCGATCCAGGCTTGAAAAACCGCTGCCCGGCCCTGGAACCACAGGCGGTAGTCCTGGCTGAAATACTCGCTCATGCATTCGCCACCGCTGATGATCTCCATGGCGAAAATCCGCGAAGCCTGTGGCTGGCGGCGCGAAAACTCCATCTTGGCGCGAATGTAGCGGGCCAGTGCCTCTGCTGGATCATCGTCGACGCTCAGGTGGTTGAACGTGCTGTCCCACAAATCAATGATGTTGCTCAGTACCGCGACATACAGGCCCAGCTTGTTGGTGAAGTAGTAATGCAGGTTGGCTTTGGGCAGCCCGGCTTTCAGCGCAATGGTGTTCATGCTGGTGCCCTTGAAGCCGTGGCGGGCAAATTCATCTTCGGCTGCCTGGATGATCGCTTCTTCGTTCTTTTGACGAATACGGCTTGCGGGCTTGGTGACGTGAGCGCTGTGTGCAGGGACTTCAAGGGTCATGGGCAATTCCGGACAGGTCGTAGGGCACAACTAATGAACAGATAACGCACCGGCGACTATCTCGCAAGCACCGGCGCAAGTGCGGCTATGGAAACCTATCGTGGTTGTTCAAGGGGGTTGGGTTCCGTTGTAGCATCACTTTGGGGAGCGGCGACTTTTCCTTCCGGAATCAGCAGGCACATGACAATGGCCGTGATGCCGCCGCTGGTGATGGCCGAATCGAACAGGTTCTGTACCAGTTTGGGCATCTGATGCAGCAGCGCAGGCTGCGCTGCGATACCCAGGCCGACACCCAGTGACGTGGCGATGATCAGCATGCTGCGCCGGTCCAGCGGAGACTGGGCCAGAATGCGCACACCGGCTGCCGCGACGCTGCCGAACATCACCAGCGTTGCGCCGCCGAGTACCGGTTTGGGAATCTGCTGGACGATTGCACCGATATGCGGGAACAGCCCGAGCACGAACAGCACCGCGCCGATGTACAGCCCGACATAGCGACTGGCAACGCCGGTCAGCTGAATCACACCGTTGTTCTGCGCAAAGGTGGTGTTGGGGAATGCACTGAACGTTGCGGCAATCATGCAGCTCACGCCGTCACCCAGCACGCCACCCTTGAGACGCGCCACGTAGCTTGGGCCGCTGATCGGCTGGCGGGCGAGCATGCAATTTGCCGTAAGGTCGCCGACCGTTTCGATACTGCTGATCAGATAAATCAGCGCGACCGGCAGGAAAGCGGTCCAGTCAAAGCTGAAACCAAAACGGAACGGCACCGGCACGCTGATCAAGGGCAGGTCGTGGATCGGCTGTGGAATCAGCTTGCCGCTGAACCAGGCGGCGAGACTGCCGACCGCCAGGCCGATGATGATCGCCGACAAGCGTACCCAGGGCGTATTCGAACGATTAAGTACGATGATCACTGCCAGAACGAAGGCGCCCAGCGCCAGGTTCAACGGCGCGCCAAAGTCAGGTGCGTTGAAGCCGCCGCCCAGGTCTGTCACACCTACCTTGATCAGGCTTATGCCAATCAGCGTGATGACAATGCCGGTCACCAGCGGCGTGATAACACGTCGCAACTGGCCAATACAGCGACTGAGCACGATCTGCACCAGCGCGCCGAAAAAGCACACGCCGAAGATCATCGCCATGATGTCCTCCGGGCTGCCGCCGCGCTGCTTGACCAGAAAACCCGCGGACAACACCGCGCCCAGGAAGGCGAAGCTGGTGCCTTGCAGGCAGATCATGCCTGCGCCGATACCAAATGGGCGGCGCGCCTGAATGAAAGTACCTGTGCCCGACACCATCAGGGCCATGCTGATCAGATACGGCAGGTATTGGGTCAGGCCGAGCGTCGATCCGATGATCAACGGCGGGGTGATGATCCCGACGAAGCTGGCGAGGACATGCTGGAACGCTGCCAATATGGCCGTTAAAGGTCTTGGGCGATCATTCAGGCCGTAAATCAGGTCATCGTTGTCGAGTGTTTCAGGCTGCATGGCAAGGTCTCGGACGGGGAACTGCCATGTACTGGCGTGTCGTTGTCGGGGATTACTGCAAAAAACTGTCCAGTTGCTCAGGTTATTTTTATTTGAGTCCAACTATTTCAATAAATATCAGCCTGATAGCGTTTTCGAGCCGCTCTGCAACGTTGGTTGACTGGAAGGGTGTCCTGCAGGAGTGTGTCATCGGGTAGCGGCCAGTGTTTCCAGAAAGCTCTCCAGCACCAAATGAGGGCGTCGGCCTTTTCGGGTAACGGTCACCAGGTTGAGGTCGTAGAACTTTGAGTCCGGTTTCAGCGCGCGCAATCGACCTTCCTGCACCCAGGCGTTGGCGTAATGATCTGGCAGGTAGCCAATGTAGCGTCCTGTCAGAATCAGGAACGCGATGCCCTCGCGGTCTGAAGCACTGGCGGTGCAAGTCAGTGCCTGATAATGCTCCTGAATATCGTTCGGCAGGCGAAAGGTCGGGGCAATGGCTTCCTGCTGTGCGAGGCGTTCATCATCCAGCGTTGAGTTGTCCGCGTAGAAGAGTGGATGTCCCACCGCGCAATAAAGCAGCGAACGCTCACTGTACAACGGGTGATATTCAAGGCCGGGCAGGGCGCTGGCCTGTGGCACGACACCGACATGCAGGCCGCCGTCCAATACGCCTCGCTCGACTTCGGCGGGAGCAATCATGCGGATATTGATGTGCACGCCCGGGCCACGCTCTTTCAGGCGTGCCAGTGCATGGGTGATGCGCATGTGGGGAAGGGTGACCAGGTTGTCGGTCAGGCCGATGTTCAACTCGCCGCGCAGGTTCTGATGCAGGCCGTTGACCTCAGTCCTGAAACTTTCCAGAGCGCTGAGCAGTTGCAACGACGATTGATAAACCTCACGTCCTTCGTCGGTCAGTGAAAAACCGGCCCGCCCTCGCTGGCAAAGCCGCAAGCCGAGACGCTGTTCCAGATCGCTCATTTGCTGGCTGATCGCCGACCGGCCAATGCCGAGCACGCTTTCGGCCGCGGAAAAACCGCCTGCCTCGACGACACTTTTGAAAATACGCAGCAGGCGGATATCAAAATCGCTTACCTGCGACAGCGGATCGGGGCGACGGACACTCATTGTTTAGTCTCTACCAAACCAAAGATCATGAAAATCGGGTTTTATGAACTTTAGCCGCGTGACACCTTGGCTGCAATGACCGTTCGTTTAGCGCCTGCGAGGCTTGCCCCCATGAATATGTTCGAAGCGTCTGATGTGTCTGTAACCAGTCAGTTGAAGCTTGATGCCCACTGGATGCCTTACACCGCAAATCGAAATTTCCAGCGTGATCCGCGCATGGTCGTGGCTGCGCATGGCAGCTATCTGACAGACGACAAGGGCCGCAAGATCTACGATGGGCTTTCCGGGCTATGGACATGCGGGGCCGGGCACACTCGCAAGGAAATTCAGGAAGCCGTTTCCCGGCAACTGGGCATTCTGGATTACTCGCCGGGCTTTCAGTTCGGGCATCCGCTGTCGTTCCAGTTGGCGGAAAAGATTACCGAACTGACGCCGGGCAATCTCAATCACGTCTTTTATACCAACTCCGGTTCCGAATGCGCGGACACGGCAGTGAAGATGGTGCGCGCCTACTGGCGGCTGAAAGGGCAGGCAACCAAGACCAAGATGATCGGGCGCGCGCGTGGCTATCACGGCGTGAACGTGGCGGGCACTAGCCTGGGCGGGGTGAATGGCAACCGCAAGATGTTCGGCCAGTTGATGGATGTCGATCATCTGCCGCACACGCTGCTGGCCAGCAACGCCTATTCGAAGGGGATGCCCGAAGCGGGCGGTATTGCGCTGGCTGACGAGATGCTCAAGCTGATCGAACTGCACGATGCGTCGAACATCGCGGCGGTAATCGTTGAACCCATGGCGGGCTCTGCCGGCGTGATCGTTCCGCCGCAAGGCTATCTCAAGCGTCTGCGCGAGATTTGTGATCAGCACAATATCCTGCTGATCTTCGACGAAGTCATCACCGGCTTCGGCCGTACGGGCTCGATGTTCGGCGCGGACAGTTTCGGTGTCACGCCTGATCTGATGTGTATCGCCAAGCAGATCACCAATGGCGCGATCCCCATGGGTGCAGTGATCGCCAGCAGCGAGATCTATCAGACCTTCATGAATCAGCCAACGCCGGAATACGCCGTCGAATTCCCCCACGGCTACACCTATTCCGCTCACCCCGTAGCCTGTGCGGCCGGGCTGGCGGCGCTTGAACTGTTGCAGCGTGAAAACCTGGTACAGCAGGCCGCAGGAATCGCTCCGCATTTTGAAAGCGTGCTGCACGGTATCAAGGGCGCGAAAAACGTGGTGGATATCCGCAACTACGGCCTTGCAGGCGCCATCCAGATCGCACCTCGTGACGGCGATGCAATCGTGCGGCCTTTCGAGGCAGGCATGAAACTGTGGAAAGCCGGGTTCTATGTGCGTTTTGGCGGTGACACCTTGCAGTTTGGCCCGACCTTCAACAGTCAGGCGCAGGACTTGGACCGGTTGTTCGATGCCGTCGGCGAAACGCTGAACCTGATCGACTGATCACGCTGACAGGCTCTCTTCTTATATAGGTACTTTTATACAGGTGCTTTTGTCGCATGGGCCGCGAAGCCATTCGCGCCCGATGCAATTATCCGGAGTTTTCCATGAGCAGCATTCAACACCTGATCCACGGCGAGTTCATTTCTGAAGATGGCCGCACCGCAGATGTGTTCAATCCGTCGACCGGCCAGGTTATCCACACAGTAGCGCTCGCCACTCGGGACACGGTCCAGAAGGCGATTGATTCGGCCAAGGCTGCGTTTCCGGCCTGGCGTAACACACCGCCAGCCAAGCGCGCTCAGGTGATGTTCCGCTTCAAGCAATTGCTGGAACAGAACGAAGCGCGCATTGCTCAGTTGATCAGTGAAGAACACGGCAAGACCCTGGAAGATGCTGCGGGCGAATTGAAGCGCGGTATTGAAAACGTGGAATACGCCTGTGCCGCGCCGGAAATACTCAAGGGGGAATACAGTCGTAATGTCGGGCCGAACATTGATGCGTGGTCTGATTTCCAGCCGCTGGGTATCGTTGCCGGTATCACTCCGTTCAACTTCCCGGCCATGGTGCCGCTGTGGATGTACCCGCTGGCCATCGCGTGTGGCAATTGCTTCATCCTCAAACCCTCCGAACGTGATCCCAGCTCCACGCTGTTGATAGCCGAGCTGCTGCACGAAGCCGGGCTGCCGAAGGGTGTGCTCAATGTGGTTCACGGTGACAAGGTCGCGGTTGATGCGCTGATCGAAGCGCCTGAGGTCAAGGCGTTGAGCTTTGTCGGTTCCACACCGATTGCCGAGTACATCTATAAAGAGGGCGCAGCGCGTGGCAAGCGGGTTCAGGCTCTCGGTGGCGCCAAGAACCATGCGGTACTGATGCCAGATGCCGACCTGGACAACGCAGTGAGTGCCTTGATGGGCGCTGCCTACGGGTCCTGCGGCGAGCGTTGCATGGCTATTTCGGTTGCGGTGTGCGTCGGAGATCAGATCGCTGATGCGTTGGTGGCCAAACTGGTTCCGCAAATTCAGAGCCTGAAAATCGGCGCAGGTACGACTTGCGGCCTGGATATGGGGCCACTGGTCACCGGGCAGCATCGCGACAAGGTCGGCGGCTATATAGAGGAAGGTGTGCAGTCGGGCGCTACTCTGGTGGTAGACGGTCGCAATCTCCAGGTTGCCGGGCACGAACAGGGCTTCTTCATGGGCGGCTGTCTGTTCGATCGCGTAACGCCAGAAATGCGCATCTATAAAGAAGAGATCTTCGGGCCGGTGCTGTGCATCGTGCGCGTGGACAGCCTTGAACAGGCCATGCAACTGATCAACGACCATGAATACGGCAACGGTACCTGCATCTTTACCCGTGATGGCGAAGCTGCGCGGTTGTTCTGCGATGAGATTGAAGTGGGAATGGTCGGGGTCAACGTTCCGCTGCCGGTACCGGTTGCCTATCACAGCTTTGGTGGCTGGAAGCGTTCCCTGTTCGGCGACTTGCATGCGTACGGTCCCGATGGTGTGCGCTTCTACACACGTCGCAAGGCAATTACCCAGCGCTGGCCGCAACGTGCGAGCCATGAAGCGTCGCAATTCGCATTTCCCAGCTTGTAAATTCCCGTAGCGGGAGATCGTCTTTAAAGAGGATCTCCCGTGTTTGTTGGGGCACAGCAGTTGAATTGCAGATTTTTGAAATTAACGGTTGACGCCCTCTGTGATCTGTCTATAATTCGCCCCACTTCCGGCGCAGACGGAAACGAAAAAGCCTTGTAG
>NZ_JAWHOO010000038.1:0-22492 GCF_032586855.1 Pseudomonas syringae group sp. J254-4 | reverse complement strand
CGCTCGCAACGACCCGATCAATCCCTGCCTGATCGAGGTCAGCCAGCGGCAGCATGTCCGGGGTAATACGCTCGCAGTCCGGCACGATCAGGTTATCCGGCACTTGCACGTCGGTGTGCCCGCCCACCGCTGCGGCGAGTGCGGCAAGGGTTGGCTGGCTGAACAGCACGCGCACGTCAGCCGACAGGTCGATCTGGCGCATGCGCTCGATCAGTTTGACGGCCAACAGCGAATGCCCGCCCAGCTCGAAGAAATGATCGTGGCGGCCAACCTGCGGCACTTGCAGCAGGGACTGCCAGATCTGCGCGATGGCGATCTCGACATCGCCCTCTGGCGGCGCGTATTCGCGCATTGCCAGTGCCTGCGCATCCGGAGCAGGCAATGCCTTTTGGTCGAGCTTGCCGTTGGCGGTCAGGGGGAAGCTGTCCAGTGCCACAAAAGCACTGGGCACCATGTAGTCGGCCAGAGACAGCAGCAACCGCGCACGCAAGTCAGCCGCGACGATCTCGTGGCCCGGCTCGGCGATCACATAGGCCACCAGGCGCTTGTCACCCGGTTGATCCTCGCGGACCAGCACCAGCGCTTCGCGGACCGTATCGCAGGCAGCCAGCACCGCCTGAATTTCTCCCAGCTCGATACGGAAGCCACGGATCTTGACCTGGTCGTCGTTGCGGCCCAGGTAATCGAGACTGCCGTCAGCCATCCAGCGACCCAGGTCGCCGGTTCGGTACAGGCGCGCCTGAGGATCCTTGCTGAACGGGTTCGCCAGGAAACGCTCGGCGGTCAGCGCTTCACGGTTCAAGTAGCCCCGCGCGACACCGGCGCCGCCGACATACAGCTCGCCAACAACACCCACCGGCACCGGCTCGCGGCGTGCATCGAGTACATACAACTGCAAATCGGGAATGCGCACACCGATAGGACTCACGCCCGCCCGCTGCGCATCTGCCGCCACCAAGGGGTGGTAGGTCACATGCACCGTGGTTTCGGTGATGCCATACATGTTCACCAATTGCGTACCGGCGTTGATCACCCTGGCGTACCAAGGCTTGAGCATCCCGGTGTCCAGCGCTTCGCCACCAAAAATCACCTGGCGCAAGGAATGTCGCTGATCGCTCTCGCCCTGAGCGTTGAGCAACTGGCGGAACGCGCTCGGAGTCTGGTTGAGCACCGTCACTTCGGCGCTGCACAACAGCGCGTAGCAGTCTTGCGGGGAGCGGCTGACCAGCTGCGGTACGATCAACAAACGCCCGCCGTGCAACAGCGCACCCCAGATTTCCCAGACCGAGAAGTCGAAGGCGAATGAATGGAACAACGCCCAGACATCCTGCTCGTTGAAGCCAAACCAGCTCTGGGTAGCCGAGAACAGCCTGGCCACGTTGCGATGCTCGACCATTACGCCTTTAGGCAGGCCGGTCGAGCCGGAGGTATAGATGACATAAGCCAGGTGGTGCGAACCAAGCCCGGTCAGTCGTGGGTTGCTGCCCGGCTGGGCCTGCAACGCCGGACTGTGCAAATCCACGCGTGGGCCGTCGAATGTGCCCAGCAGCGCCAGCCCTGCAGCATCGGCCAGCACCGCCATCGGGGCGCTGTCCTGCAACTGGTAGGCAATACGCTCGGCCGGATAGGCCGGGTCAATCGGCACGTAACCCGCACCGGACTTGAGCACCCCTAGCAGACCGACGATCATTTCCAGGCTGCGCTCGACACAGATCGCTACCCGGTCATCTGGCTGCACGCCCAGGCCCAGCAGATAATGGGCCACCTGATTGGCGCGAGTGTTCAGCTCGGCATAGGTCAGGGTGCGGTCTTCGTAGTGCAAGGCCACGGCATTCGGCTGCGCCACCACCCAGGCTTCGAAGGTACGGTGAATCAGGGTGTCGTCGGCCTGCACGGCATGCGGAGTGTTCCAGCTTTCCAGCAGTTGCTGGCGCTCGATCGCGGGCAGGATATTCAGCGCTCCCAGCGCAGCGTCCGGGGTCTGTTCCAGTGCTTGCACCAGATTTTCCAGCACACAGTGCATGTAGGTACACACACGTTTGGCACCGATCTGCCCTTCGGTCATGACGGTCAGGGCGAAACCTTCGCCCAGATCATCCACGCACAAGGTCAGCGGGTAGTTGGTGCGTTCTTCGCCATGCAGCGCCTGAATGCCTTCCCAGGCGACCAGCGCCTGGTCACTCGCGTCGAGATCACCGGTATGGCGGAAGTTGAGCAGCGAGCTGAACAATGGCGTCGAAGCGGGTACACCACTGCAACGTTGGGCCAGTACCAGCGATGCGTGCTCATGGGCCAGCAGCCCGCTGAGTCGTGCGTGGGTGGCTTTCAGACCGCTGCGCACGCCCTGCTCGCCCAGCGTGACACGCAACGGCAAGGTGTTGATGAACATCCCCAGCGCCCGGTCAGACCCGGCACCGCCCTGCAGACGACCGAGCAATACGGTGCCGAACACCACATCGTCCTTGCCGGATGCAGCGCCCAGTACACGGGCCCAGGCCAGGTGATAAAGGCTGGCGGAGCTGACCCCGAGCTGTCGGGCCTGCACGCGCAGGCGGCGGCTCAGGTCGATGTCGACCACCTGGCGTACTTCCTCGATACCGCTTCCGTCGCCCTGCACGTCCTGCAGGCCGAATGGCAGCGTCGGCTCATCGATGTCACCGAGCATGTCGTGGAAAAACGCCTCGTGCTCTTCACGGCTGACGCCGAGCATGGCCTGGGCCACGTAGTTGCGATAAGGCACGGACGGTGGCAGCGAGGCTTGCTGACCCAGCATATACGCCTCGATTTCGCTGGTGAGAATGCGCAGCGACGTGGCGTCGTCCACCAGGTGATGGAACAGCAGCATGCCCAGCCAGCGATTATTCGCCGCGTCCTGTGCATAGCCGATACGCAGCATCGGCGCCTGACGGATGTCCAGACGCGTGTGACGAGGGTCCAGGCGCTTGATCAGTTGTTCGGTGATGTCGCCATCGGCCGGGTCCAGCACCTGCTCATCCAGGCCCAGAGTTGCCTCACGCCAGACCACCTGCACGGGTGCGTCGAGACGCTCCCAAAGCACCGCGGTGCGCAGGATATCGTGGCGGGCGATCACGCCTTGCAGGGCCTGAGCGAAACTGTGCAGCCGCTCGAGGCTGTCAAAGGCAAACAGTGCATATTGCAGGTACGGGTCACCTTCGACTGCGGCAAGGTGGTGATACAAAATCCCCTCCTGCAACGGTGCCAGGGCATAGATGTCCTGCACGTTGGCCAGGCCGCCGGGCACGCTTGCCACCACGCGGTCGATATCGTCCTGGCTCAGCGACACCAGCGGCAGCATGTCCGGGGTAATGCGCTCACAGCCTGTGGGAATAAGGTTAGCGGGGGCTTCTACGGCACCCTTCCCGCCCACCGCCGCCGCCAGGGCAGACAGGGTCGGCTGACTGAACAGCACGCGCACGTCGGCAACCAGATCGATCTGGCGCATGCGCTCGATCAGTTTGACGGCCAGCAGTGAGTGGCCGCCCAGCTCGAAGAAGTTGTCATGACGACCAACCTGCTCCAGTTGCAGCAGGTCTTGCCAGATACGCGCAATGGCCATCTCGGTATCGTTTTCAGGTGCTTCATAGCCGCGACTGGCCACCGCCGAGCGGTCGGGTGCTGGCAAAGCCTTGCGGTCGAGCTTGCCGTTGGCCGTCAGCGGGAAACTTTCCAGGCTGACAAAGGCGCTTGGCAGCATGTACTCGGCCAGCGACAGGCGCAGTTGCTCGCGCAGTTGCGTAGCGTCCGGTTCCAGTCCCGCCTTGCCGATGACGTAGGCCACCAGACGCTTGTCACCGGGCTCGTCCTCACGCACCAGCACCAGCGCATCCTGTACAGAGTCACACGCGGCCAGTTGTGCTTCGATCTCGCCCAGTTCGATGCGGAAACCGCGAATCTTGACCTGTTCGTCGTTACGGCCCAGGTATTCCAGGCTGCCATCGGCCAGCCAGCGCCCGAGGTCGCCGGTGCGATACAGTCGCGAATCCGGCGCAGTGCTGAACGGGTTATCAAGAAAACGCTCGGCCGTCAGTGCTTCGCGGTTCAGATAGCCCCGTGCCACACCTGCCCCGCCCACGTACAACTCGCCGATCACGCCTACCGGTACCGGTTCGCCATGAACATCGAGCAGATAGAGTTGCAGGTCAGGGATGCGTTTGCCGATCGGGCTTGCACCGACGCGCTGGGCGTCTTCAGGTTGCAACGGGTGATAGGTCACATGCACCGTGGTTTCGGTGATGCCGTACATGTTCACCAGCTGAGTTGCGGCGTTCACGTTGCGGGCATACCACGGCTTGAGCATCGCTGTTTCCAGTGCTTCACCGCCGAAAATCACCTGGCGCAACGAATGCGCCTGCTCGTTCTCGCCCTGGGCAGCAATCAGTTGCCGGAACGCGCTCGGCGTCTGGTTGAGCACCGTTACCCCGGCACTGCACAGTAGGTTGTAGAAGTCTTCTGGCGAGCGGCTGACCAGTTGCGGCACGATCAACAGACGTCCGCCGTGCAGCAATGCGCCCCATATTTCCCAGACCGAGAAGTCGAAGGCGAACGAGTGGAACAGCGCCCAGACATCCTGCTCGTTGAAGCTGAACCACTCTTCCGTGGCCGAAAACAGCCGTGCAACGTTGCGGTGCTCGACCATTACGCCCTTGGGCAGACCGGTGGAGCCGGAGGTATAGATCACATAGGCAAGGTCGCTGGACTTGACCGCTACCTGCGGATTGCACACGGATTCGTCCTGCAAGTCGGCATCGTCAAGACTGATGATTGTCAGTTCCGTCACTGGCAAGGCTTGCTGCACGGTCTGCTGGCTCAACAGTGCGACCGGCGTGCTGTCGCCGAGGGTATAGGCCAGGCGCTCAAGTGGGTAAGCCGGGTCCAGCGGTACATAACCGGCACCGGATTTGAGGATGCCCAGCAAGCCGATAATCATCGCCGGGCCACGCTCGACGCAGATCGCCACGCGATCATCAGGGCGTACACCTAGCGCGAGCAAGCGATGGGCAACCTGGTTGGCGCGGGCGTTGAGTTCGCCGTAGCTCAGGGTTTGATCTTCGAATACCAGCGCCACGGCGTCTGGTCGTTCTGTAGCGCGGGCTTCGAATTGCTGGTGGATCGGTGTTTCGTGTGCATAGGTGTTGCCGGGCTCGTTCCACTGTTCGAGCAACTGCTTACGCTCGCTGAGCGGCAATATTGAAATAGCGTGCAGCGGGGTTTGCGGTGCCTGTTCCAGCGCATCGATCAGCCCCTCTACGGCCAGTTGCAAATAGTCACACACACGCTGCGCGCCGATGCTCGCCGTGACCAGCGAGGTGAACAGAAAACCTTCACCTGTATCGTCGACGTTGACGGTCAATGGGTAGTTGGTGCGTTCTTCATCGGCCATCCCCAACGACTGCATGCCACTCCACGCCGTCAGTGCCTCATCGGTTACGGCAACGTTGCTATGCCGATAATTGAGCAAGGCGCTGAACAGCGGCGTCGGTGCGACCACGCCACTGCAACGCTGGGCCAGTGCCAGCGACGCATGTTCATGCCCGAGTAAGCCGGTCAAGCGCCGGTGCGTGGCCTTGACCCCTTCACGCACGCCCTGATCGCCCAGGTCTATCCGTAGCGGCAAGGTGTTGATGAACATGCCAAGGGCCCGTTCGGCACCTCGACCGCTCTGCATCCGGCCCATCAGAATGGTGCCGAACACCACGTGTTCACGTCCGCTGACGCGGCCCAGCATCTGCGCGAACGCCAGGTGGATCAGGCTCGCCGCGCTGACCCCAAGTTGCCGCGCCTGAACTCTCAAGCGTTGGTTCAAAGCGCCGTCCAGCTGCAGGCGGGCATGATCGAGCGCGCTGCCGTCGCCTTGCACATCGTGCAGGCCGAATGGCAGCGTCGGCTCGTCGATGTCGCCGAGCATGTCCTGGAAGAACTGCTCGTGATCCTGCTCGTTCAGGCTTTGTCGGGCCTGAGCGACATAATTGCGGTAGGGAATGGAGTCGCCAAGTTGCTCGGCCTGACCGAGTAGGCAGACCCGCATTTCATGCTGCACCTGATCCAGCGCGGTGTGGTCGAGGATCATGTGGTGGAACATCAAGATCGCCACCCAGCGCTGGTTAACGGTGTCCAAAGCACACACCATGCGCATCAAGGGTGCCTGACGGATGTCCAGGCGTATCTGGCGTGGGTCAAGGCGCTCCTGCAACTGACGGGTTACATCACCCAGCCTGGGGTTGAGTTGAACTTCTTCGACGCCTAGCTCGACCTGGCGCCAGACCACCTGCAACGGTTCATCAAGGCTTTCCCAGTGCATGGACGTGCGCAGAATGTCATGGCGGTCGATGACCATTTGCAGCGCTTTGGCGAAGGTGTCCACGTGTGCGCGGCTGTCAAAGGCAAACTGCGCCTGCAACACATAGGGGTCGCCCCGTTCGGCGCTGATGTGGTGGTAGAGAATGCCTTCCTGCAACGGCGCCAACGGATAGATGTCCTGCACGTTCGCTGCGCCGCCGGGCACGCAGGCCGTCACCTGGTCGATCTGCTCCTGACTCAGGTCGATCAACGGCAGCATGTCCGGAGTGATTCTCTGGCAGTCCGCAGGAATGCGGTTGGCTGGAATAAACAGATCGTCGACCGCGCCTGCCGCTGCCGCCAGTGCCGCAAGGGTCGGCTGGCTGAACAGCGTACGCACGTTGGCGCTCAGGCCTGCCTGGCGCATACGTTCGATCAGGCTTACCGCCAGCAATGAATGCCCGCCCAGTTCAAAGAAATGATCGTGGCGACCGACACGTTCGATCTTGAGCAAGTCGCTCCAGATTTTCGCCAGAGTGATTTCTGCTGTGCCTTGTGGCTCCTCGTAGCCGCCACGGATCAGTGCATCACCGTCCGGTGCTGGCAGGGCCTTGCGGTCGAGTTTGCCGTTCGGGGTCAGCGGCATTGCGTCGAGCAGCACATAGGCTGCCGGGATCATGTGGGCCGGCAGTTGTTCCTGCAGCCAGCCGCGCAGGCTATCGATGTCCACCGAAGCCTGCCCTGCGCTCAGGGTGTAATAAGCCACCAGACGCTTGTCGCCGGGAATGTCTTCGCGGGCAGTGACCACTGCCTCGTGGACCGCCGGGTGCTTGGCCAGACGCGCATCGATCTCTCCCAGTTCGATACGGAAACCACGGATCTTCACCTGATCGTCGTTACGGCCCAGGTATTCGATATTGCCGTCTGGCAGATACCGGCCAAGGTCGCCGGTGCGGTACATGCGTGCCGCAGGCTGTTGACTGAACGGGTCTTTGAGGAAACGTTCGGCAGTCAGGTCGTCACGGTTCAGATAACCGCGCGCCACGCCATCACCGCCGATGTAGATTTCACCGGCAACGCCCAGTGGCACAGGCTGTTGCTGTTCATTCAGCAGGTAAAACTGTGTATTGCCGACTGGCTTGCCGATGTGAGCTGCGAAGCCGTCTTCACGGTCCATCGCCACCCAGCTTGAGTAGGTGGTGGTTTCCGAGGGGCCGTATAGGTTGCACAGGCGCTGCACGTCAGTTTTTTCGAACAGCGATTCAACCAGGCTGCGTTTCAGTGCTTCACCGGCCACGTTCACGGTGTGCACAGATTCCGGCAGGCCGTTAACTTCCAGCAGTGCTTTCAGCGCCGACGGCACGGTGTTGATCAGGCCGATATCGTGGTCGCCGTGTTGCAGTTCCAGCACGTTCCTGACGACTTTGATGCTGCCGCCCGAGGTCAGCGGTGCAAAGCACTCATAGACTGCGAGGTCGAAGTTCAGCGAGGTGGAAAACAGTGTTTTTTCCAGAGCAGACGCATCAAAAGCCGTGTGCGCCCAGCTCAGGAAGTTAACGGTGTTGCGGTGCTCAATCATCACGCCTTTCGGCAGACCGGTCGAACCCGAGGTGTAGATCAGGTACGCCAGATGCGCCGAAGTCAGCCCCGGCACCTGCGGATTCTGGACGGATTCGTCCTGCCAGTTGCACTGATCAAGATTGATGACTGGCACCGAAACGTCGGTCAGCAGCGCTTCAGTTGCCGACTGCGCCAACACAGCGGCAGGCACGCTGTCCTGCAACATGTAAGCAATACGTTCCGCTGGATACGCCGGGTCGAGCGGCACATAACCGCCGCCCGCCTTGAGGATCGCCAGCAAACCGACGACCATCTCCACACCGCGTTCCACACAGATCCCGACCCGCGAATCCGGCTGCACGCCCTGCTTGCGCAAGGCATGCGCCAGGCGGTTGGCCTGCTCGTTAAGCTCGCGATAGGTCAGATGTTGTTCGCCATGCACTACGGCCACATCATCTGGCGTGCGCTCGACTTGTGCTTCGAACAGCCCGTGAATGGTCTGTTGCTGCGGGTAATCCAGCGCGGTGTCGTTGAACGCCACCAGCAACTGCTCACGTTCGGCAGCAGGCAGGACCGGCAGGCTGCCGAGGGCCGAGGACGGTGACTGTTCCAGCACATCCACCAGATGCTCCAGCACAGTCTGCATGTAAGCGCAGACCCGTTTGGCACCCACGGTACTGCTGACCAGCACGTTCAGGTTGAAGCCTTCACCGGAGTCATCGACGTTCAAGGTCAATGGATAGTTGGTGCGTTCTTCGCTGTTCAGCGTATGAATACCCTGCCAGGCCTGGGTAGCCCGCTCGGATACGCTGCCAGGCGCACTGTGGCGATAGTTGAGCAGCGAACTGAACAGTGGCGTCGGTGCGGCAATGCCGCTGCAACGCTGAGCCAGCGCCAGCGAAGCATGTTCGTGACCCAGCAAGGCAGTCAGACGCTCATGGGTGGCCTTGACCCCGTCACGCACGCTCTTTCCGCCCACTGAAACCCGCAGCGGCAAGGTGTTGATGAACATCCCCAAGGCCCGCTCGGCGCCTTCCCCGGCCTGCATCCGGCCCATCAGCACGGTGCCGAACACTACGTCCTGCCTGTTGGAAACCGTGCTCAACACCTGAGCCCAAGCCAGGTGCAGCAGACTGGCGGTGCTCACGCCCTGTTGTCGGGCCTGAGCGCGCAGTCTCAGGTTCAACCGAGGGGCCAGCGCCAGGTTGGCTTCCTCGATATCAAGGCCATCGCCCTGCACATCCAGCAGGCCGAATGGCAGCGTCGGCTCGTCCACATCCCCGAGCATGTCGCGGAAAAACGCTTCGTGCTCGGCCTGGCTGACACCCAGGCGCGCCTGGGCCACATAATTGCGGTATGGCACCGGTGCCGACAGGTTTTGAGCTTCGCCCAACAGCCAGGCCTGCATTTCATGCTGTACCACGGCCATCGCCATGTTATCGAGGACCATGTGATGGAACAGCAGCATCGCGCAGATCCGCTGGTTCAGCGGATCTTCGGCATAGGCCAGGCGCATCAGCGGTGCCTGAGTGACATCCAGTCGGTGGTGACGCGGGTCGAAGCGGCTGTGCAGTTGCGCGCTGACATCACCGGCTGCGGGGTCGAGTTGCAACGCCTCAAGAGGCAATTGCGCGTGGCGCCAGACCACTTGGACGGGTGAGTCCTGGCCTTTCCAGACGACACCGGTGCGCAGAATGTCGTGTCGATCAATAACTGCCTGCAAAGCCTGGGCGAAAGCGTCCAGGCACGCGTGGTCGTCAAAGGCGAAATGCGCCTGCAGCACATACGGATCGCCCTGCTCGGCGGCGATGTGGTGATAGAGAATGCCTTCCTGCAACGGCGCCAGTGGGTAGATGTCCTGCACATTCGCCACGCCGCCCGGCACGCTGGCAACCACCTGGTCGATCTGTGCCTGGGTCAGGTTGGCCAGTGGCAGTAGTTCAGGCGTAATGCGTTGGCAATCCTCGGTGATCAGATTGGCTGGCACCACGATGTCCGTGCTACCGCCGACTGCGGCAGCCAGTGCAGATAACGTCGGCTGACTGAACAGCACGCGTATATCGGTGCTCAGACCCAACTGGCGCATGCGCCCGATCAGGCTGACTGCCAGCAGCGAGTGACCGCCGAGTTCGAAAAAGTTGTCGTGACGACCAATCCGGGCAACGCCCAGCAGCTCTTGCCAGATAGCCGCGATCTGCGTTTCGGTTTCACCTTGTGGAGCTTCGTAGCCACGGCTTATCAATGCATCGGCGTCCGGTGCTGGCAAGGCCTTGCGGTCGAGTTTGCCGTTCGGGGTCAGCGGCATGGCCTCAAGCCGCACATAAATGGCCGGCACCATGTACTCAGGCAGCTTTTCCTGCAAATGCCTGCGCAGGTTATCAATGTCGACCACGGTGTTTCCGGTCGCCAAGGTGTAATAAGCCGCCAGACGCTTGTCGCCCGGCACATCTTCGCGGGCTGTCACTACGGCTTCGTGGACGGCCGGGTGTTTGGCCAGACGCGCATCGATCTCGCCCAGTTCGATACGGAAGCCGCGGATTTTCACCTGATCGTCGTTACGGCCGAGGTATTCGATATTACCGTCTGGCAGATAACGGCCAAGGTCGCCAGTACGGTACATGCGTGCCGCTGGGTTTTGGCTGAACGGGTCTTTGAGGAAACGCTCGGCAGTCAGGTCGTCACGGTTCAGGTAGCCACGGGCCACGCCAGCACCGCCGATGTAGATCTCACCGGCAACGCCGAGTGGCACAGGCTGTTGCTGTTCGTCCAGCAGGTAAAACTGTGTATTGCCGACCGGCTTGCCGATGTGAGCTGCGAAGCCATCTTCACGATCCATTGCCACCCAGCTTGAATAGGTGGTCGTTTCCGATGGGCCGTAGAGGTTGCACAGGCGCTGCACGCCGGTTTTTTCGAACAGGTTTTCAACCAGGCTGCGTTTCAGCGCTTCACCGGCGACGTTGACTGTATAGACCGATTTCGGCAAGCCATCGACTTCCAGCAAAGCCTTGAGCGCCGATGGTACGGTGTTGATCAGGCCGATATCGTGCTCGCCGTGTTGCAGTTCCAGCACGTTTTTGACGACTTCGATGCTGCCGCCCGACGTCAACGGCGCAAAGCACTCGTAGACCGCAAGATCGAAGTTCAGCGAGGTGGAGAACAGCGTTTTTTCCAGCGCAGAGGCGTCGAAAGCACTATGCGCCCAGGTCAGGAAATTCACGGTGTTGCGGTGTTCGATCATCACGCCTTTCGGCAGACCGGTCGAGCCCGAGGTGTAGATCAGATACGCCAAGTGCGCCGAGGTCAGCTCAGGCACCTGCGGATTCTGGACGGATTGGTCCTGCCAATCGTTCAGATCAAGATTGATGACAGGTACTGCAACGTCGGCCAGCAGCGCTTCAGTTGCCGACTGCGCCAGCACAGCGGCAGGCGCGCTGTCCTGCAACATGTAGGCAATTCGTTCTACCGGATACGCCGGATCCAGCGGCACATAACCGCCGCCCGCCTTGAGAATCGCCAGCAAGCCGACGACCATCTCCACGCCGCGTTCTACACAAATCCCGACCCGCGAATCCGGCTGAACGCCCTGCTTGCGTAAGGCATGGGCCAGGCGGTTGGCCTGCTCGTTAAGCTCGCGATACGTCAGGCGCTGTTCGCCGTGGACGACCGCAAGAGCCTGCGGTGTAAGCTCGACCTGTGCTTCAAACAGCCCGTGAATGGTCTGCTGCTGCGGGTAATCCAGCGCGGTGTCATTGAAATCCACCAGCAAATGATCACGCTCGACAGCTGGCAGAATCGACAGACTTTGCAACGACGCTTGTGGCATTAACTCAAGCGCGTCCACCAGTTGTTCCAGCGCCGTGTGCATGTAGCCACACACACGCTGCGCACCGACCGTGCTCGCCGCCAGTGCGGTTAGTTTGAAGCCGTCACCAAGGTCATCGACGTTCAAGGTCAATGGATAGTTGGTGCGTTCTTCACTGTTCAGGGCTTGAATACCCTGCCAGGCCTGGGCAGTTTGTTCTGCAGCGCTGCCAACCGCGCTGTGGCGGTAATTGAGCAGTGCGCTGAACAGTGGCGTTGGTGCGGCTACACCGCTGCACCGCTGGGCCAACGCCAGTGAGGCATGTTCGTGAGCGAGCAATGCGGTAAGTTGCGCGTGTGTTGCCTTGACCCCGGCGCGTACCCCTTGCCCGCCTACGGCGACCCGCAGCGGCAAGGTATTGATGAACATTCCCAGCGCCCTGTCAGCGCCCTCGCCGGCCTGCATACGGCCCAGCAGTACAGTACCGAACACCACATCGCGACGATCGGAAACCTTGCCCAGCACCTGAGCCCACGCCAAATGCACCAGACTCGCGGCACTCACACCCTGTTGTCGGGCCTGAGCACGCAGTCGCAGGTTCAACTGGCTGTCCACTACAAGAGCGGCTTCTTCGATATCACGGCCATCGCCCTGCACATCCTGCAGGCCGAAAGGCAGCGTCGGTTCGTCGATATCGCCCAGCATGTCGCGGAAAAACACTTCATGATCCGCTTGGCTGACACCCAGACGCGCCTGAGCCAGGTAATTGCGATAGGGCACCGGCGCCGACAAGGATTCTGCCTCGCCCAACAGCCAGGCCTGCATTTCATGCTGCACCACTTCCATGGCCATATGGTCCAGGGCCATATGATGGAACAGCAGCATCGCGATAATTCGCTGGTTGAGCGGGTCCTCGGCATGGACCAGGCGCATCAGTGGCGCTTGAGTCATATCGAGGCAGTAGTGACGCGGATCGAAGCGGCTATGCAGTTGCGCGCCGATCTCACCGTCAGCCGGGTCAAGTTCAAGCCCCTCAAGGTGCAATTTCGCTTCACGCCAGACCACCTGCACGGGTGAGTCCAGACCGTCCCAGACCACACCGGTACGCAGAATGTCATGCCGGTCGATAACCATCTGCAAGGCTTGAACGAAGGCGTCCAGGCGCTCGCGGTCATCAAAGGCAAACTGGCTCTGCAGCACATAGGGGTCGCCCTGCTCGGCTGCCATGTGGTGATAGAGAATGCCTTCCTGCAACGGTGCCAGCGCGTAGATATCCTGAACATTTGCCACGCCGCCGGGTACGGTAGCGACCACCTGGTCGATCTGCACCTGGGTCAGATTCGCCAGTGGCAACAGCTCCGGGGTGATGCGCTCGCAGCCTTTGTCTATCAGGTTGGCGGGTACCTTGATGTCATGGCCTGCGCCGACGGCTGCGGCCAGTGCGGCCAGCGTGGGCTGGCTGAACAGCACGCGTACATCAGCGCTCAGGCCCGCCTGACGCATGCGTTCGATCAGGCTGACGGCCAGTAGCGAATGCCCGCCGAGCTCAAAGAAGTGATCGTGGCGGCCGACGCGTTCAACGTTGAGCAATTCGGACCACAAGCGCGCCAAGGTGATTTCCACTTCCCCCTCGGGTGCCTCGAATTCACGGCTGGCATAGGCGTCAGCGTCAGGTGCCGGCAAAGCCCGGCGATCCAGCTTGCCGTTGGCGGTCAGCGGGAAAGAATCCAGCACCATAAAGGCGCTTGGCACCATGTATTCGGCCAGCGACGCCGCCAGTTCGCGGCGCAGTTCGACCGCTGACAAGGCGCTGTTGTCTTCGCCGACCACGTATGCCACCAGGCGCTTTTGCCCAGGTTCGTCCTGGCGGGCCAACACCACGGCCTCTCTGACGCCAGAGCATTCGACCAGACATGCTTCGATTTCACCCAGTTCGATACGGAAACCACGGATTTTCACCTGGTCATCGTTACGGCCCAGATACTCGATAACCCCGTCTGCGTTCCAGCGGCCGAGGTCACCCGTGCGGTACAACAGGGCTCCAGCGTCGTCGCTGAACGGATTGGCGACAAACTGTGTGGCGTTCAGCTCAGGACGGTTCAGGTAACCCTTGGCCACGCCCTGCCCGCCGATATACAGCTCCCCGACCACGCCCACGGCCACCGGTTGGCGCAGGGTATCGAGCACATAAACCTGGCTGTTGCCAATCGGGCGACCGACAGGAATACCGCCGTTGCCGACCGAGGTGATCTCATGGGTCGTGGAAAAGGTCGTCGCTTCGGTCGGACCGTAGCCGTTGAGCAAGTGTCGCGGAGCGCCTTGTTTCAATACCCGGGCGATCACCGCCGGGTCCAGCACATCACCACCGACGATCAGGTAGCGCAATTTCGCGAAGGCCTCCATCAGGCCGTCGGCATACTGATGGAACAGGCCCGCGGTCATCCACAGCACGCTGACCGACTGGGACAACAGCAGCGCGCGGAGCTCGTCCAGAGACAGCAACACCGACTGCTCCACCACAACCACGCAGCCGCCATTGAGCAGTGGCGCCCAGACATCCAGGGTGCTGGCGTCGAACGCCGGGTTTGAGGCGAACGCTACACGATCCTGTGCATTGAAGTCAGCGTAACCGTTGTTGATCACCAGACGGCTGACAGCACGGTGCGGCACCAATACGCCTTTGGGCATACCGGTGGAACCGGAGGTGTACATGATGTAGGCCACCGATTCGGCGGAGGCTGATGATGCCGGGTTGTGCGCATCGCTTGGCAGTTGCAGCAGGTCAAGGTCAATCCGCTGGATGCCTTCAGGCAGGTCGTGGCGAGCCAGCGTCAACACTTGCCGCGCCCCGCAGTCTTGCAGCATGAATGCCTGACGCTCGGCGGGAGCGTTGATGTCCAGCGGCACGTATGCCGCCCCGCATTTGATAATGGCCAACTGACCGGCCAGCAGATCGAGGGAACGCTCCAGCAGCAATGCCACCCGCTCGCCCGGTTGCACGCCGAGGTCGACCAGGTGACGAGCCAGCGCGTTGGCGCGACCGTTCAATTCCCGGTAGGTCAGGCACTGGTCATTCTGTACAGCAGCAAGTGCATCAGGCTGCGCCGCCACTTGCTGTTCGAAAAGTTCCTGCAGGCTGCTGTTGCGTGGGTAGTCGCGTGCCGTGTCATTGAAGTCATGCAGCACTTGCTGGCGTTCGGCTGAAGAGAGGACTTGCAGACGCTGCAACGGGGTTTGCGGCTGCTGCTCCAGCGCCTCTACCAGCGCGCCGAGTGCCGTCAACATGTACTCGCCGATGCGCTGTGCACCGATCTGCGCAAGGGCTTGAACCGTCAGGCCGAAGCCCTGTCCCAGATCATCCACCGACAGCGTGATCGGGTAAGTGCTCTGCTCCTCGCTGCCCAGGCTCTGCAAGCCGTTCCAGGCCTGTAGCGCTTCGGGCGAAGCCACCGATTCGCTGGCGCTATGGCGGTAATTGAGCAGCGAACTGAACAGCGGCGCCGGTGCGGCCACACCGCTGCAACGCTGGGCCTGGGCCAGGGACGCATGTTCATGACCGAGCAAGGCAGTCAGTCGAGCGTGGGTGGTTCTGACCCCTTCACGCACCGCGTGCCCTTCCAGCTTGACCCGCAACGGCAAGGTGTTGATGAACATGCCCAGTGCCCGGTCAGCACCGTCGCCGCCCTGCATCCGGCCCATCAGCACTGTGCCGAAAACCACATCCGATTTGCCCGACAGTGCACCCACCACCCGCGCCCAGGCGAGGTGATGCAGGCTCGCGGCACTGACCCCAAGCTGCCGGGCCTGTGTGCGCAGGCGCGCGCTCAACGCTTCATCGACGGGCAGGTGCACATCTTCGATCAGTTGCTCGCTGCCCAGCGTTTCGACCACGTCGAACGGCAGCGTCGGCTCGTCGATGTCGGCCAGCATCTCGCGGAAAAAACCTTCATGAGCATCAGCCCCGACACCCAGCCGAACCTGTGCCACGTAGTTGCGATACGGCACTGCTTCGGGCAAGGCATGGCCTTCGCCGAGCAGAAAGGCCTGCATCTCGTGTTTCACCAGCTCAAGCGCGGCGTGGTCAATGGCAATGTGGTGGAACAGCAGGATAGCGACCCAGCGAGCGTTGGCCGGATCTTCAGCACAGACCATGCGCATCAACGGGGCCTGGCGTAAATCGAGGCGGAAATGCCGGGAATCATAGCGTTCGTGCAACTGGGTTTCGATGTCGCCGTCAGCCACGTCCAGCGTCAGTTCATCCACGGCCAGCGCCGCATCGCGCAACACCACTTGCACCGGTTCGTCTAGGCCTTCCCAAACCATCGCCGTGCGCAGGATGTCATGGCGTTCGATCACCGCCTGCAGTGCCTGGGCGAAGTCGTCGAGACGTTCGCGGCTCTCGGCCCCGAACAACGCCCGCAATACATACGGGTCGCCCTGCCCGGCCGTCAGGTGATGATAGAGAATCCCTTCCTGCAGAGGCGCCAGCGGATAGATGTCCTGCACATTGCCAGCCCCGCCCGGTATCGCATCGACGATTCTGTCAATCGCCTCTTGGCTCAGATTGGCCAGCGGCAGCATGTCCGTGGTAATGCGAAACGCCGGACTGAGCCAGTCACCGCCCATTCGAGCTACCAGCGTCAGCAGTTCTGCCTTGTGCACGCTCAGGCTTTCAAGAGTGGCACTGTCCAGCCCCTCGTCGTCTCCGAGAATCACCAGATCATCTTCTTCCTGTTGAAGACGGATCGGGTGCGTGGAAAGAACTGCCATCAATTCGCTGAAGTGCATCGAATAACCTGCTGTTTTTCATTTCGGAGAGGGTTGACGACTCCGGGGCACGGTGTCGCAAACAGTGTTTCGCACGATAAATACGGAGGGGCTTCGAAACTCGAAGACAGAACGGGATCCGGGCGCAGGTATGATTGGAGCCGCAGCAATAAAGGGCTGCGATCCTATGACACACACGAAACTTCCCATTCGCCGTGCTTCCCACACGCCGCAAAAATTAGAGCATCCACAGGCGACTGTCTGTCGTGGGAAGCTGGGACAAGACTTGAGGGTGACGTCAACGCAGCGATGTGCGAGCGCTTGGCTGAACAAGCAGGGGGGATGTTGGGAAAGCGTTGCGAAGGGCTTCAGGGTGGACGGCAACCACTCGACCGTTTGCAAACCGGTCGGGTGGTTGCCGTGGCTTCAGATACGGCGTTTGCGCTTGAACGTCGGAATTTTCGTCTCCGGCACCTCCAGCCGCTTGACCTTGCCCACTGAGGCCGCCACCTGAATAAGCGTCGGATGACCGAACAGCACTCTAACGTCAGCTTCGAGGTCCGCCTGACGCATGCGCTCAATCAGGCTCACCGCCAACAAAGAATGCCCGCCCAGTTCGAAGAAATGGTCATGACGTCCGACCTTTTCGACATTAAGCAGGTCCGCCCAAAGCGCTGCCAATTTGATCTCGACGTCACCCACCGGGGCTTCGTAAGCGCGCGAGACAAGTGCGCTGCTGTCCGGTGCCGGCAGGGCCTTGCGGTCGAGCTTGCCGTTCGGCGTCAGCGGCCACGCGTCAAGCGGCATATAAGCTGCCGGGAGCATGTAGTCCGGCAGCAACCCTTGCAGGTACGTGCGCAGATCGCTGCTTTCCGGTAGCCGTGCAGGGTCGGACGCTGTGAAATACGCCACCAGACGGGTTTCGCCTGGTACGTCCTCACGGGCGACAACCACCGTTTCCTGTACCCCTGGGTGCTTGGCCAGACACGTTTCGATCTCGCCCAGTTCGATACGGAAACCACGGATTTTCACCTGATCATCGTTACGACCCAGGTATTCGATATTGCCATCGGGCAGATAACGGCCAAGGTCACCCGTGCGGTACATGCGTGCCGCGGGCTGCTGGCTGAACGGGTCTTTAAGGAAACGTTCTGCGGTCAGATCATCGCGGTTCAGATAACCACGGGCCACACCTGCCCCGCCGATGTAGATTTCACCCGGCATACCTCGCGGAACGAGCTGTTGCTGCTCGTCCAGCAGATAGAACCGGGTGTTGCCCACCGGCCTGCCGATATGCGGAGCGAAGCCGTCTTCGCGGTCCATCGCCACCCAGCTTGAGTAAGTGGTGGTTTCGGACGGCCCGTACAGGTTGCAAAGGCGCTGCACGCCGGTTGTCTCGAACAGTGATTCGACCAGACTGCGCTTGAGCGCTTCGCCAGCGACGTTGACGGTGTGAACCGATCCTGGCAACCCGTTGATTTCCAGCAGCGCTTTCAGCGCTGACGGCACGGTGTTGATCAGGCCGATATCGTGTTCGCCGTGTTGCAGTTCAAGAACGTTTTTCACCACGTTGATGCTGCCACCCGACGTGAGCGGCGCGAAGCATTCGTAGACTGCGAGGTCGAAGTTCAGCGAGGTGGAGAACAGCGTTTTTTCCAGTGCAGATCCGTCGAAAGCCGTGTGCGCCCAGGTCAGGAAGTTAACGGTGTTGCGGTGTTCGATCATCACGCCTTTCGGCATACCGGTCGAACCCGAGGTGTAGATCAGGTACGCCAGATGTGCCGAGGTCAGGCCCTCGACTTCCGGGTTCTGTATGGATTCGTGTTGCCAGGCGCTCTGATCATCAAGGTCGATGGTCTGCACCGAAACGCCTGCCAGCAAATGCCGAGTGGCTGCCTTGACCAACACCGCCGCTGGCTCACTGTCCTGCAATATGTAAGTAATTCGTTCGGCCGGATAAGCCGGGTCCAGCGGCACATAGCCACCGCCCGCCTTGAGGATCGCCAGCAAGCCGACGATCATTTCTGCCCCGCGTTCTACGCAGATCCCCACGCGGGAATCCGGCTGAACGCCCTGTTTACGCAAGGCATGGGCCAGGCGGTTGGCCTGGTCGTTGAGCTCGCCATACGTCAGGTGCAGTTCGCCATGCACCACCGCCAAAGCCTGCGGCGAGCGCTCGACCTGTGCTTCGAACAGGCCATGAATGGTCTGCTGCTGCGGGTAATCCAGCTCGGTAGCGTTGAGCCCGAACACCAGTTGCTCACGCTCTGCTGCCGGCACAACCGACAAACCTGCCAGAGGCATTTCGCTGGACTGCTCCAGTGTGCTGACCATGCTCTCCAGCGCCGTCTGCATATACGCGCAGACCCGTTGCGCATCGATACTGGCGATGGTTTGGACCGTGAGGCTGAAGCCCACCCCTTCATCGTTGACCGAAAGGGTCAACGGATAGTTGGTGCGTTCTTCACTGTGCAGATGTTCAATGCCCTGCCAGGCGTCGAAAGCCTGCTGATTGACCTCTGCGTCGACATGCCGGTAGTTAAGCAAGGCACTGAACAGTGGCGTTGACGCGGGCACCCCGCTGCAGCGCTGGGCCAGTACCAGTGAGGCGTGCTCATGGGCGACCAAGCCACTGAGCCGTGCGTGAGTGGTTTTCAGGCCGCTGCGCACGCCCTGCTCACCCAGCGTGACGCGCAGCGGCAAGGTGTTGATGAACATTCCCAACGCCCGGTCGGAGCCGACACCGCCCTGCAAACGACCGAGCAACACGGTGCCGAACACCACATCGTCTTTGCCTGACACCGCGCCCAGTACACGGGCCCAGGCCAGGTGATACAGGCTGGCGGAGCTGACCCCGAGTTGACGAGCCTGCGCCCGCAAGCGCTGACTCAGGTCGATATCGACCCGCTGGCATGCTTCCTCGATACCGCGCCCGTTGCCCTGCACGTCCTGCACGCCGAATGGCAGCGTGGGCTCGTCGATGTCACCGAGCATGTCACGGAAAAACGCCTCATGTTCCTCGCGGCTTACACCGAGTCTGGCTTGGGCCACGTAATTGCGATAAGGCACGGACGGCGGCAGCGAGGCTTGCTGGCCGAGCATGTGCGCCTCGATTTCGCTGGTGAGAATGCGCAGCGACGTGGCGTCGTCAACCAGGTGGTGGAACAACAGCATGCCCAGCCAGCGATTATTTACCGCGTCGTGGGCATAACCGATGCGCAGCATCGGTGCCTGACGGATGTCCAGGCGCGTGTGACGCGGGTCGAGACGCTTGAGCAACTGTTCGGTGACCTCGCCATCGGCCGGGTCTATTACCAGCTCATCAAGCATCAGAGGCGCTTCACGCCAGACCACTTGCACCGGAGCCTCGAGACGCTCCCAAAGCACGGCGGTGCGGAGGATATCGTGCCGCGCGATTACAGCTTGCAGTGCCTGGGCGAAACTGTGCAGACGCTGGTTATTGTCGAAGGAAAATAGTGCGTATTGCAGGTACGGGTCACCCTCGACCGCTGCAAGGTGGTGATACAAAATCCCCTCCTGCAGCGGCGCCAGGGCATAGATGTCCTGCACGTTGGCCATGCCGCCGGGCACGCTGGACGCCACGCGGTCGATGTCGTCCTGGCTCAGCGATGCCAGCGGCAGCATGTCTGGAGTGATGCGCTCGCAGTCGGTGGGAATAAGATTGGCGGGCACCTCGACGGCCCCCTTGCCGCCCACCGCCGCCGCCAGGGCAGACAGGGTCGGCAGGCTGAACAGCACGCGTACATCGGCAATCAGATCGATCTGGCGCATGCGCTCGATCAGTTTGACGGCCAGCAGAGAGTGGCCGCCCAGTTCGAAGAAGTGGTCATGCCTGCCGACCTGCTCCAGTTGCAGCAGGTCTTGCCAGATATGCGCAATGGCCATCTCGGTATCGCTTTCGGGCGCCTCGTAGCCACGGCTGATCAGCGCATCACCGTCCGGTGCGGGTAGCGCCTTGCGATCCAGCTTGCCGTTCGGCGTCAGTGGCATGGTATCGAGCAGTACGTAAATGGCCGGAACCATGTATTCAGGCAACTGTTGCTGCAGGTGACCGCGCAGGGTTTCGATATCGACAGCAGTGTGCCCCGCAGACCGTGTGTAGTAAGCCACCAGACGTTTGTCACCGGGTATGTCCTCGCGGGCGGTAACTACCGCTTCATGGACCGCCGGGTGTTTGGCCAGAGCGGCTTCGATTTCGCCGATCTCAATACGCAAGCCGCGGATCTTCACCTGGAAGTCATTACGGCCCAGGTATTCCAGCGCGCCATTGGCCAGCCAGCGACCCACGTCGCCGGTTTTGTACAGGCGGGCCTGCGGGTCGCTGGAAAACGGGTCAGCGATGAAACGCTCGGCACTCAGTTCTGGCTGGTTCAAATAACCCCTGGCCACGCCGATGCCGCCAATGTGCAGTTCACCGGCCACGCCCAGCGGTTGCAGCTGGCCCAGGGCATCCAGTACGTGCATCTGAATGTTGGCAATCGGACGGCCGATGGGCACGCTGTCGCCCGGGTCTGTCGGGCGGCATTCCCACGCAGTAACGTCGATGGCCGCTTCGGTCGGGCCATACAGGTTGTGCAGTTCAACGCCCTTGAGGTGTCGCTCGAAGCGGCGCTGCAACGCGCGGGGAAGCGCCTCGCCGCTGCACAGCACGCGGCGCAGTTTCGGGAAGTCGCGGGTTGAGCGGTGTTCCAGAAATACATCGAGCATTGAAGGCACAAAGTGCAGCAGGGTAATGCCTGCGTCACTCATTACCTGCGCCAGATAGTCGGGGTCCTGATGGCCACCGGGACGCGCCATGACCAGTTCGGCACCGGCGAGCAGCGGCAGGAAAAACTCCCAGACCGACACGTCGAAGCCGAACGGGGTCTTTTGCAGCACGCGATCATTGCTGTCCACGTGATAGGCGTCACGGGCCCAGAGCAGGCGGTTAACGACTCCAAGGTGCTCGTTCATCACGCCTTTGGGCGTGCCGGTGGAACCGGAGGTGTACAGCACGTAGGCCAGGTGATTCGGCTGAAGACCCAAGGCTTCGGCATCCGGGTTGGTCATCGGCTTTGAGGCAAGCTGGGCGCTGTCCTGGTGGTCATCCAGAATCAGTACAGGCAGCGTCATGGCTGGCAGGTTTTCGCTTAGGTCCAGAATGGTCAGCACCGCCCTTGGCGAGCTGTCTTCGAGCATGTATGCCTGACGCGCGCTCGGCAGGTCCGGATCGATCGGCACATAGGCGCCACCGGCCTTGAGAATACCCAAGAGCGCCACGACCATTTCCGGTCCTCGACGCAGGCTGACCGCAACCCGCGTATCCGGTTCCACACCCAGTTCGATCAGGCGATGGGCGAGCTGGTTGGCCTGCTGGTTGAGTTCGGCGTAAGTGAGCAGAGGTCCGCTGTCGCCGCGTACGGCGCAAGCACCCGGACGCTGGTTGACCTGGTGTTCGATCAGTTGGTGAATCAACACATCGCGAGGATAAGGATGGGCAGTGTCATTGAAACCCGTCAGCAACAGCTCGCGTTCATCGTCCGGCAGCAGCGGCAGGCTGTTCAGCGCAGCTTGCGGGGTGTGTTCCAGTGCTTCCACGAGGCTGCGCAGTGCAACCTGCATGTACTCGCCGATGCGCGTTGCACTGACTTGTTTGACGGCCTGAATGGTGAGCATGAAGTCACCGCCCAGGTCATCGACGTTCAGGCACAACGGATAGTTGGTGCGTTCTTCCATGCTCAGGGTCTGAATGCCCTGCCAGGCTGACAATGTGTCGGCCGAGGCCGCGCCGTTGTTGCTGTGGCGGTAGTTGAGCAAGGTGCTGAACAGCGGCAGCGAACTCGGCACGCCGCTGCAGCGCTGGGCCAGCGACAGAGAAGCATGCTCATGCCCCAGCAGTGCCGACAGGCGTTGGTGAGTGACCTTGACCGCCGCCAGAGCGCTCTGGCTGCCGACGCTGATGCGCAACGGCAAGGTGTTGATGAACATTCCCAGCGCCCGGTCGGCACCGTTGCCGCCCTGCATCCTGCCCATCAGTACGGTGCCGAACACGACTTCTTCGCGCCC
>NZ_JAWHOO010000037.1:0-32027 GCF_032586855.1 Pseudomonas syringae group sp. J254-4 | reverse complement strand
GCCAGGCTACCCCCGGATCAGCGCCAGGACTCAGCCGTCACTAACGTCGCACTCTGCGTCGTCAGTGCCATCGCGGTTGAAAAGCACTGCGTTGGCAGCGACTGCGTGTAAGGCATGACATTGTTTCGTATCGATGATTTGTGACGCAGAGCGTCACGAACTGCGTACCAACGCGGAGCATTGGCACGATAATCCGATAGTCACTGAAATCCTATAGTCACTGAAGCATGCGGCGCGAGTGTGAGAAATCACTTTCTCGCCGCTTTGGCCACATCAAGCCTGCGCAGGTGGCAGGTGACTTCTTCGCGGTCGTGGTAGAGCTGTTTGCAGCCGATCGACACCCGTACACCACGCGTCTGAAAGCCTTCTTCGATACGGTCGAGCAGGCGGCGTACTTCGGCGTAGCGCTGTTTCATCGGCAGTTTGAGGTTGACCACTGCTTCGCGGCACAGGCCTTCGCCCAGCCAGGTTTCCAGCAGCGCGGCATTGCGCGCAGGCTTCTCGACGATGTCGCAGACCATCCAGTCCACCGGGTGCCGGGGTTTGTAGGTAAAACCGTCAGCCATCAAGTGCTGGACCAGCCCGGTGTCCATCAGGCTTTCCGCCATCGGCCCGTTATCGATGGCCGTCACCAGCATGCCGCGGCGCACCAGTTGATACGTCCAGCCACCCGGTGCGGCACCAAGGTCCACGCCGGTCATGTCGCCGGAAAGGCGTTCGTCCCACTGGTCTCTGGGGATGAAATGATGCCATGCCTCTTCCAGCTTCAAGGTAGAACGGCTGGGTGCCTCGCGGGGAAATTTGAGGCGCGGGATGCCCATCGGCCACATGGCAGAGTTGTCCGCATCGGCCAGACCAAGAAACACTTCACGGCCACTCTTGAACGTCAGCAACAGACGCGGCTTGCGCGGATCGTCAACCAGCTTGCCTGCCTGCATCAGGGCTTTGCGCAGCGGTGCCTCGAACTTCTTGCAGAAATTCGACAGCTCCTTGCCATCGTTGGTATCCACGACCTCAAGCCACAGGCTGCCGCAGGCCGGGAACGCTGAAAGCTGCGCAAGAATCACGCTGATGCGATCGGTTTCCGGCAACTCGAGAAACATCCCCCGCGCCCATTGCCGGGGAAAGATCAGCGCGTCGAAGCGCTGGCCATTCATCAATCGTTCGGCGCCATCCGCCTCGGTGCAGATGAATTCGGCACAGGCTGTATCGGGGCGTGCCTTGGCATACCCGGCAACGTCCAGGCGCGCAGCGTGATCGGATATCTCCGAACAGACTTCGCCTTCAAAACCGGGTCTGCAATGCATAAACATTGTATTCATGGGTTACTCCTGGGCAATGGGCACTCGGGCGTAACCCCGCAGACTTGAAAGCCGCGCATGATAGCCCAATCCAGGAACCACTGGTGCTGCAGAACAGTCCACAGCAGTTGAAGCCTGATGCGGCGCTCCCGACCTGATGCACATGGAGCCCGTTAACCGATGTTCGGAGAACAATCCAGAAAGGAGATATTCATGCCTTCCCTCGATAGCCTGAAGAGCCTGAAAACGCTCGAAATCGACGACAAGACCTACCATTATTTCAGCCTGCCGGAAGCTGCCCGCTCCCTTGGCGACCTCGACAAGCTGCCCATGTCACTCAAAGTGCTGCTGGAAAACCTGCTGCGTTGGGAGGACAACAAGACCGTCACTGGCAACGACCTCAAGGCTATTGCCGACTGGCTGACCGAGCGCCGTTCGGACCGGGAAATTCAATACCGCCCTGCCCGCGTGCTGATGCAGGACTTCACCGGTGTGCCGGCAGTGGTCGATCTGGCCGCCATGCGCGCTGCCGTGGCCAAGGCTGGTGGTGACCCGCAGCGCATCAACCCGCTGTCCCCGGTGGACCTGGTCATCGACCACTCGGTGATGGTCGACAAGTTTGGCAACGCCGAGGCGTTCGGCGAGAACGTCGACATCGAGATGCAGCGCAACGGGGAGCGCTACGCTTTCCTGCGCTGGGGCCAGAGCGCTTTCGATAACTTCAGTGTAGTGCCGCCCGGCACCGGCATTTGCCATCAGGTGAACCTCGAATATCTGGGCCGCACCGTGTGGACCAAGGAAGAGGACGGCCGCACTTACGCCTTCCCCGACACCCTGGTCGGCACCGACTCGCACACCACGATGATCAATGGCCTGGGCGTACTGGGCTGGGGCGTGGGTGGGATCGAAGCCGAGGCGGCGATGCTTGGCCAGCCAGTGTCGATGCTGATCCCGGAAGTCATCGGTTTCAGGCTGACCGGCAAATTGAAGGAAGGCATCACCGCCACCGATCTTGTGCTGACCGTCACCCAGATGCTGCGCAAGAAAGGTGTGGTCGGCAAGTTTGTCGAGTTCTACGGCGACGGCCTGGCTGATCTGCCACTGGCAGACCGGGCGACCATTGCCAACATGGCACCGGAGTACGGCGCGACCTGTGGTTTCTTCCCGGTCGATGAGGTGACGCTGGACTACCTGCGTCTGTCCGGTCGTCCTGACGAGACCGTCAAGCTGGTCGAGGCGTATTGCAAGGCTCAGGGCCTGTGGCGTCTGGCAGGTCAGGAACCGGTGTTCAGCGACAGTCTGGAACTGGACATGAGCACCGTGGAAGCCAGCCTTGCAGGCCCCAAACGTCCTCAAGACCGTGTCGCGCTGCCGAATGTATCCAAGGCATTCAGCGACTTTCTCGGTTTGCAGGTCAAGCCCGCCAAGGTCGACGAAGGTCGCCTGGAGAGCGAAGGCGGTGGCGGTGTCGCGGTTGGCAACGAGGCCCAGGTCAGCGGCGAAACCCAATATGAATACAACGGCCAGACCTATCATCTGAAAGACGGCGCTGTGGTGATCGCGGCGATCACGTCCTGCACCAACACCTCCAACCCCAGCGTCATGATGGCAGCCGGGCTGGTGGCGAAAAAAGCTGTCGAGAAAGGCCTGAAGCGCAAGCCCTGGGTGAAAAGCTCGCTGGCACCCGGTTCGAAAGTCGTGACCGACTATTACAACGCGGCAGGTCTGACCCAATACCTCGACGCCCTGGGCTTCGATCTGGTGGGTTACGGCTGCACCACCTGTATCGGTAACTCCGGCCCACTGCTTGAGCCTATCGAAAAAGCCATTCAGCAATCCGACCTGACAGTGGCCTCGGTGCTCTCGGGCAACCGCAACTTCGAGGGTCGCGTCCATCCGCTGGTCAAGACCAACTGGCTGGCATCGCCGCCTCTGGTGGTCGCCTACGCACTGGCAGGCTCGGTGCGCATCGACATCAGCAGCGAGCCGCTGGGCGAAGGGTCGGACGGCAAACCGGTTTACCTGCGCGATATCTGGCCAAGCCAGCAGGAAATCGCCGATGCGGTGGCCAGCGTCAACACCGGTATGTTCCACAAGGAATACGCCGAAGTGTTTGCCGGTGACGAACAATGGCAAGCCATCGAAGTGCCACAGGCCGCCACTTATGTCTGGCAGGACGACTCCACGTACATTCAGCACCCGCCGTTCTTCGAAGACATCGGTGGTCCATTACCGGTTATCGAAGACGTGGAAAACGCGCGCATCCTCGCCTTGCTGGGCGACTCGGTGACCACCGACCACATCTCCCCTGCCGGGAATATCAAGGTCGACAGCCCCGCCGGACGCTACCTTCAGGAAAAAGGCGTCAAATATCAGGACTTCAACTCCTACGGCTCACGCCGCGGTAACCACGAAGTGATGATGCGCGGCACTTTCGCCAATATCCGCATTCGCAACGAAATGCTCGGCGGTGAGGAAGGCGGTAACACGTTGCATGTGCCCTCCGGCGAGAAGCTGGCGATATACGATGCAGCCATGCGCTACCAGGCAGAAAATACGCCGCTGGTGATCATCGCGGGGCTGGAATACGGCACTGGCTCCAGCCGCGACTGGGCGGCCAAGGGTACTAATCTGTTAGGCGTCAAGGCTGTCATCGCCGAAAGCTTCGAACGGATTCACCGCTCGAATCTGGTCGGTATGGGCGTACTGCCTTTGCAGTTCAAGAACGGCCAGACCCGCAAGACACTGGGCCTGACCGGCAAGGAAACGCTGAAAATCACCGGACTGACCAACGCAGACGTGCAACCAGGCATGAGCCTGACCCTGCATATCAACCGCGAAGACGGCAGCAAGGAAACCGTCGACGTGCTGTGCCGCATCGACACGCTTAACGAGGTGGAATACTTCAAGGCGGGGGGCATTCTGCATTACGTGTTGCGACAGCTGATCGCTTCCTGACACGCATGCCTGACACGCAGCCTGCCCCCCGCTCAGGGGTCAGGCTCGTGCATGAAGATTTGTATAAGCTCAAACCGGCATCGCTGGACGTCGGATAGAATCCTGCGCTTCTTGAAGCAGGATGTATCTCATGAGTACGAGGCACTGGCTGGTTCTCTTTCTTCTGAGTGCTGGCTACGCGCTGGCACTGTCCTATGGCAGCCTTGCCCCTTCTGCGGCCGCAAGTTTCGGCCTGTTGCTCGTCGCCTGGTTATGCGTGGCATTGCCCTCCCATCAATACATCCGCCTTTTTGGTCATGCGCTGTTTATTGTGACGGGCCTCGCATTGGCCTTTCATCAAGCACCCGGCTTCAATAGTGCGCAAGTCATCGAGGCCACCCGATTCACGGCCGATGCCCAGGTTTTTTCCATGTCGCTTTATCTGGACAAGCCTCTGATCGGCTTCTGGCTGATACTGGCCTGCCCGTGGATCGTGCCCAGGGTCGACATGACCCATTCGCTGCAAACCGGCGTTCTGGCGTTGATCGTGACGTCAGCGTTCTGCATGACCGCAGCCGTCGTTCTCAACGTTGTCGGCTGGTCACCCAAATGGCCTGATCAAAGCCTGATATGGCTGCTCAACAACCTGTTGCTGGTGACACTGACCGAAGAACTGTTTTTCCGCGCATACCTGCAAGGCGGTCTGCAGCGCCTGTTCAAGGGCTCTAGGTTTGCGACCGCACTGTCGATCACCCTCGCTGCAAGCCTGTTCGGGCTCGCTCACGCGGGCGCCGGCTGGGAGTGGATAGTATTGGCGGGCGTGGCAGGTGTGGGGTACGGCATCGCGTTTCGTTTTGGTGGCCTGCAAGCGGCGATAATCAGTCACTTCGGTCTGAATCTGGTGCACTTCGGGCTTTTCACGTACCCCATGCTTGGCCGGTAATGCTGACTGCCCGGTCATTTGTGACGCACCGCTCAATTTATCGACACGCCGGCCGATAACACACCATAGTCTTCCGGATCGAAGGATCGAAACCCAATGCGCAACAACCAGCCCATCACTCAACATGAGCGGACTTTTCCTGCCGAGCAGCGACTGATCTCCACCACCGACACCCGCGGTACGATCACATATTGCAACGATGCCTTCGTCGATATCAGTGGTTACAGCGAGGCGGAACTGCTCGGTGCAGCGCACAACACCGTGCGTCACCCGGACGTGCCGCCTGCGGTTTTCGAGCACATGTGGACCACGCTCAAGACCGGGCAGCCGTGGATGGGCATCGTCAAGAATCGCTGCAAGAATGGCGATCATTACTGGGTCAACGCCTACGTGACGCCGATGCTGGAAAACCGCAAAGTGGTGGGTTTCGAGTCGGTACGCATCAAACCGACCGCCGAACAGATCCGTCGTGCCGAGGCGCTTTATGCTCGAATCAACAAGGGCAAGAGCGCGATACCAGGCCGCGACAAGTGGCTGCCGGTACTTCAGGACTGGCTGCCGTTCATTCTGGTCAGTCAACTGAGCTTCCTGATCGGCGTATGGCTCAACTCGCATTGGGGCTTTGCCCTGGCGGCGGCGCTTTCAGTGCCACTGGGCCTGCTGGGGCTGTCCTGGCAGCAGCGCGGCACCAAACGCTTGTTGCGCCTGGCCGAGCAGACGACCTCTGACCCGCTCATCGCACAGATGTATACCGACAGCCGTGGTCCACAAGCGCGCCTGGAAATGTCGATCCTCAGCCAGGAAGCACGTCTGAAGACTTGTCTGACGCGTTTGCAGGACACCGCCGAACATTTGACCAGTCAGGCTCGTCAGTCCAACTCGCTGGCCAATGCCAGTTCGACCGGGCTGGAGCGCCAGCGTGTGGAAACCGAGCAGGTTGCCGCTGCCATCAATCAGATGGCCGCCACCACCCAGGAAGTCGCCAGCCACGTAAACCGTGCCGCCGATGCCACTCAGCAGGCCAATCAACTGACGCGTCGCGGCCGCGATATCGCCGGTGAAACCCGCGAAGCCATTCAGCGCCTGTCCACCTCGGTGGGCGAAACCGGCCTGACCGTTACCCGACTGGCCAAGGACAGCGATGAAATCGGCGGCGTGGTCGATGTGATCAAAGGCATCGCCGACCAGACTAACCTGCTGGCTCTCAACGCGGCGATCGAAGCGGCGCGCGCTGGCGAGATGGGCCGCGGCTTTGCGGTCGTGGCGGATGAAGTACGCCAGCTGGCGCAACGCACCGCCGAGTCCACCGGGCAGATCCATGGCCTGATCGCCAAACTGCAGCAGACCGCCAACGACGCGGTACAAACCATGGACACAGGTCGCCGTCAGGCAGAAGAAGGCGTGGCCCGGGTGCTGGAAGCGGACCAGGCACTGGTGGGCATCAGCGAGGCCGTCGCCAACATCACTGACATGACCACCCAGATCGCCACCGCCACTGAAGAGCAAAGCGCCGTCGCCGAGGAGATCAACCGCAATATCGCCACCATCGCCAGCCTGGCTGACCAGACATCGGACGAAGCCCATCGCTCGGCAGTGTTGAGTGGTGAACTGACCGATACGGCAAACTCGCAGTATTCGCTGGTGGAGCGGTTTAATCGCTGAGACTTGAGACTGTTCTCAAAGCCTCGACAAACTTCGGTTGGTCGGGGCTTTTTTATGGGGTGTCAGTGTTGTGCGCGGTTAGCTTTAAATATCAATCTGACAGAATCTGAGAAGCGATCTGAAGACTGCGTAGGATATTTCTTTAACACCTTTGACGACAGCAATGTTGCACTCTTGACCATTGACAGCGAATGCATACTCCGATTAGTTGAAATTCAGGTGATGCGGTAGTTATTTATTACCCCTGTAACTATCGTTTATCACCTGAGTAAAACTTTAGCTCAGCGCCATGTGGCGCCTGGCTTTTTAACTGGAGAGAAAAATGAAAGATTCCAGCCAGCACTATCAATTTTCCGCACCACGTGTTCCAGCAGCCAGCCCTATTGATGGACTGATGCCAGTTGACAGCCTGAACCGGCCGGTGAGCGTTGAGGTTGGACTTTGGAGCAAGATGCGTCCGGGCTATGACATCCAACTGAACCTGGACGGTCATTTGGTGGGAGAACGAAAAATCCTGACTCACGATAACAGCCCTGGCGACGTAATTTATCTGGAGCTGGACGAAAAGTTTTTGGCAGAAGATCGTTCATACACCTTGTGCTTTACGACCACGAACAATATCAACCAAACTCAAGAGGACTCACCGTTTACCTCCTTGATTATCGACCGCACCGCCCCAGGCGCAGCACTGCTTGCGCCAATCATCTTCCATCAGGTCAATTTCGGCGAAGCTCTGAAAGGCATGCTTCCCGGCTACGCCGACATGCAGGCGGGCGATTGCATCCAGACCTTCTGCAATAACAGAGAAGGCCCGGTTCATGTGGTGGAGCCTGAAAACCTTGCCACCGTTCCCATGCAGATCATTTTCAGCAAAGCATTCCTGCTTGGTCTGGACAGCCAATACGTTACCATCAATTATCAGGTCATCGACCGTGCGGGCAATGTGTCACTGCTCTCGCACTCCGTGACGCTGTCAATGCAGCTTTAAGCACAGCAACCTACATTTCTTGCCTACAACCTTGACGGTTTCGCACGCTGATGCGTGCGAGACCCTAATGATAAAGTTGAGTGAATATTCCTATGCATGAGTGGGAATCTAGACAAAACGCAGTTTTTTACCTTTTGTAAGACTTATCTGTAGTTAACGTCCTACAGGTATTTCACGCAGAAAAAGTTCCAGAAAAACACCCGCACCCAGCTTTACCCTTTATTTACAGCATCCCTGACACTAATGATCAATAATTTAGTACGCACATGCTACAAAATGTAACTGCACAACCATACACAACCTATGCATGGCTTTGAAATGGGCAGACACTTGACCTGAACACTTATGTGCCTTGTAATATTTCCGCTGCCGACAACTGCCGGCATATACATAACAACTCAACTTAATGTCAATAAAAGAGTTTACGATGGATAAAGAACAATCCACGGATGTAGCGGCGCGCACCCAAAAAGAAAAAAACAACCCCAAAAGCGCGAGTGCTGTTCAAGAAGCCCCACCTCACGAGAGTCTCTACCGACAGGCGAGCCCCCTCCACCTTCCATCCGATATTTCCAGTACGCTGAAAGCACCTGTGTTGCCTAACATCGATCCTGATTCCATCAGTCACGAGCAGGCACATGCGGGCATTACCATTCATATCCCCGGGTCAGTCAAAATGTGCTGGGGTGACGAAATCCATTTCTATTGGGGGAAAAACCTGTCATCGACAACGCTTTTCCATCGGGTAGGCGAAAACAGCGTGGTACGGGTGCTGTGTATTTCCTACAACTTCACGCCCTATGTTCAGTACGGTCTGGTTGACCTGTATTACGAGCTTTATCGTGATCATCGCCTGATCGGCACATCGCCAGTGTTGCGGGTGAACGTCAACTACGCAGTGCCTGTCACGTCCCGACAGAGGCAACGCAAACGCAGGTTTACCGATCAATAACTGAAAAGCCCCCGGTGATCACTCACCGGGGGCTTTGGTGTTGCTCAGGCACTGGCCTTAAGAATCAGAATGCCAGGCGTAGCCCCACATTCGCCCCCCAGGGTTGCTCGATATGCCGACCTTTCATGTAATCGAAATCTGCATGCAGTTTCACACGCTCGGACAGCGACACCGATACCCCGGCGCCCAGTTCGCCGCGCGAACCGAACAGGCTGTTATCGAACTTCACGTCGTTGGCTTTCACCTCGTTACGGCGCGAAAACTCCTGTGCAATGGCGACACGCACATAAGGCTGAAATACCCCGCCATCCTTGAGCGCAACACTGCGGCCCAGCGAGGTGCCAACCTTGCCCAATACCGACTGGGTCTGATCGTTCTTCGCTTTCATGCCGTTGTCCAGGCGCAGCTCCTGCCCCTGAACGACAACGCTGGACAGCTGAGCGAAGGGCTCAAGGAAGTAATCATCCGCCAGCTTGATGTGGCGGCCGAACTCTACCCAGCCCCCTACCCCGTTGTTGGTGTAGTCACCCTTGGCCTTGCTTGCATCGCTCATGGCAACATCTGCCTTGTTGCGAAAGCGGTTGAGTTTGAGCACCCCGTCAACGTAGTAGCCATCGTCCGACAGCCAGGTGGCATAGGCACCTGCATAGTAGCTGTCGACTTTGCCCGTGGTGCCACGGCTCAAATCGATACCGGACGTGCTGTACCCTCCCAGCACACCCACCACCAACTGGCCGCTGCTGACCTCGACAGGCGCATCGGCACCCAGCGACAGGCCACTTTGCTTCTGCCGATAGTCGACACCATCACTGGTCGTGGCATTAAGCCTGTTGCCATAGCCACGCATCCAGCCGCCCGCCCTGCCGCTCGCGCGAACCTCGCCCATGCGCGAACGCAGGGTAGACAGCTCACTCATCCAGATGGCAGGTGCCGCGCTATAAAGCGCAAGCGCGCTCTGGGTCGAGGGGCTTATGACCTTGTCTTTACCGACGATGAACCAGTCATTGCCCTGTTGCTCCAGCAGATACGAATAGGCGCCGAGGTCGACACGCCCGCCCAGCAGGCTGAATTGCGCGTCACCACCTTCGGTATGCACCACCTTGAGCGGTGCCATGTCAGCAGAGACAACCTCCAACCCCGTGTTGCGCACCCGCAACCCGAACTGACCACTGGCCTGGCCGTTGACGTCGATGAGATCTCCGACACCGTTGTCCAGATCCACGCGCAAGCCAAACGTGCCGCCCCCTGACAACTCATTCAGCGAAAGTGTATGGAACCCTTCACCAGCAAACGAAACCCTCCCCCCGTGCAGGGAAAGCGACCTGACGGCATTGTCGCCCTGCATCTGCCAGTGACTGCCCGAGGTAATCGCCAGACGGTTGCCATTGACGATGTCGCCGTTCAATTGCGCGCCGTTTTGCAGCGTGATGTTCAGGGTGCTGGTGTCATCGGCGACAAGGTTGCCATTGAGGGTGCTGTTGTCGACGTTGAAGTTGACAGTGCTGTGATCTTCCACCTCCAGCAGGTTGCCATTTCCGGCCCATAGCTCGGAATGGTTTTGCACAGCAATGTCGGCCTCGATGTCGAGCGCAGCGCGCTGGTTTACTTTGATGGCGGCCCCGGCCAAACCCTGGACTATCGATCGGTCAATCACAGCAACGGACTTGTTTCCGACCAGTATTCCGGCTTGGGATCCATCTACCAGATGGATTCCATTCATGTCGCCTGTCACATGACTGTTGTCGGCGATCAGCACATTGGCGCCAGAAACAAAAATCCCCTGGCCACTTTTGCTTTGCGACGCAAACCCGCGCACATCGGTATTGAAAATACTCAGCGCCCCCCACAACCCGACTGAAATACCGTAGCCCGATCCCGATACATCGCTTGAATGAGCCGATACCGTGGAGCCAGGGTTGATAGAGCCCATCACTCCATGAAGAACGATGCCGCTACCTGTCGCGTTTTTCACGGTAGCGTTGGAGAGATTACCCAGCGCATCGGAAAGGCTGATACCGCTCTCAACCACGCCGGACTGAATATTGACCGTAGAGTCTCTCACGACCACCTGGTCTGCTCGCCCACCGACAATATTAAGAATACTTTGATCACCAATATGATAAGAATCGAAGGGAGTATCAGGACCTACGGTAATGATTTCAGCCCGTCTAACGGTTTCATCTGGCAACTCTTCATCCGGCCACAATCCGGTGACTGCTTCAGTGTCTAAAGACAGACCATTATTATCGCTCGATGCCGCTGCCGACGCCTGCACATTAGCTAGAGCACCAAAGGCAATCACGGCAAGTTGAAACGCGCCACCCCGCGACTTAACGACATTACTTTTTCTACTAGACACCGTCCATCTCCTCGTTTTTTTGAGAGTGGAAAGATAGCTCACTTAATTCATAAACTCTGGTCCTGTTCAATACCCAAAACGTAGGAGCATTCCCAAAATAATATAAGAACTTTCTTACAGCGAGCATCCAAATGGACGCCAAGCAAAAAATTCGCAAACCAATTAAATAATTCCCACGCAACCACTTGACCAACCCACTAAAACCCTATTACGTCCAATTGTGACTGAGAACATCATTAGCTCTTTCGCCAAGTACCAGCCAAAAAACCTCATTCAGAAACACGTTCGAAAAAGTAGGAAATCCCCTACAAAATTTTAATGACAAGGCATCTACACATGAAAAATTGCTCAAACAACTATCTCCCAACACCTGTTTCAGTTTCCGGAAACAGGCATCGAAACTTGAATCTTGTATTGACTGCACCCGATATTGCAGTCGCATTTCATGATCAGGATACGCCAGGGCTCATACCGGTCGCTGACGCATCCCAAACGTTGACGGTCGATCTCGTTGTATGGCCAGCCGCACTTCCTGGTTACACCTATCAACTGCTGTTCAACAGTATCGCGACCGGTCCCCGAAAACTGATTCTGCCCTCACATGCACCAGGAGACCCCCTGCACCTGGAGATCCCGGCCGAACTGTTGCTGGAAGGTTTCCACGATGTCGCGTACGTCGTTGTCAATCCGATCAATCAGGTAGAACAGAAATCGGAAATTTTCCGGATTCAGATCGACCGGACAGCGCCAGGCGCTCCGGAGCTTGCTGCCATACAGTTCCCAGCCGAGATCCAGAACGGTCTTACTGCCGCCGAGCTCGATCAACTGGGTGGCCAACTTGATGTACAGATTGCCGGCTACACCGGTATGGCCAAGCATGACCGCATTCTGACCAGGTGGGGAGATATCGTAGGCCCCACTGCTGTCGTCAACGAAAGCGATATGGGGCTGGACAAGGTCTCGGTCACTTTTACACGAGCGTTTCTACAAACGTTGGGGGAGGAAGAAAAGCAGGTGTGTTACCAGGTCATCGACCGTGCGGGCAACCCTTCAATCCTCTCGAACACTGTAGCGGTGAAATTAAGGCTGAAAGACTTGCCTTCTGATTATCCGGCACCTGTCATTGATCAAGCGCTAGGCGATCTGATTGATTATCTGGAAGCTCAGGCCGGAGTATTGGTCGACATCCCCCATTATCCGGGCGCAGCGGCGCTTGATAGCATCCAGCTGTTCTGGGGCACCAATAATCCCTTGACCCCTGTCTTCGTTGCACCTGGCGACGAAAATGAAGCCGTCATACTCACGTTGAAGCTGCCATTCGAGGCCATTGCCCAAGGTCCGCAAGGCGACGCAGCGGTTCATTATGAAGTGTCTCGCAACGGCGAACTGACGGGCACATCGCTGGACACCCACATAGACGTTTTTACAACACTTCCCTTCCCCACCCCCTTGAGCAACTTGACGGTACAAGGAACGAGCGTACAAAACCCGAACACCCAGGACAACTTCATCGACGAAGACGATTACGAGTTGAACGGCAGAGGAGTGGTGGCCTGGAATACGGGGTTCGAAATCAATGATGATCTGAACCTGTACTGGGGTAACCAGGTAAAAACGCAGTGGTATCAAATACGGTCTAGCGACGTTGCAGCGGCAAGAGACTTGATTATTCCGATTGATAACGAGCTGATGAAGTTGCAAGGCACCGGCGAAGCCATTCCCGTGTATTTCACAGTCACGCGTACAGGAAACCCAAACAGTATGACGAGTCCGACTCAGCCTGTAACAGTACGGTCTCGAGAAGAGCAACCCGGTGGCGAAAACGGATTGGCCGGGCCCACGTTCAATCTCACGTCCAACGGAGTGCTGGGCCCCAATGAAAATCCGGACGGTGCCGATGTAAAAGTTTCACCTTATGTCAATATTGCCGAGGGCCAGAAGATCACCTTCACGTTCAAGGGTTTTGACGACTTCAATAATCCCATCGAAGCCGCTACTTATGTGACGACTCGTAAGCTGGATGAAGTGGATGTTGTGCAAGGACATGTATTCAAGGTCCCTCAGATCAACACACTGCTTATTTGCACAGGGTTTGCGGAGGCGAGTTATACCGTCGACCCTGTCGAAGGCAGCAATCAAAGTCCGGCAAACTCCACGGTCACTCGCGTCATCGTGCATATGCTTAAACCTACCGACTTTACCTGTCTGAGTCGCTAAACCGTTGCGGGCTCACAAGGCCCGCAACTTTTAAACTTATAAGGAACACCCATGTATAACCTTGCGACTGAAAAAAAAGAAACCGTGCTGACTGCGCCAGTCATCGCAGCCGCCTTGAACGATGGGCTATTACCCATCGACAGTTTGAACACGCCCCTCGAAGTGCTGTTGAACGTCTGGCAAGGCGCGCGCCCCGGCTATACCTATCAGCTGTACTTCGATGGAGTGCTTATTGGTCTCAAGAAAGAGATCCTGCTTTCGCAGATGCCAGGTGACGACCTCATGCTGCACATTCCATCCGAGCTGTTGACCGAAGGCCGTCACTCTGTGGCTTACGCGGTCGAAAACCCGATCAATATGGTCGTCGAGTTTTCTGCCGAGACAGTTGTAATCGTAGACCTAACCCCGCCTGGCGATCCGCTGCTGGCCCCCATCATTTTCCCCACGCAGGTACAGAACGGTCTGACCTCAGAAGAACTGCAAACCATGGGTAACGTGCTTTCAGGGACGATTGCCAGCTACAACGGCATGCAGGAGGGCGATGTTGTCCGCACCTACTGGAATGATTTGCCCGGTCCGATGGCGGTGGTGAGCAGTGATGACGTGGGTCTTAAACGAACAATGGTCGACTTCGCCAGGCCGTTTCTGGAGTTGATCGGCGACATTGAGGCGCCGGTTTACTACACGATTACAGATCTGGCAGGGAATCTGTCCATGGCCTCGGAGGCGGTGGACGTGAAGCTGCAACTCGCGCAAGCAACGCCCCTGCCCACCCCAACCATAAAAGAAGCCGCCGGCAACACGCTAGACCCGGCTAACGCCCCATCCGGGGCAACCGTAGTGATCGACGCCACCGCCAACCTGAAAGCCGGCGATCAGGTGATCGTGCAATGGCAAGGGCCCAACGGCAATGACACACGGGAAAAGACGCTGACCGGCGCGGACGCGGGCAAGACGCTGGAGGTAGTGTTTGCTGCGGCGCTGGTAACGGCAAACGCAGGGCAGACGGTGGCGGTTTCTTATGTGGTCAATCGCATCAATGGTCTGGTACAGGTATCCGACACACTGGCCTTGCAGATTCTGATGGGGCAGCCCGAGCTGGTGCTGGACACTTCGCCGGTTACGCTGGCCGGCAAGGTGTATCTGCTCCCAGGCTTGCCGGAACTGTTGCCGAACTTCCCGGCCGACACCACCCTTCAGCGTCAGGCCAGTGGCGGACAGGCGCCCTATCAGTACACATCGAGCAACCCGCTGGTCGCGAAAGTGGACAGCAACGGGCTGGCCTCGGTTCGAGGCAACGGCACGGCTACCATTACGGCGACCGATGCTTGGGGCGCGAGTAAAAGCTACCTGATTACCGTCGTCGGCGTCATCCATTGCATCGGCCTGGGCAGCGGGAGCTTTTCTCAGATCAGCAAAAACGCAGGCAACAACGGCGCAAGGATTCCGACCATTCACGAACTGGTGGAGATCTATAACCTGTACGGCAATCGCTGGCCGATGGGCAACGGTAATTATTGGTCGTCCACTGTTTCAAGCGCCGGCATCGGGGGCTGGAACTGGTACTACGTGAAGAACATGGTCTCTGGCGGAAACTTCAAATTGAAGAGCCACAACTCCAGTCTTGGCGTTGGCATCAGATGATCGAAAACTGATGAACCTGTAATCATTAAACAGGGCGTTACCCGAGAGGGCAACGCCCTGCTTCTATTCATACGTTCTACAGAGTCAGGCCATGCACCACACCACATCCCCAGCCAAACGCTTTGTTCGTCCCGCGTCGTGTGAAGGCAGCTTTCAGGCCTGCGTCAATAAGCGACCGTTCAAGGTGCTTGCTCTGGCGGGCCAATTGACCCTGCGGGCTGAGCTGGAGCAGGCACCCGAGCAGTGGGTATGGAAGCTGATCGTCGACGGCAAGGTGGGCACAAAGCGAACGACTATCGGGCTGTTTCTGGACAGCAACCTGAAACCCGGTGATCACGATCTGCCAGGCCATGCCCAGATCAAAGTGATTTACAGCGAGACGCAGCACCGGCAAAACACCCTCTATCATTCAGCACACTTTCAAAACGGCACCCTGAGCCTGTTTGAAGCCAATCCCTATACCTTGCGCCTGCGCGGACGCTTCAGTTTCAGCATGTCATCGATCAATTTCGAAGTGGCCAACGGCTTTTTTGACGTACGTTGCCGATAGCTCAGGCGCGCAGAAAACGAGCAATCACTTGTGCCGACTCGACCAGGCATTGTTCATGGTTGATACCTGCCACTTTCAATGGTTTGAGGTCGTGATTGGCGGTCGGCAACCAGTGCAGTTGAATGGCGCTGGACAACGCATAACCCTCCACTGCTTCGCGATTACCCAACGCATCGCGCTCGCCCTGAACGATCAGAGCAGGTGCCTTCAGTTCAGCCAGATGGGCCACGCGTGGCTTTTCCGGCTTGCCCACGGCGTAGAACGGATACCCCAGGCAAACCAGCGCATCCACCTCCAGCTCATCGGCGATCAGGCTGGCCATTCGCCCGCCCATCGACTTGCCGCCAACAGCCAGTCGCCCAGCCACAAAAGGCCTGACCAAGGCATAGACCTCTCGCCAGCATTCCAGCAATTGCGCCTGCGGATTGGGCGGACGCTTGCTGCCGCCGTGACGCCGCAGGGCCATGTAAGGAAACTCGAAGCGCAAAACGCTGATGCCTTGCGCCGCAAGATCAGTGGCCATGCGGTTCATGAAATCGCTGTCCATCGGTGCGCCTGCGCCGTGTGCCAGCAGTAAGGTGGGCGCCTCCTGCGGGTCTGCCAGCAGGGTGGGCGTCCATAACCAGCCTTTTTCGTTGATCAGTTGCAGCCATTGATCCTTGCCGATGCCGGACTGTGGGCCTTTGCTCATGCTTGCCTCGTTCAGATGAGTCTCAGAGTAGCCCGCTACTATAACCGCGAATCCTGCGTGAATAGCGCAAGCGCAGAGCGCGTGGACGCACCGACAGGCCCTGCCGGACAGCCACCATTCAGGTCCGCCCGGTTAATCTGCCAAGGTGCATAAGGTAAAAGTACCAAGGCGATGAGCGCCCCAAACCTGACACCGCCGGGCGGTTTCATTGACGGTACTGGCCTCGCACAATTGCAACAGAACCGCTGAGTCGGTCGCCAGAGTCATATGCCTGCTCAGGCCAGTTTGCTGGGCTATGACAGATGCAGCCGCCGATTGAACATACGTGACAGTCTTTGCGCGAGTCCTGATCAACTCGTCTGTACGCGAAGGTCGCCACCGTTTTGCGCCAATCCAGCGGCAATGCGTGAACTCCGCACCCTGCAACGGGGTGCGGAATACTCGCTGACAATACAACGCAGATTATCCGCTCCGCGCTGCGGCTTCCCACACCCTTCTTTCAAAGCTAAACTCGCCGACACACGTCTGCTGCAACCATTTGACGCTGGCTAATGTGCCTGTCTGTTCCTGCCCCTGCCTTTTCGTGTGCTTCGATGCCATTTCCAGCGATGCATCGCCCGAGCCCGATTACGTCTGCGGTCAACATCTGAATCGTGGAAGTCTGTAATGAACACAACAACCAGTCCGACGACCTACAACTACACAGTGGTGCGCCAGTTTGCCATCATGACCGTGGTCTGGGGGGTGATCGGCATGAGCCTGGGCGTGTTCATTGCTTCGCAACTGGTCTGGCCAGGGCTTAACCTGGAACTTGAATGGACCACCTTCGGACGCCTGCGGCCGTTGCACACCAACCTGGTGATCTTTGCGTTCGGTGGCTGCGCACTGTTTGCCACCTCTTATTACGTGGTGCAGCGCACCTGTCAGACGCGGCTTGTTTCCGATGGCCTGGCGGCGTTTACCTTCTGGGGCTGGCAAGCCGTAATTGTCGGCGCCATCGTGACGCTGCCCATGGGCTATACCACCACCAAGGAATATGCCGAACTTGAATGGCCGGTGGCGATTCTGCTGGCGATCGTCTGGGCCGCCTACGCTGCAGTGTTTTTCGGCACCATCGTCAAACGCCGGACCCGGCATATCTATGTCGCCAACTGGTTTTACGGCGCATTCATCGTGGTGACCGGCATGCTGCACATCGTCAACCACATCTCGCTGCCGGTCAGCCTGTTCAAATCCTATTCGGCCTACGCCGGAGCGACCGACGCGATGATTCAGTGGTGGTACGGGCACAATGCCGTAGGGTTTTTCCTGACCACCGGCTTTCTCGGCATGATGTATTACTTCGTGCCCAAACAGGCCGAGCGCCCGGTGTACTCCTATCGTTTGTCCATCGTGCACTTCTGGGCATTGATCACCCTGTATATCTGGGCCGGTCCGCACCATCTGCACTACACCGCCCTGCCAGACTGGGCGCAGTCGCTGGGCATGGTCATGTCGATCATTCTGCTGGTACCCAGCTGGGGCGGGATGATCAACGGCATGATGACGCTGTCGGGTGCATGGCATAAGTTGCGGACCGATTCGATACTGCGCTTTCTCGTGGTTTCGCTGGCGTTCTATGGCATGTCGACCTTTGAAGGCCCGATGATGGCAATCAAGACCGTCAACTCGCTGTCGCACTACACCGACTGGACCATCGGTCACGTGCATGCCGGGGCACTGGGCTGGGTGGCGATGATTACCATCGGGTCGGTTTATCACATGATTCCGAAACTCTACGCCCGTCCGCACATGCACAGCGTCAGCCTGATCAACACGCATTTCTGGCTCGCGACCGTGGGCACCGTGCTGTACATCACCTCGATGTGGGTCAATGGCATTACTCAGGGCTTGATGTGGCGTGCAGTGAACGACGACGGCACGCTGACCTATTCCTTCATCGAAACCATGCAGGCCAGTCACTCGGGCTACATCGTGCGGGCCATCGGCGGCGCCATCTTCACCAGCGGCATGCTGCTGATGGCCTACAACGTGATACGTACCGTGCGCGCCTCTGACCCGCAGGCGGTCGAGGCCGCTGCGCGCATTTCCGTCGTGGGAGCGCATTGATGAAACATGATGTGCTCGAAAAAAACATCGGCCTGCTGGCCTTCTTCATGGTCGTTGCCGTGAGTATCGGCGGGCTGACGCAGATCGTCCCGCTGTTTTTTCAGGATGTGACCAATCAACCGATCGAAGGCATGAAGCCACGCAGCGCGCTTGAAGTAGAAGGCCGTGATGTGTTCATCGCCAATGGTTGCGTAGGCTGCCACTCGCAGATGATCCGGCCATTACGCGCCGAAACCGAACGCTACGGGCATTACTCGGTAGCAGGCGAAAGCGTCTGGGATCACCCTTTCCTGTGGGGCTCCAAACGCACCGGGCCGGACCTGGCACGGATCGGCGGTCGTTACTCGGACGAGTGGCACCGTGTGCATCTGAATAACCCTCGGGACGTGGTCCCAACGTCGATCATGCCCGCCTATCCGTTTCTGGCCGAGAAAAAGATCGACAGCACGCAGACGGCGAAAAAGCTGCAAGTGCTGCGCACCCTTGGCACCCCGTACACCGACGCAGACATCGCCGGTGCGGCGGCGGCCGTGCAGGGCAAGACCGAAATGGACGCGCTGGTGGCCTATCTGCAAGGCCTCGGCACGCTCATCAAGAGCAAACGGTGAACATGATGGACATCGGAATGATTCGAGGCCTTGGCACACTGGTCGTGATGGTGGCGTTCATCGGCCTGATGCTGTGGGTGTTCAGCCCTGCCCGCAAGGCACACTTCGACGATGCGACCCTGTTGCCTTTCGCGGATGACCCCGACGCCATCGGCAAGGTCGAGCGCGCCAGAGCTGAACGGGAAGACCAACCATGAGTACGTTCTGGAGCCTGTACGTCGCGGTCCTGACGCTGGGCACAATCATCGCCATGCTCTGGCTGCTGCTGTCCACGCGCAAAGGTCAGCCCGACGAACCGACAGATGAAACCGTCGGCCATACGTTCGACGGTATCGAGGAGTACGACAACCCACTGCCCAGATGGTGGTTCTATCTATTCGTAGCGACCATCGTCTTTGCGCTGGGCTATCTAGTCCTGTACCCGGGCCTGGGCAACTGGCAGGGTTTGCTGCCGGGTTACGACTATCGGGACAAGGACAGCAAGACGCAATTCTCCGACGGCAGGCAAGGCTGGAGCAGTGTCCACGAATGGGAACGGGAAGTGGCTGTTGCCGAAGCACGCTACGGCCCGCTGTTCGCCAAATACGCCGCCATGCCCGTCGAGGAGGTGGCCAAAGACCCGCAGGCGCTGAAAATCGGTGCTCGCCTGTTTGCCTCCAACTGCTCGGTCTGCCATGGCTCTGACGCGAAAGGCGCCTACGGCTTTCCCAATCTGACCGATGCCGACTGGCGTTGGGGCGGCGATGCCCAGGCGATCAAGACGTCGATCATGGCCGGGCGCATGGGCGTGATGCCCGCCCTGGGCGAAGTGCTGGGTGAACAGGGTGTGCGTGATGTATCGGCCTACGTGCTGACTCAACTGGACGCCCGGCAGTTGCCCGAAGGTGCCAAAGCTGACCCGGTCGCGGGACAGAAGACCTTCGCGAAACTCTGCGCTGCCTGTCATGGGCCCGAAGGCAAGGGAATGCCGATTCTTGGCGCGCCGGACCTGACCCACCCCAACGCGTTTATCTACGGCTCCAGCTTCGCTCAGTTGCAGCAGACCATTCGTGATGGCCGCCAGGGCCAGATGCCCGCTCAGCAGGCACTGCAAGGCAATGATCGGGTTCACATTCTGGCTGCCTATGTTTACAGCCTGTCCCGCCAGGAGCAGCCTGCTGAAAAAGAGTGATACGGCTCTTACAGACAGTACGCCTGGCGTCGTGACGGCCTGAAACCCTCACGACTGCCATTGCCGACACATCAAGGCTTGGAACCGCACTTCATCCTCATGCCGTTCAAAGCCGTATCGTCGTCGTACTTATCATCATCGTCCCCCTGATAGTCTTCGACGCGTGTTTCAAAACCGATAGCAACCATTCCGGCAGGACAGCGGTAAGTTTTTTTCCAAACGCCATAACTTGTGTCATAGGCTGCGGCTATGGACTGTCCCCCTTCACAAACAAACCTGACAGAGTCCACTGCTGTGTCGTCTCCGTCCCCTTGACGGGGCTCCATTTTCAACTGAAATCCAACGATCGCCTGGTCGGCAGGGCACTTCCTGTATCCTGAAAAAGTCCCCCATCCTCCTTCTTTGCTTCTCAGGCCGACATCATCGTGGCAGTACATAACGATCGCATTGACGGCCGTATCGTCATCGTCGCCCTGCCATTTTTCCCCCTTTACATCAAAAGCGTTTATGTACAGTCCACTTGGACACAGTGCCGATGGCCCCCAGGTCCCCCAACTCCCCGCATTGTCATATTCGTCGGTTGGTGGAGTTTTAACTGATTGTTTGAGAGGAAACACACCCAGATGTTGCGCGGTCTCGGGCGTATTATTTCTAACGAGCCAGACGGAAATTCTTCTTGAACTCTCATCAATATCGGTGATGAGAAAAGTCTCTTCAGTTGCCGAACCACTCAGAAAAACAGGCACCCCTTCATAGGGACTTGGATATATTCCGGCAGCGGTGTGAAAGTGACCTGCAAAAATGGCTGAGACATCATACTCCTTTAACAGGTTACGAAATTTAGTGAGGATAGCTTGAGTACGTGGATCGGATGTCCGGGTCCATTCCTCTGCGTCATGCATACCAATAATGACAAATTTTCCATTATCCCTTGCATGAATCAGCTGATTCTCCAGCCAGCCATTCTCAACGGGTGACAAAATATCAAACTCATTTGTTGTCCATACACCTCCAGAATAAAACCACCTTATATACGAAGGGTCCAAATTCAGCTGAATGTACCGCACACCTCCAAAGTCCTTAAAGTACGCAAAGCTTCCTGAATACTTTTTGGTGGTGTGAATAATTCCGCTTTCATTAACGCTATAATCCATCCGATTACCGCCCATCCGGCCTACAAGGTCCTCCATATTGTCTCGGGCGCAGCCATTATTTCCACAGCCGTCTATATTGTTCTTGTAATCATGATTACCCAGTCCAAAATACCAATTCGTCGACAATATTGAATCCAGTGTCCCGTACAAAAATGCCCTTTCATTGTCATGGCCAAACGCCGTCATGTCTCCGTTTATGATGACCGGGTTATTGCCGGCCCCGCCCATGGCTCCGGCACGCCATTTTTGTATCGCAGAATATTGATTTCTGATGAGGTCTTCAGTACTAACCTCGTTAACCGAGGAGCGGGATTGCAGTAGGACGTCCTGCGATTGCCGGTGCGGCAAAGCGCCCAGACTGTCCTCTGTGTTTTTTTTATCCTTTGACCAAGGGTATTGAGGGTCAGAAGCAAATATAATATGCCTTATTATGCCCTTAGGCCCGACCGCGCTCGCCATAGCGTCTGGGCTTTCATTTTTCACATCACTAACGCACCCGCACATTAATAACAATGTGCTGAACAACGCACAAGGAAAAAGCCTGTAGCTAGACATATCAAAACCCTCATGAAAACTAAAACCCCAGAACCAAAACACGGACAGAGAGCGTTACTCAGAGCATTTCGGCTGTACTCATTATTACAAACATCTGCTGAAACTCTACTATCAGAACTGATAGGTGGGCTGTTAGATACCGATGGCAGTTCTTTGAGTGACACACGGCACGACGTTTAATAAGTAGCCCAGTCATAGGGGCTGCTTATTACTCCACGCCTACGTGACGGGCTTCGGTAATAAATTTTGCATTTCTGCAATCTGAAATACCAAGAGAAGCTGGCGACGCGCACTGACGCGCATGCAGATATGCACTGCATACGCCGTAGTCAGCAAAGCTGACCCATACGCTGCGTCAGGAACCATCAGACCCAGTGGATTTTTAGCATCGGGATACAGGCAAGCAGTGCGCGGTAGTAATTTGCGTCACTGCACGCATTGTAGTTACATCTCTACACGCTTAGAATTGCTCATTATGACAACAATGTGTCTGCCCATTCCGGAGGTCGCTTTCATGACAACTACCCTCTCAAGCCGCGAATTCAACCAAGACACCAGCGGGGCCAAGAAGGCCGCGAATGAAGGCCCGGTGTTCATTACCGACCGAGGCCGCCCTGCCCATGTGCTGCTTTCGATCGAGGCGTACCTGCAACTGACCGGCAGTGCAGCGAGCATCGCTGACCTGTTGATCATGCCGGCGCACCTCGATATCGAATTCGAGCCTCAACGGGCTGTCATCTCGACTCGACCGGTTGACCTGTCCTGATGTTCCTGCTCGACACCGACGTGGTGTCCGAACTCAGAAAACGCAACGCCGATGCGAACGTGCTCCGCTGGTCGCGAACACAGATGGCCTCCAGCCTTTTCATCTCGTCCATCACGATTCTTGAGCTCGAAACAGGTATCCTGCGTATCGAACGCCGCGACCCGGCACAGGGCACAGCATTGCGAATGTGGCTTGAGCAGCATGTATTGAAAGCGTTCGCCGGGCGTATCCTGACAGTCGACACTCAGGTCGCAAGGCGCTGCGCCCAACTGCATGTCCCCGACCCGCGCAGCGAATGCGATGCGTTGATCGCGGCTACTGCGCTGGTGCATGGCATGACCGTGGTCACACGCAACACAATCGACTTTCAGTCATGCGGCGTCGCGCTGCTCAACCCTTGGGTCAGCCAGTTGAATGAAGAAGCGGCCGTTTATTCACGTGCGTCACGTTGAACGCGGATGTAAACCTGCCTGACCTGTATCGGCCCGGGCTACTCCACCGCCGCTGGACCCATCAATGAGCAACCAGATTCCAGTACACGACATCACACCGCCATCCGAAAAAAGCGGCGAATTCATCGACCTCTATGCCTCGCGCGCGAAAATCCACACCCGCGCGTTCAAAGGTCTGTTTCGCAATGTGCGCATGCTGGGCGGTGCCGTGTTGCTGCTGATCTTTTTCGGCACGGTCTGGCTCAATAAAGGTGGGCACCAGGCGGTCTGGTGGGATCTGCCACAACGCAAGTTCTACATCTTCGGCGCGACGTTCTGGCCGCAGGATTTCATCCTGTTGTCCGGCATTCTGATCGTTGCAGCCTTCGGGCTGTTCTTCATCACGGTCTATGCCGGACGGGTATGGTGCGGCTACACCTGCCCGCAAAGCGTCTGGACCTGGATGTTCATGTGGTGCGAGAAAGTCACCGAGGGCGACCGCAACCAGCGCATCAGGCTTGACCATGCCCCGATGAGCACCGGCAAACTGGCGCGCAAGCTCGCCAAGCACAGCCTGTGGCTGCTGATCGGCTTTGCCACGGGCATGACCTTCGTGGGTTACTTCTCTCCCATTCGCGACTTGTGCATTGATCTGTTCACGGGCGAAGCGGATGGCTGGGCGTATTTCTGGGTCGGCTTCTTCACCCTGGCCACTTACCTCAATGCAGGCTGGCTGCGCGAGCAGGTGTGCATCTATATGTGCCCCTACGCGCGGTTCCAGAGCGTGATGTTCGACAAGGACACGCTGATCATCTCCTACGACCCGAATCGTGGCGAAACCCGCGGGCCGCGTAAAAAGGAAGCCGATCACCGTGCTCAGGGCCTGGGTGACTGCATCGACTGCACGATGTGCGTTCAGGTCTGCCCGACCGGCATCGACATTCGTGACGGCCTGCAGGTGGAATGCATCAGCTGTGCGGCGTGCGTCGATGCCTGCGATACAGTCATGGACAAGATGGACTACCCTCGCGGCCTGATTCGCTACACCACCGAACACAATCTGTCCGGGCAGCGCACCCGCACCTTGCGCCCGCGCCTGATCGGTTATGCACTGGTCCTGCTGCTGATGATCGGGCTACTGACCACAGCCTTCTGCATGCGCACCCTGGTGGGTCTGGATGTCAGCAAGGACCGCATGCTGTTCCGGGAAAACGCCGAAGGCCGTATCGAAAACGTCTACACCATGAAAGTGATGAACAAGGATCAGGTGGATCATGACTATGTGCTGGAGGCCAGCGGCCTGCCCGACCTGAAACTGCAGGGGCGCAGGGAAATCAGCGTCCCGGCAGGCGAGATCGTCAGCCTGCCGGTGGAGCTGTCCAGCGCGCCGGAAAAACTCCCGGCACACAGCAACGAAGTCACCTTTACCCTCAAGGACATCGACAGCGACACGCATGTCGACACCAAAAGCCGTTTCATCGGCCCACCTCTTCGTTAAGAGCACCGTCATGCCCGTTGCGACTGCTGCAAGCCCTTGGTACAGGCACCTCTGGCCATGGATCATCATCGCCATTCTGACCTGCTCGGTGACGTTTAGCCTGTCGATGGTGTTCATCGCAGTGAGCAACCCTGACCCGCTGGTCACCGATAACTACTACGAGGCCGGCAAAGGCATCAATCGCTCGCTGAATAGGGAAATGCTTGCGCAAAACCTCAAACTGCACGCCCGTGTACATCTGGACGAGTTGACCGGCGAAGTCGAGCTGCGCCTGAGCGGCAACAGCAACCCGGAGCGTCTGGAGTTGAACCTCATTTCCCCGACGCGCCCCGACAGTGATCGCCGCGTGTTCCTGACCCGCAGTCCGTCCGAACCGGGCCGTTACATCGGGCAGTTGCAGGACCGGGTCGAGGGTCGGCGCTTTGTGGAGCTGCTGGGTGTCGAAGGCGACCAGACCTGGCGTCTGTTCGAAGAAGAACAGGTCGGCGCTGCTGACCTGACCCTGGGCGACGAACCCCTGCAAGCCGCACAACGCCGGAAAGACTGAACATGGCGACGTTGCCCCCTGCCACTCCAATGCGCTGTTACCACTGCGGCCTGCCCGTTCCAGCCGGTGGCCATTTCACGGCGGTTGTGCTCGGTGAGTCCCGAGAGCTTTGCTGCCCCGGCTGTCAGGCGGTGGCCGAGACCATCGTCGCCAGCGGTCTGGAAAGCTACTACCGCCATCGCAGCGAGGCCTCGGCCAACCCGGAAAGCCTGCCCACGCAATTGATCGATGAGCTGGCACTCTACGACCGCCCTGAAGTACAGGCACCGTTCGTGCGCCACGACGGCGATTTGTCAGAAGCCACTTTGCTTGTCGAGGGCATCAGTTGCGCAGCCTGCGGCTGGTTGATCGAAAAACGCCTGAGCCGCTTGCCCGCAGTGGCCGAAGCGCGCATGAACCTCTCCACCCATCGCCTGCACGTACGCTGGCGCGGCGACCAGCTTGCCCTCAGTCAGTTGCTGAGCGAACTGCACGCAATTGGTTATGTCGCTCACCCCTGGCAGGCCGATCGCGCCGCCGAGCGTCTGGCAATTGAAAACCGGCTGGCGTTACGGCAACTGGGCGTCGCCGGCCTGCTGTGGTTTCAGGCAATGATGGCAACCATGGCGACATGGCCGGAGTTCAACATCGACCTCAGCCCGCAGATGCACACTATCCTGCGCTGGGTGGCGCTGTTTCTGACCACTCCGATCGTGTTCTACAGTTGCGCACCGTTCTTCCGCGGCGCATTACGCGACCTGCGCAGCCGTCAACTGACGATGGACGTCTCGGTGTCGCTGGCAATAGGCGCGGCGTATGTCGCCGGCATCTGGACTGCGGTCACCGGCGCTGGCGAATTGTATTTCGATGCGGTGGGCATGTTTGCATTGTTCCTGCTGGCCGGACGCTACCTGGAGCGCCGCGCCCGCGAGCGCACGGCGGCAGCCACGGCGCAACTGGTCAACCTGCTGCCCGCCTCATGCCTGCGCCTTGGTGACGATGGCCAGAGCCAGCGCATCATGCTCAGCGAGCTGCGTTTGACTGATCGTGTATTAGTGCGCCCCGGTGCGGTGATACCGGCTGACGGCAGGATCCTCGAAGGTTATTCCAGCATCGATGAGTCCCTGCTGACCGGCGAGTACCTGCCACAAACGCGCGGCGCGGGCGATGCGGTCACCGCAGGAACGTTGAATGTCGAGAGTCCGCTGACCATTGCCGTGTCGGCGCTGGGTCAGGAAACCCGTCTTTCGGCCATTGTCCGCCTGCTCGAACGCGCCCAGGCGCAGAAGCCCCGTCTCGCGCAAATCGCCGACCGGGCGGCACAGACCTTTCTGCTGTTTTCGCTGATGGCGGCGGCACTGATCGGTGTTGTCTGGTGGCAAATCGACGCATCCCGCGCGTTCTGGATTGTCCTGGCAATGCTCGTTGCCACCTGCCCCTGCGCGCTGTCGTTGGCGACACCGACCGCGCTGACAGCGGCCACCGGCACGCTGCACAAGCTTGGTCTGTTGCTGACCCGAGGTCATGTGCTGGAGGGCCTGAATCAGATTGACACAGTCATCTTCGACAAGACCGGCACCCTGACCGAGGGACGTCTGGCGCTGCGCAGCATTCACCCGCTACGCGAACTGGACGCCAACCGCTGCCTGGAGCTGGCGGCTGCATTGGAAAACCGTTCCGAGCACCCCATTGCCCGCGCCTTTGGTCGAGCGTCAAGGGCTGCCGAAGAGGTGCGCAGCACTCCAGGACTGGGGCTGGAAGGATGGGTTGACGGGAAACTGCTGCGCATCGGCCAGGCGGCGTTTGTCTGTGCGCCGAGCGGCACTGAAGCGCCGGTGATCACCGATGAGTCCGGCCAGTGGCTATTGCTGGGCGATGCGCAAGGGCCGCTGGCCTGGCTGGTACTCGACGATCAACTGCGCGACGATGCCAGCACCTTGTTACAGACCTGCAAGGCGCGAGGCTGGAAAACGCTGCTGCTGTCCGGAGACAGCTCGCCGATGGTCGCCAGTGTCGCGCAGGCGCTGGGGATAGACGAAGCGCGTGGCGGCATGCGCCCGGACGACAAGCTGGAGGTGCTGCGACAACTTCAGGCCCAAGGACGCAAAGTGCTGATGATCGGTGACGGGGTGAATGACGTCCCGGTCATGGCCGCTGCCGACATCAGTGTGGCAATGGGCTCGGCCACCGACCTTGCAAAAACCAGCGCTGACGCCGTGCTGCTGTGCAACCGTTTGCCGGTGCTGATCGACGCACTGAATCTGGCCCGACGCACGCGCAGGGTCATTATCGAAAATCTGCTCTGGGCCGGCCTGTACAATGGCCTCATGCTGCCATTCGCGGCACTGGGCTGGATCACCCCGGTGTGGGCGGCCATCGGCATGTCGCTCAGTTCATTGACCGTAGTGCTCAACGCCTTGCGCCTGACCCGTATGCCGCGCCGCGCCCTCACATCACAATCTGCCCCGGAGGTTTCATGCCCGCGCTTTACATCATGATCCCTGCTGCGCTGCTGCTGGTGGGTGTCGCGATCTACGTGTTCTTCTGGGCGGTGGACAGCGGCCAGTACGACGATATGGAAGGCCCGGCGCACAGCATATTGTTCGATGATCCGCCGCCGGTGGATCATGCCCGGTCAGAACCGCAACGGCCTGGCGCTGACGAGAAACACGATGTTTGAACTTGCTTCGATGCTGCTCTCGGCACTCATTCTCGGGCTGCTGGGCGGCGGCCATTGCCTGGGGATGTGTGGCGGCCTCATGGGAGCGCTGACACTGGCCATTCCCAAGGAACAGCGCAGCCGTCGATTCCGGCTGCTGCTGGCCTATAACCTTGGGCGCATTCTCAGTTACACGGTTGCCGGCCTGGGTTCCGGGCTGGTCGGCTGGGCAGTCGCGCAAAGTCCGCTGGCAACGGGTCTGCGGGTCATCGCCGCAGTGTTGCTGATCGTGATGGGGCTGTATCTGGCTGGCTGGTGGAGCGGGCTGACGCATATCGAGCGCCTGGGCAGAGGCCTGTGGCGATACCTGCAACCGCTGGCCAGCCGCTTGCTGCCGGTGTCCAGCCTGCCCCGCGCCTTGTTGCTCGGCGCGCTGTGGGGCTGGCTGCCCTGCGGGCTGGTTTACAGCGCCCTGCTCTGGGCCGCCAGCCAGGGCAATCCTCTCCATAGCGCCTTGCTGATGCTGGCCTTCGGGCTGGGCACCTGGCCCGTTCTGCTGGCCACCGGACTTGCCGCCGAGCGCACCACTGTCCTGCTGCGCAAACGAGGTGTTCGCATGGCCGGAGGGTTGCTGGTAATCGTCTTTGGCCTCTGGACCTTGCCGGGGCCGCATCAGCATTGGCTGATGGGGCACTGAGGCCGGGCAGCTCACACCGCTTGATCCACGTCAACGCCCGCCCTTGAGCGTCTGCGTATGCTCGCGACATCGCCAGCCTGACCGGGAAACGTGCGCATGCTTGACGCCATTCGTTGGGATTCAGACCTGATCCATCGCTATGATGTAGCAGGACCGCGCTATACGTCCTATCCGACAGCAGTGCAACTTCACACACAAATAGGCGCATTTGACCTATTGCATGCTCTGCGGGAAAGCCGCAAGGCGTTGCGCCCGCTGTCGCTCTATGTGCATCTGCCCTTCTGCGCGAACATTTGTTACTACTGTGCCTGCAATAAGGTCATCACCAAGGACCGCGGACGCGCGCAGGCTTACCTGCAGCGGCTCGAACACGAAATACAGATGCTCGCCTGCCACCTGGCACCCGGTCAGGTAGTGGAGCAACTGCACCTGGGCGGCGGCACGCCGACCTTCCTGAGTCATGCTGAACTGCGTCGGTTGATGGCGCAGCTGCGCGCGCATTTCAATTTGCTGGAAGATGACTCCGGCGACTATGGCATCGAGATTGACCCTCGCGAAGCGGACTGGTCGACCATGGGCCTGCTGCGCGAGCTGGGTTTCAACCGGGTCAGCCTTGGCGTGCAGGACCTGGACCCGACCGTGCAACGGGCTATCAACCGCATGCAAAGCCTGGAGGAAACCCGCGCCATCGTCGAAGCCGCCCGCACGCTGCAGTTTCGTTCTGTGAATATCGACCTGATCTACGGCCTTCCCAGACAAACCGCGCAAGCCTTCATCCGCACAGTGGATGAAATCATCGAATTACAGCCCGACCGGTTGTCTGTGTTCAACTACGCCCACCTGCCGGAACGCTTCATGCCGCAGCGACGCATCGACACGGCCGAACTGCCGGATGCCCGGAGCAAACTGCTCATGCTCGAGCGCACCGTCGAGCAACTGGGCAACGCCGGTTATCGCTACATCGGCATGGACCATTTCGCCCTGCCCGACGATGAGCTGGCGATCGCCCAGGAAGACCTGACCCTGCAACGCAATTTTCAGGGCTACACCACGCATGGTCACTGTGATCTGATCGGGCTGGGCGTCTCGGCCATCAGCCAGATTGGCGAGCTGTACAGTCAGAACAGCAGCGACCTGAGCGACTATCAAAGGCTGCTGGACAGCGACCAGCCAGCAACCAGACGAGGGCTGATGTGCAGCGATGACGACCGGATAAGACGCGCAGTCATTCAGCAGTTGATCTGCCACTTCATGCTGGATTTCGCCGAGATTGAAAAAGCATTCTCCATCGATTTCAGATGCTATTTCAGCGACGCATGGCCACAACTGCTTGGCATGGAGAAGGACGGGCTGATTGCGTTGAGCGATGCTGGGATTGAAGTCAGACCGGCAGGCCGGTTACTGGTGCGTGCTGTGTGCATGGTCTTCGATGCGTACCTGACCCGGCAGAACAGACAGCAGTTCTCGCGGGTGATATGACCAGCGGCCTGGTTCTACATTTTGGCCAGAACCAGCATGCCCGCCTTGATCTTGTCGGCGTCGCTGGAGTTCAGGCTATTCATCAGCGTCGACAAATCGGCCGTGGAATTGCTCACCTGCGCCTGCAATGTGGTGAGCACGGTCTGTAGCGCCGCGGCTTTGGTGCGGCGCTCCTCGGGACTCAGACTCGGGTCCTTCAGAGCCTTCTGGATCTGCTCCATGGTTTCCGCGATCCTGCGCTGAAGCTCGCGAATCGCCTTGAGGATCTTCTGCACCGAAGACGGCAGGCCGCTCTGCTCGATATCGGCGTTTCTGGAAGACGACGCAGCTGCGGCCTTGCCCGCTGACGACAGATTGACTTCTACACCCTTTGCCTCACCTGCAGGCGCCTCGACGCTGCTTTCGCTGGTCTGGCTGCTGTACGTAATCTGCGAGGTCGCAGTACGTATCGTAATACTGTTGATCAACGGAAGTGTCGTTGACATGCCAAGGCATCCTGGTTCATCCAAGGGAATACAGGCGTATCGGCAGCCGCTGCGGAACCTTGATGGTGCAGAAGTCTTTGTAGGCTGGCCCCGACAAGCAAGGGTGAGTTACCCTTACGGCTTATGTGTGTTTTCCCACAAGGAATTAAGTGATGTCCGAGCCAGTAAAGTTGCGCGCTCAAAACCAGGCTCACTGCAAGGATTGCAGTCTCGCTCCACTCTGCCTGCCCCTCTCGTTGAATACGGAAGACATGGACTGCCTTGACCAGATCGTCAAACGGGGCCGTCCGCTGAAAAAAGGCGAATTCCTATTCCGCCAGGGAGATACCTTCGAGTCGGTCTACGCAGTACGTTCCGGTGCGCTGAAGACCTTCAACATCAGTGACAACGGCGAAGAACAACTCACCGGCTTTCATCTGCCCAGCGAGCTGGTCGGAATGTCAGGCATGGACGCCCAGGCTTATCCGGTCTCGGCGCAGGCACTGGAAACCACTTCAGTGTGCGAAATTCCATTTGAACGCCTGGACGAGCTGTCGGTGCAGTTGCCGCAGCTGCGTCGCCAGTTGATGCGCGTCATGAGCCGCGAGATCCGCGAAGATCAGCAAATGATGCTGTTGCTGTCGAAGAAAACCGCCGATGAGCGTATTGCCACGTTTCTGATCAATCTGTCTGCGCGCTTTCGAGCCAGAGGCTTCTCGGCCAATCAGTTTCGTCTGAGCATGTCGCGCAACGAAATCGGTAATCATCTGGGCCTGGCCGTCGAGACGGTGTCGCGAGTATTCACCCGGTTCCAGCAAAATCAGCTGATTGCTGCAGAAGGCAAAGAGATTCATATCCTTGCCCCGATCGAGCTGTGTGCGCTGGCGGGCGGCGCAATGCAAAGCTGAGACGTGCGATCTGTGGCGGGTCGGCTTAAACTATCGGCCAAACCTGCCATGGATCCCCCTGATGACTTTCGATCAATCGAACTTCAAGTCCCTGATACGCCCGGTCGTAGACTTCCCCAAACCGGGCGTGGTGTTTCGCGACATCACTCCCCTCTTCCAGTCGCCCAAGGCTACCCGTCAGGTAATCGACAGTTTCGTGCAGCGCTATATAGAGGCCGATTTCAGCCATATCGGCGTCATGGACGCGCGTGGTTTTCTGATTGGTTCGGTGGTTGCGTACCAACTGAACAAGCCGCTGGTGCTGTTTCGCAAACAAGGCAAATTGCCTGCCGACGTGCTCTCCGAGGCCTATCAGACCGAATACGGCGAAGCGTATCTGGAAGTGCATGCCGACAGTCTGTGCGAAGGTGACTCAGTCATCATGTTCGATGACCTGATCGCGACGGGAGGCACGCTGATCGCCGCCGCCAACCTCATCCGCCGCATGGGCGCCGAGGTACATGAAGCCGCTGCGATCATCGACCTGCCGGAACTGGGCGGCTCGCAACGCCTGCGCGATCTGAAGATCCCGACGTTCTGCCTGACCGAGTTTGCGCTGGACGAGCAGTAAGACAGGCGCTGACCGTGGCTCCGCTTTGCACGGCGGTTCTGCGATGTCAGATGGATTGGGGTTCGACTCAAGTCACCTTTTCGCCCCTCGGCGAGTTACTTTGATGAGGCCAAAGTAACCAAAGCCTTTCGCTCCTGTTTCCGGCCCG
>NZ_JAWHOO010000036.1:0-36149 GCF_032586855.1 Pseudomonas syringae group sp. J254-4 | reverse complement strand
CCCCCAAACCCTGAGCCCGCGCCGACCACCCCGGCACCGGTCCTCCCGGCAGCCACACTGCCAGTGCCCGCGATCGGAACACCGCCACTGCCGGACCCCGTTCGCGGAGCCGCGCCCATCGCGTTGTACCGCCCCGAGGTTGCCAACTATTCAGTGGCAGCGCCAAGCGCTGCGGTCCTGGCGCTGAGTTCACTGGGCACCTTTCATGAGCGCCAGGGTGATCAGGCGCTACTGACTGAATACGGCATGGCGCCTGCCGGATGGGCACGTGTGTTTGGCAGCGACCTCAGGCAACGCTGGTCTGGAGACGTGAGCCCAGGCCTGGACGCTTCATTCAAGGGCTACCAGATCGGCCATGATCTGTATGCCTGGCACTTGGAAAACGGGCGGAGCCAGCGCGTCGGGCTGTTCGTCGCGCATAACCGTCTGGATGGCAAGGTGCAGGGTTTTGCTGAGGGTTTCAGAAACTACGAAACAGGGCACCTGAAACTGAGCGGGGAAAGTCTGGGGGCCTACTGGACGCTGACGACGCCCGGTGGCGGGTACGTTGACGCCGTAGCGATGGGCACTCGCCTGGGCGGCCGCAGCCGCTCTGTCAGGGGCACAGGTGTCGACATTGAAGGCCATGTGATGAGCCTGTCTGCAGAGGCCGGGTATCCGCTGCCACTCTCACAGCGCTGGGTTGCAGAGCCTCAGCTACAGATCATCTACCAACGCATAGACCTTCAGGACCAGCATGACGGCATTGCCCATCTCGGATTCGACAGTCAGTCTTACACCACAGGGCGCATCGGCATGCGTTTCAAGGGGCGCTATCAATTCAGTAGCGTACCGATAGAGCCTTATCTGCGAGCCAACCTCTGGCACACCAAAGACGGCCATGACACGCTGACATTCGATCATGCAGAGCAGATAAGAACCGAGCATCGATCAACGACGGGCAGTATCGGCGCCGGGATGATAGCGACATTGAGCAGCAAGGCCAGTCTGCACTGGAGCGCTGATTACCTTGGTGATCTGGGCGAACAAGGAACGGAGGGAGTAAACACCAGCCTGGGTTTCAGGCTGGTGTGGTAATGCGACCGTCAGCGCGGGGATGCGCCCTGGTCAGTCTTTCTTCGGTTTGAGGATAAGCACGGCAAGCGGCGGCAGGTTCAGTTTCAGTGAAGCCTCCATCCCATGTGCTGGCTCGTCTTCGGTGTTCACTTCCCCACCATTGCCCATGTTGGAACCTGCGTAGGTTTGCGCGTCGCTATTCAGCAACTCAGTCCATGCCCCTGATACGGGCGCGCCTACACGGTAATCCAGGCGCGGCACTGGCGTCATGTTGGCCACCACCAGCAGCGGCTCGCCATCATTGCTCCAGCGCAGGTAGGCAAACACGCTGTTGGCCTGGTCGTCGCCGATCAGCCACTGGAAGCCGGCTGGATCGGCATCGCGCTGGTGCAGCGCCTTTTCCTGGCGATAGAGGCGATTCAGATCGCCGACCAGATTCTTTACGCCAACGTGGTCGGCGTATTGCATCAAGTACCAGTCCAGTTGCTCGTCATGATTCCACTCGCGCCATTGGCCGAACTCACAGCCCATGAACAGCAGTTTCTTGCCAGGGTGCGTCCACATGAATGAAAGGTAGGCGCGCAGGTTGGCGAATTTCTGCCAGCGGTCGCCAGGCATTTTGTCGATCAGCGAATGCTTGCCGTGTACCACTTCGTCATGGGAAATAGGCAGTACGAAGCGCTCTGACCACGCGTACACCAGGCTGAAGCTCAGCTTGCCATGGTGGTGCCCGCGATTGATCGGGTCCTCTTCCATATACTGCAGCGAATCATGCATCCAGCCCATGTTCCACTTGTAGTTGAAGCCCAGCCCACCCTGCTGGGTCGGCTCGCTGACACCCGGCCACGCGGTCGACTCTTCCGCAATCACCATGGTCCCTGGGGCTTCCAGCGCAACTACGTCGTTCAAATGACGCAGAAAGTCGATTGCCTCGAGGTTTTCGCGTCCGCCAAAGCGATTCGGCACCCATTCGCCCGCTTTACGCGAATAGTCGCGGTACAGCATTGACGCCACCGCATCCACGCGCAGACCGTCGATGTGGTAATGCTTGAGCCAGTGCAACGCCGAAGCCAGCATGAAGCCATGAACTTCGGTGCGCCCCAGGTTGTAGATCAGCGTGTCCCAGTCCTGATGGAAGCCTTCCTTGGGATCGGCGTACTCATACAGCGCGGTGCCGTCGAACTGCGCCAGCCCGTGGGTATCGGTCGGGAAATGCGCAGGCACCCAGTCAAGAATCACGCCGATTTCAGCCCGATGGCAGGCGTCGACGAACGCAGCGAAATCTTCTGGCGAACCGTAACGGGCGGTCGGTGCAAACTGGGCCAGTAACTGATAGCCCCATGAGCCCCCGAACGGGTGCTCCATGATCGGCATCAGCTCGATGTGGGTGAAGCCCAGTTCCTTGACGTAGGGAATCAGTCGGTCAGCCAGCTCGCGCCAGTTGTACTGTCGCCATTGACCGTCCTCGTGCTGCTCCATCTGCCACGAACCTGCGTGCAGTTCGTAGATCGACAGCGGTGCGGCAACGTCGTGACGCCCTGTTCGTGATTGCAGCCACTCCTGGTCGTTCCACTCGAACTTCAGCGGCGCAGAGATTTTTGACGCCGTATCGGGCGGCAGCGTGGTGGCCAGTGCCATCGGGTCGCTTTTAAGCGGCAGAATCCCGTGGGCACCGAGTATCTCGTACTTGTAGACCTCACCAGGCTGCAGACGCGGGACGAAAATCTCCCATACGCCGGTCGGGTGACGCAGGCGCATCGGGTGACGACGACCATCCCAGCTGTTGAAACTGCCGACCACCGACACTCGGCGGGCATTCGGCGCCCAGACCGCAAAACGAACCCCGTCCACGCCATTGACGTTGGTCACTTGCGCGCCAAGGCAACTGCTCAGGTCGCGGTGGTTACCTTCGGCGAATAGATAAAGGTCCATCTCGCCCAACAGCGGGCCAAAACTGTAAGGGTCCTCGGTGATTTGTTCACCGCCAGCCCATTGGACCTTCAGAAGGTAAGGCTGGGGTTGCTCGAGATGACCGACGAAAAACCCCGGCACCTCGCTCATTTCCATCTCGCCCAGCTCGCGGCCATCATCCTTGGCCAGCAGACGCACGCTCAACGCTGCGGGCAGATAGGCACGAACGTATTGCCCGCTGCCGCCATCACCGTGCGGCCCCAGGATCGAGAAAGGATCACGGTGTTCAGCGCGGATCAGCGCATCGAGGTCCACAGCAGCGGGAATCGCGCGGCGGCCTGTGCCGGTTTTGTGAGGCGCATTCATATTGGCTCTCCATCAGACGGTTGCAGCAACCCACGCAAGCCTTGCAAGGGTACGGCCAACCAGGCTGGACGATTCTCGGCTTCGTAGATCACTTCATAAGCAGCTTTTTCAAGGGTGAACAATTCCAGTGCGGCGTCCTCCCCTTTTGCATCTTTCCAGGCATGGGCCATTCCGGTTGTTGCCGAACGGTAGCCTTCGATAAAGGCTTCCCGCGCCTGCGCCAGGTAGGTCTCGGCGACACGTTTGCGAGCACCGGCGGCCTCAGGCGAGGTGTCGACGCTTTGCGCGCTGCGTACCGCCATGGCGGCAGCGTAGTCAAACGAACGCAAAACACCGCTGACATCCTTGAACGGGCTGTGCTTGGCACGGCGTTCTTCAAGTGCGCGGGCCGGTTCCCCCTCGAAATCGATCAGATAGGCATCGCCCTTGACCACCAGCACTTGGCCGAGGTGCAAGTCACCATGCACACGAATGCGCAGGCCACCTGCCGAGCGCTTGGCCAGACCTTCGACGCGCTGACGAATCTGCTTGCGCCGGGCGAGCAAATCGCTGACCAGTTGCTGATCGTCCTGCTCCAGATCGCCCTTGCGCTGCTCAAGCAGTTGCAAGGCGCGCTCAAGCTGAGCATTGACGCTGGTTCCGGAGGCCTTGCTGTCCTGACTGCTGGTGACTTCAACAGCAAAGTCTGCGTTGTCGGTAGGCGACGCCAGAATCTGGTGCATCTCACCGAGACGCTGGCCAAGGCTGCGCGAAAAGTCCGCAAGTTCCAGCAACGCATTGTAATGCTGTTCCTGACCGGACACGCCATGCGCCAACTCATCGCGTACTGCGCGTTCCAGATTGTTCTGCGTCCACTCCCAAGCGTCACCCTGATTGCTCAGGTAGCCTTGGGCAATCATCAGCAGATTAGGTTTTCCGTCTTTGCCGACACGCACCAGCGAACCCAGCAACGGCGAGATATTCTTGAAGCCGGCATTGGTCAGGAAAGCACCCATTTCCAGCTCCGGGTGCGTCCCGGCACTGACTTTACGAATCAGTTTGAGCACCAGGCTGCCACCGACGACCACCGAGCTGTTCGACTGCTCGGCAGACAGGTAACGCACTTCCGACTCTGCGGTAAGGCCGAGCGGTGCCAGCTGCGAACTCTGCTCGAAACGCAACTCGCCGTCGGCACAGGGGATGACCGTATCCGATTGCATGCCCTGAATCACTGCACGAATGAAGGTTTCCAGAGTAAACGCATCGGTGATCAGCCCGACATCACGATTACGCCGCACTCTGGCAAGTGCCAGTTGCTGTGGCAATGCACTGCTGATGTCGTCTTCGGCGAGCAAGCCGAATGGCAGCTGATAGCGATCGGTCTGGCCATCTGCAGTCACTTCTATCTCGCTGAGCAACACCGGGTGCGCCTCATCGCCGAAACGCACTGCATACGCGATGTTGACCTGCTCTATGTCCTTGCCCTTGCCTGCGAACCAGCGGCGTTTTGGCAAATAAACAGCCAGTGAGGTTTTTTCCATGGTGCTGCGCAGCGGCTCTTCGAGCAACTCCTCAAGGCGCTTCTTGAGCACCAGGGTCGGGAAGTCCGGCATGCTCTGCGCGGGTTCAACGTGCCAACTGGGCATTTGATTCTCCGAAGCCAGTAAAAACCAGTAAAAACCATACGGCGGGAGCGTCAGCAAATAGCTTAACTGCCCGATAGGCGGAAATGCGCTGCCACCGAGCATTTCCACCGGCACTGTGCCTGCGTAAGCCGACAGCTCAAGCTCTGCAGCCTGAGCGGCGCTGGAAACGTTGGCAACACACAACACCACTTCACTGTGACCATCAGGTGCCGTGTACTCGCGGGTGTACGCAAGAATGCGGCGGTTCGACGGCGAGAGCATTTTCAGCGTGCCACGCCCGAATGCCTTCTGCTGTTTGCGCACCGCCAGCATGCGTCGATTCCAGTTCAGCAGCGAGTGCGGATCACGCTCCTGAATTTCGACGTTGACCGACTGGAAGCCGTACATCGGGTCCATGATCGGCGGCAATACCAGGCTGGCCGGGTCGGCACGCGAAAAGCCGCCGTTGCGGTCGATCGACCACTGCATCGGCGTACGCACACCATCCCGGTCACCCAGATAAATGTTATCGCCCATGCCGATCTCATCGCCGTAATACAACGTCGGCGTGCCGGGCATAGACAACAGCATACTGTTCAACAGTTCGACCCGGCGGCGATCCCGATCAACCAGTGGTGCCAGGCGTCGACGGATACCCAGGTTGATCCGCGCGCGGCGGTCAGCGGCATAGTAATTCCAGAGGTAATCACGCTCACGATCCGTCACCATTTCCAGGGTCAGTTCGTCGTGGTTACGGAGGAAAATCGCCCATTGGCAATTCTCCGGAATTTCCGGTGTCTGGCGCAGAATATCGGTGATCGGAAAACGGTCTTCCTGCGCCAGCGCCATGTACATGCGCGGCATCAGCGGAAAGTGAAACGCCATGTGACATTCGTCGCCATCCGGCCCCTTGCTGTCGCCGAAATACAGCTGGGTGTCTTCCGGCCACTGATTGGCCTCGGCCAGCAGCATGCGGTCCGGGTAGTTCGCATCGATCTCGGCGCGAATACGCTTGAGCACCTGATGGGTTTCCGGAAGGTTCTCGTTATTGGTGCCGTCGCGTTCGATCAGGTACGGGATAGCGTCCAGACGCAAGCCGTCGATGCCCAGATCAAGCCAGAAGCGCATGACTTCAAGCACTGCATCCAGTACCTGCGGGTTATCAAAGTTCAAATCCGGCTGGTGGGAGTAAAAGCGGTGCCAGAAGTATTGACCGGCGACCGGGTCCCAAGTCCAGTTGGACGTTTCTGTGTCGAGAAAAATGATCCGCGTGCCGTCGTATTTCTGGTCGGTATCCGACCAGACATAGAAATCCCGTGCCTTGGAGCCGGGCTTGGCATGACGCGCTTTCTGAAACCACGGGTGCTGGTCGGACGTATGGTTGATAACCAGCTCACTGATCACCCGCAGGCCACGCTTGTGCGCCTGAGCGATGAAGCGCTTGGCATCGGCCATGGTGCCGTAATCGCTGTGCACATCGCGGTATTCGGAAATGTCGTAACCATCGTCCCGGCGCGGCGACGGGTAGAACGGCAACAACCAGATGGTGTTGACCCCCAGCGCGGCAATGTAGTCGAGCTTTTCTATCAAGCCCGCGAAATCGCCGATCCCGTCGTTGTTGGAATCGAAGAACGATTTCACATGAACCTGATAAATCACCGCATCCTTGTACCAGAGCGGGTCTTTGATGAATGTCGCGTCACCGGGCTTCTTGGCCATTACTGACTCCTTGGGAGTGTTATTGCGCAGCCTGGATACGCCAGATTCCAAACGGTTGTGATGGATCAAGACGCGTGTGCTGATACTTGCCGTACCAGGTCCAGCGGTGTCCGGTCATCAGGTCTTCACCCGACGTCGCCGCATCATCCGGCAGGCCCATTTCCCACAGTGGCAGCTCGAAATCTGCTTCCTGTGCGTTGAAGGGGTCAAGGTTGACGGCAATCAGAATGAAGTTGCTGCCATCCGCCGAACGCTTGCCGAAGTACAGAATGTTGTCATTCCAGGCGTTATACAGCTTCAACCCCAAGTGGGTTTGCAGCGCGGGGTTCTGCCTGCGAATGCGATTGAGCTGGGCGATCTCGGCAATGATGTTGCCTGGCGCTGCATAGTCCCGAACGCGAATCTCGTACTTTTCCGAGTCCAGATACTCTTCCTTGCCGGGAATCGGTGCCGCTTCACACAACTCAAACCCCGAATACATGCCCCACAGCCCGGAGCCCATGGTGGCCAGCGCTGCACGGATCAGAAATCCAGGACGGCCGGACTCATGCAGGAAGCGCGGGTTGATATCAGGCGTATTGACGAAAAAGTTCGGGCGATAGCAATCACGCCAAGGCACTTCGTTGAGCTGGGTGAAGTACTCGGACAGCTCTGCCTTGGTGTTGCGCCAGGTGAAATACGTGTAACTCTGGCTGTAACCGACCTTGCCCAGTCGCGCCATCATGGCAGGCTTGGTGAATGCTTCGGCAAGGAACATGACCTCAGGATGCTGATTGCGCACCTCGCCGATCATCCACTGCCAGAACGGTAGCGGTTTGGTGTGCGGGTTATCGACGCGGAAAATCTTCACGCCTTCATTGACCCAGCCCAGAACGATGTCACGCAATTCCAGCCACAGACCGGGAATGGCATCAGGCGCGTAGAAATCGACGTTGACGATGTCCTGATACTTCTTCGGCGGGTTTTCCGCATAACGGATCGTGCCGTCCGGACGCCATGAGAACCAGCCCGGATGCTGCTTGAGCCACGGATGGTCCTGCGAACATTGAATGGCGAAATCCAATGCGATTTCCAGCCCGTGATCGGCCGCAGCCTTCACCAGGTTACGGAAGTCTTCACGGCTGCCCAACTGCGGATGGATGGCTTCATGGCCGCCATCTTCGCTGCCGATTGCGTACGGGCTGCCCGGATCATCCGGCCCTGCGGTCAGAGAGTTGTTCGGCCCCTTGCGATGGGCACGGCCGATAGGATGAATAGGCGGGAAGTACAACACGTCGAAACCCATGTCGCGGATGATCGGCAGACGCGAGTGGACATCGTTGAAGGTACCGTGGCGCGCCGGGTCGTCAGTGATCGAGCGAGGAAACAGCTCGTACCAGCTGGCAAACTGCGCCAGCTCACGCTCCACATCCAGCGGAAATTCAACGCTACGGCTCAAGAAGGCCTGATTATCGGCCAGCTTCATCAGGTTTGCGGTTTCGCTGTGCAACAGCAACGCGACCTTCTCGTCTTTATCGCCCTGCTCCAGCTGGCCTAGCAGGCCTTCAATCTGCTGGCGCTGCTCGTGCTGGCTGCGTTCAGCGGCATGCACCAGATGAATGCGCCCTTCTTCCAGTTCCAGGTCGACAGGCACGCCAGCGCCGAACTTCTTGTCCAGTTCATAACGATAGCTGCCGAACTGATCGATCCAGGCTTCAAGGCGAAACACATAGCGGCTGACCGAAGTCGGGGTGAACTCACCGACCCAGCTGTCATTGCCCAGTTCGTGCATTGGCGCGCTGTGCCAAGTGTCTTCATCGGCAGCACGCCAGCGGATATTGACCGCCATCTTGTCGTGCCCGTCGGCGTAGACCTTGCTGGTAACGGTGACCGGTTGCCCGATGATCGCCTTGGCCGCAAACAGGCCACCGTCGATCACTGGCAACGTGTCTTCGATCACGATGCGGGGCAATTGCAGCGCCTGGGTCAGTGACAAGGGTTGGGTTGGGTGCGGTACATCAGTGGCCAGGGAATCCGGACCGTATGGCTGTTCACTCATCGAGCATCACTCCTCACGCCCCAGGGACGCTCCTGTGCATTCCATGCAATGGAAAAATTGACGGTATGGCAGCGGAAAATCGCAACATGCAGAAGACTCGTCGAATTCAGCTGCCTAGGTTCCGAGCGGTCAACGAAGGTAAAGTTCAAAGGTTTTGAGGTTGTCAGGCGGGCGCATTGAACATGAGCCAAACGCAGGGCAGAAGAATCGGGCAAGGGTTATCCAGTTCAAATCAATTGAATCATCAATCAGGCCGGGGGGTCGTAAAAAGGGTCAACAAGGAGGCTGCAACCATGACTCTACCCAATCCAGTAGAAGTACCTGATCCAAACATCGACGACCCTGTTCTGCCCGAGCCCGTACCCGAACAGGAGCCACCGCCCTCAACGCCGCCACCCAATCAAACGCCGATAGTCGATCCGCCCGCCAATGCGCCACCTGTAACGGTGTGACGAATCAGTAAGCGGTGTCTGAAGGCGGTTGCCGGATCATGCACGCCTTCAGCGCCCGCCCGCCAGATCGATGAACGTTCCAGTGGCATACGACGCGTTGTCCGACAGCAACCAGAGAATGGCCTCGGCCACTTCCTCCGCCGTACCGCCACGGCCCATTGGCAGTGCGCCCTCGAGTTTGCTGACGCGGAACGGATCGCCGCTCAGGGCGTGAAAGTCGGTGAAGATGAACCCTGGCCGCACCGCGTTGACGCGAATATTCTCCCCGGCCACTTCCCTGGAAAGACCGATGGTGAACGTGTCCAGCGCGCCTTTCGAAGCTGCGTAGTCCACATATTCGCCTGCCGAGCCCAGACGGGCCGCGAGCGAGGATACGTTGACGATGCTGCCACCGTGCCCGCCGTGACTCGGCAGCATGCGTAACAAGGCATGTTTGCTGCACAGCATCGGCCCGACGACGTTGGTCATCATCATTTTGAGCATGCGGAATTCGGACATGTCTTCGACTCTTGAAGCCTGAGCGAGCGTGCCTGCATTGTTGACCAGATGAGTAACGCGACCGAGTTCCGAATCGACTCTGGCGAACAGGCGCATGATCTCGTCTTCGTTGCTGACGTCGGCCTGCAAGGTGATCGCCTGAGCACCCAGAGCTCTGACCTGCACTGCCGTCTTTTCGGCTGCGGCATGATCAGACAGATAATTGATACAGATCCGATAGCCCTGTACAGCGGCCAGACGCGCAGTGGCTGCGCCGATTCCGCGCGAGCCACCGGTAATAACGAGGACTTTTTCCATGATTTTTCTCAGAAGCCAGCATCAAGGCGCAGCTAACACCCGCAGGTTAGCCAAACGGTTCTGATCGTGCCAGCCTTTGCCGTCCAGCGCCATCCATGCGCTTCAGAAAGCCGGTTGCCCAACATCGGGCACGTCAACTGCCGCTTTCGCTTCGGCGGCGCGGATTTCGTCGAGAAATTGCTCAGCCGGCAAAGGATAACCGAGCAGAAAACCTTGCAGGGAGTGGCATCCCAAGTGAGTCAGGAAGCGCTTCTGAACCGTGGTTTCCACGCCTTCGGCGACAATCCGCAGGTTCAACGCCTGCCCCACCGCAACGATGGCCGACACGATGGCGGCATCGTCGGTGTCATGCTCAAGGTCACGCACGAAACCTCGATCAATCTTGATTTCATTGGCGGGCAGGCGCTTCAGGTACATCAGGCTGGAGTAACCGGTGCCAAAATCGTCAATCGATAGATCCACACCCATTTCCGACAGCCTCTGCAACACCGCCAGGCTGGCATCGGCATCATGCATGGCCGTAGTCTCGGTGATTTCCAGGGTAAGGCAATTAGCCGGGAGCTGATGCCTGGCCAGCGTATCCGCCACCGCAGTGACCAGCCCCGCATGGCAGAACTGCAGCGCTGACAGGTTTACCGCAATGCGCCAGTGCGCGTAGCCCTGGGTGTACCACTCACGCATCTGTCGGCAAGCCTCGTCCAGTACCCACTCGCCGATCTGAATGATCAGGCCGGTTTTCTCTGCCATGGCGATGAACTGGTCGGGGCCCATTACGCCTTGTTCCGGATGGTTCCAGCGCAATAGCGCTTCTGCGCCAAGGGGCAGTCCGGTCAAGGCGTCGAACTTGGGCTGGTAATAGATACAGAACTGCCTGTGTTTGATCGCCTTGCGCAAGTCCTGAGACATCTGCAACTGATTGCGTGCGTTGCTGTTCATCGATGCATCGAAAAAGCTGTAGCCGTTCTTGCCGGCCGCTTTGGTGTGATACATGGCGGCATCGGCGTTGATCAGAAGTTCGTGCTGGGTATTGCCATTGCCGGGGTACATGCAGATGCCGATACTCAGCGAAATCTGCAATTGATGCTCGCCGATGGTAAACGGATTGCCTATTTCATTGACCTGGCGTGTTGCGACAGCCAACGCATCCTGCGGGTCATGCAGCTCGACCAGCAGCACGAACTCATCACCACCGATCCTTGCCAGCGTGTCGTGCCGGTGCAGGTTTTGACGAAGACGCAGAGCGACCTGCCGCAACAGCAAGTCCCCGGTATGGTGGCCGAACGCATCATTCACCGGTTTGAAACCATCAAGGTCCATGAACATCAACGCAAAGCAACCGCCTCTCTCGCTGACTTTCTTCATCGCCTGCTCGATGCGATCCGTCAACAACACACGGTTCGGCAGCCCGGTGAGGTTGTCATGCAGAGCCAGGTGGGTAAGCTCCTGATTGGCTTCAGTCAGGGAATTGGCCAGGACAGCGGTACGTGTCTCGAGGTGGGAGTCGAGAATACAACTGAACAGCGCGATACCCAGTATCGAAAGACTGGCGACCAGAACAATTCGGTCCAGTCCATTGCTGCTCAACCCCTCGGGCAACGCACCACAAAAGCTGCCATCGGCAAAGGTGGCCGCCGCCATCCCGGTGTAATGCATACCGATAATGGCCGTACCCAGCAGAATTGCCGCTACTGCGCGCATCAGGTATACCCTGGGCCGTTGCTGGCGAAGACGAAACGCTATCCATAACGCCGCCGCAGAGGCAGCAATGCTGATAGCCAGGGAAAGCGCGAACAACCAGGGCGTGTATTCGATGCCGGGTTGCATGCGCATTGCCGCCATGCCGGTGTAATGCATGGCGCTGATGCCAAGCCCCAGCAACAATCCACCCAGGCCAATCTGTGCGGCGGATAACAGCGGCCGGGCGGCCAGCCACAGCGCGAAACCGGAAGACAGTATTGCGATCAGCAAGGACAACAGCGCCAGCGGCACATCATAGCCAACGTCGATAGGCAGGACGAATGCCAGCATACCGATGAAGTGCGTCGACCAACTGCCAACGCCCATTGCGAATGCGCCGCCCGCAATCCATACATAAACGGCGCGGCCCCTGGCCGAAATAATACGGCCAACCAGATCGAGAGCAGTGTACGCAGCAACAATTGCGACGAGAACGGAGACCACGACGAGCGACGGGGTATAGCTGCCAATCAACATAAACGCACCTGGAGCCCAATGAGCGCGTCCATGCCGATACTGCGGGGGATGATTGTACGCAATCGCTGCCAAATGTCGCGGTATCTGGTCGAAAAGATGGCAACTAGCTATTAATTTTTCATTTATCACGAACAGTTCAAGAAAAACCGCCTTTGCCCCGTGAAGCACTTACTCCCTGAGGGTCAAACCCGTTTCAGCATTCCAGCCGCCACCCAATGCGGCAATCAGCTGGACGCTGGCAATCAAGCGACTTTGCAGCACGTTCAGCACACTGCGTTCATTGCTCAAAGCAGTGGCCTGTACGTTGACGACGTCAAGATAGCCGATCAGCCCGGCCTTGTACTGGTTGTTGGTCAGGCGCAGCGAGTCACGCGCCGACACCAGCGCTTCCTGGCGCACGGCGGCCTCCTGCTCATAGACCTTGAGCTGAACCAGGTAATTTTCGACCTCCTGAAAACCATTCAACACGGTCTGCCGGTACTGGGCGACGGTCTGGTCATACACGGCCTCGGTACGATCGACCTCCGCCGTCCGCCTGCCACCGTCGAACAATGTCAGCGCCAGTTGCGGCCCTACCGACCAGAAGCGGTTGGGCAGGCTGATCCAGTTGGCGAACGTACTGCTGCTGTAACCGCCGCTCATGCTCAGCGTGAAGTCTGGGTAGTAAGCGGCCTTGGCGACGCCGATGTTGGCATTGGCGCCCATCACCGAGCGTTCGGCTGCGGCGATGTCCGGTCGGCGTTCAAGCAACTGGGACGGCAGCCCTGGCGGGATCTGCGGCAATTGCGGAATCGAAGTGCTGGCCGGCAGATTGAAGTCTGCGGGCGCCATGCCCATCAGCACGGCAATGGCATTCTCGAATTGCGCACGCTGCCAGGCCAGATCGATCAGGTCGGCCTGAGTGCTTTTCAACTGTGTCTGCGCCTGGGCGACAGCGTCACTTCCTGAAATACCGGCGCGGTATTGATTCTGGGTGAGGGTCAGAGAGCGCTGATAGGTGTCCACAGTGGATTCCAGCAGGCGTTTCTGTTCGTCAATGACCCGCAATTGCAGATAGTTCTGCACCAGCTCCGATTGCAGGCTAAGGCGCATCGCTGCCAGGTCCGCAAGACTTGCCTGCGCACTGGCGGTGTCAGCCTCCAGCCCGCGACGCAATTTGCCCCATACATCGGCTTCCCAACTGACGCCCAGCTGCGCGTTGTAACTGTTGCGAATTCCCGAGGCGCTGGTATTCGTACCGGTATTCGATGTACCTGTGCCCTGCCCCGAGCGGGTCTTGCCGGTGGTCAGGTCCAGTGTCGGCAGAAATGCGCCTCTGGAGCTGCGCACCAGTGCTTGTGCCTGCCGGTACTGCGCATCGTACTGGGCGACGGTCTGGTTGGAGGTATTGAGCCGTTCGACCAGCGCATTCAGTTGCGGATCCCTGTACACCTCCCACCACGCACCTTTGGCCATCGCATCACTGGGTGTAGCTGCACGCCAGCCTTCAGCGGCCTTGAACTGCGCAGGCGCGGCCATCGACGGTTTCTGGTAATCCGGACCGACAGCGCAAGCGCTGAGCAGCACAACGCAGAGCCCCAGCGCGAGTGGACGAATCAGCCCTGTCGGGCGGGATATAAAGGCCAGGCGTTCGGTCATAGCGGGGTTTCCAGAGCAGCATCGGTACGCACGCCACGCCATTTATTGTAACGATGGCGCAGACGGTCGAGATAAAGGTAAACCACCGGGGTGGTGTAGAGGGTCAGGATCTGGCTGAAGATCAGCCCACCAATAATGGTCAGGCCCAGCGGCTTGCGCATTTCAGCGCCCTCCGCGGTACTCAGCAGCAACGGCAATGCACCCAGAATGGCGGCCATCGTGGTCATCAGAATGGGGCGCAGGCGTTGCAGGCATGCACTGCGTATCGAATCTTGCGGCGTCATTCCCTGATCACGTTCAAGGTGCAGGGCCAGGTCGATCATCATGATTGCGTTCTTCTTCACCACGCCAATCAGCAGGAACAGCCCCAACAGGGAGATCAGGCTGAATTCGCTGCCCAGCACGTAGATCGTCAGCAATGCGCCCACACCGGCCGATGGCAGCGTCGAGAGGATCGTCAATGGATGGATGTAGCTTTCATAAAGAATCCCCAGCACCAGATACACCGCCAGCAACGCACCGAGAATCATCCAGGGCTGGCTTTTCTGGGTCGAGGCGAAGGCGTTGGCGGTCCCGGCCATCTTGGAAATGATGTCGGACGGCAGCCCGATGGCGGCAATTGCGCGCTCGATAGCCACCGTTGCCTTGTCGAGGCTGGCGCCTTCGGCCAGATCAAAGGAAATGTTTTCAGCAGCGAACTGACCGTCATGCGAAACCCGATCGTTCGCCAGACTGCGCTCGTAATGAGCAATGCTCGACAGCGGCACGCGCTGCCCGTCGGCAGTAATCACCTGAACCTGCTCCAGCGTCACCGGGTCCTGAGCGTATTTGGGGTTGACCTCCATGACCACCTTGTACTGGTTGAGGCTGTCATAAATCGTCGACACCTGACGCTGGCTGTAGGCGTTGTTGAGGACCGCCGTGACCATGTTCATATCGATGCCCAGCCGTTTGGCCGTATCACGATTGACCACCAGGGTCACTTGCTGCGCCCCGCGCCCTTCCCTGGCGTCAATGGCCGTCAGCTCCGGAATCGATTTGAGCGCCGCAACGATCTTCGGATACCACAGCCGCAGGCTGCTCAGGTCTGCACTTTGCACAATGTACTGATACTGCGAACTGGTCTGCTCGCGACCACCACCCAGTTGCAGGTCCTGATCAGGCGCCAGGAACAGCCTGCCGCCGGGCACATGCGGCATGTTCTTGCGCAGACGCTCGACCACTTTTTCGGCAGACAGCTTGCGCTCGGTAATCGGCTTGAGGCGTACGATCATGAAGGCGTTATTGGTGCCACCGCTGCCGCCGATAAAACCGGCAACACTCTCCACCGCCGGGTCTGCCAGAATCGAACGGCGGAAGATTTCCATTTTCGGCTGCATGACCGAGAACGAAAGACCGTCGTCACCGCGTACAAACCCCATCAGTTGCCCGGTGTCCTGCTGTGGTAGAAAAGTCTTGGGCACCACCACATACAGCGCGACATTCACCACAACGGTAATCAGCAGGCTGAGCAGTGTCAGCCTGCGATGCCGCATGACCCAGCCGAGCGAGCGGTCATAGCCGGCGACCATGCGGTCGTTGACCCGCTCGCTCCAGCGCTGAAAGGCATTGTCCTTGCCAGGCTCGTGGGGTTTCAGCCAGCGCGCGCACAACATCGGCGTCAGGCTCAGGGACACGATCAGCGAGACGACGATTGCCACCGACAAGGTAATGGAAAACTCGCGAAACAGACTTTCGACCAGCCCGCCCATGAACAGAATGGAAATGAACACCGCCACCAGCGAGACGTTCATCGACAGCAAGGTGAAACCCACCTCTTTGGCACCCAGAAATGCCGCCTTCATCGGGTCGAGACCGTTGTGAATGTGCCGGGAAATGTTTTCCAGCACCACGATTGCATCGTCCACTACCAGCCCGGTGGCGAGGATCAAGGCCATCAACGACAGATTGTTCAGGGAAAAACCTAACAGGTGCATGATCGCAAAGGTGCCCACCAGCGATACCGGAACCGCCAGAGTGGGGATCAGCGATGCGCGAAAGCTGCCGAGAAACAGAAACACCACCATCACTACCAGAACCACGGCAATCAGCAGGGTCATCTCTGCCTCGTGCAGCGTCGCCTTGATCACCGGCGAGCGATCCATCGCGACATTGAGGCTTACGCTGGCGGGCAGCACAGCCCGCAGGGCTGGCAATTGCGCCTTGATCTGCGCCACGGTTTCAATGATGTTGGCGCCCGCCTGCCGGTTGACGACCAGTAACACCGCCCGGTCATTGTTATAAAACCCGCTGTTGTAGCGATCCTCCACGGCATCGCTGACTTTCGCGACGTCCTTGAGGCGCAAGGTCGCCCCGTCCTTGTAGCGAATGATCAGCGGCGCATAGTCCTTGGCGGTTTCCAGCTGGTCGCTGGCCTGCACCTGCCAGTTATGCAGGTCATCCTCCACAAAACCCTTGGGACGCCGTACGTTCGCACCGGTTATCGCGGTACGCACGTCGTCAAGCGATACGCCGTACTGGGAGAGCATCTGTGGCTCCAGCTCGATACGCACCGCTGGCAGCGAGCTGCCGCCGATCTGCACTTCGCCAACCCCGGAAACCTGCGACAGGCTCTGTGACAGGATGGTGGATGCCAGGTCGTAGAGCTGACCTTTCTCCAGCACCGTCGACGTCATCGACAACACCATGATCGGCGCCTGGGACGGATTGACCTTCTTGTAGGTCGGCATGCTGCGCATACCGCTGGGCAGCAGGTTGCGCGAAGCATTGATCGCCGCCTGCACTTCCCGCGCTGCGCCATTGATGTCGCGATTGAGATCGAACTGCAGAATGATCCGTGTCGTGCCCTGACTTGAATTGCTGGTCATGGTATTGACCCCGGCAATACTGCCCAGCGAACGCTCCAGCGGAGTGGCCACAGTGGAGGCCATCACCTCGGGGCTGGCACCCGCCAGACTGGCTGACACCACAATTACCGGGAAGTCCATGTTCGGCAATGGCGCGACCGGCAGCAAGCGGAAGCTGACCGCGCCCAGCAGCATGATCGCCAGGCTTAGCAATACGGTCGCGACCGGGCGACGGATAAACGGCGCTGACAGGTTCATGCGTCAGCCCGTTCCAGTCGGTCCGGGTCGGCAGGCCTGCGACTCCAGCGACGGCCAAGACGGTCGAAATACAGGTAGATGACCGGCGTGGTAAACAGCGTGAGTACCTGGCTGACCAGCAGACCGCCGACCATCACCAGCCCCAGCGGTTGGCGCAACTCTGCGCCTGAGCCGCTGGCGAGCATCAGCGGAATGGCGCCGAACAATGCCGCCAGGGTGGTCATGAGAATCGGCCGGAAACGCAGCAGCGCCGCTTCGTAGATCGCCGTTTCCGGAGCAACACCCCGGTTGCGCTCCGCGTCGAGCGCGAAGTCGATCATCATGATCGCGTTCTTCTTGACGATGCCGATCAGCAAAATGATACCGATGATCGCGATCATCCCCAGGTCATTGCCGCTGATCAGCAAGGCCAGCAAGGCGCCCACTGCTGCCGACGGCAGTGTCGAGAGGATGGTGATCGGGTGGATATAACTCTCGTAGAGCACGCCCAGCACGATGTACATGGTCACTACAGCCGCCAGAATCAGCAGCAACGTGCTCGACAACGATGCCTGAAATGCCTCGGCAGCGCCCTGAAACTGGGTCTGCACACCAATCGGCATGCCGATGTCCTGCTCAACCTGTTCGATGACCTGCACGGCCTTGCCCAATGCAACGCCGGGCGCAAGGTTGAACGACATCATCACTGCCGGAAACTGCCCGAGGTGAGCGATGGCCAACTGCGCCTGACGCTGCTCGACGCGTGCCAGGCTCGACAGTTTTACCTGTGCGCCATCGGTGGTCTTGACGTGGATCTGCTCAAGTGCGGCAGGGCCGAGCTCACTGCCCGACGCGGCTTGCAGCACCACGCGGTACTGGCTGGCCTGGGTATAGATTGTGGAAATCTGTCGCTGACCGAATGCGTCGTACAGCGCATCGGTAATATTCGCAACGGTGACCCCTACCCGACTGGCCGCATCACGATCGATGTTCAGATATACCTGCAGGCCCTTGTCCTGCAGGTCGCTGGCCACATCCGTCAACTCGGACCGTTTGCCGAGCGCCTCGACCAGCCTTTCGCTCCACAGCGTCAGCAGCTCGGCGTCGGGCGATGACATGCTGAACTGGTACTGAGTACGACTGACCCGGTCTTCAATGGTCAGGTCCTGCACCGGCTGCATGAACAGACGAATGTCCGAAAGCTTGTCTACCTCTGGCTGCAGGCGCTGGATCACCTCGGATGCGGTGAGGTCACGCTCTGAGTGGGGCTTGAGGTTGATCAGCAGACGCCCGCTGTTGAGCGTTGCGTTGTCACCGTCAACACCAATGTAGGAAGACAGACTGACCACCGCAGGGTCCTTGAGAATGATGTCAGCCAGCGCCTGCTGACGCTGGCTCATGGCAGCAAAGGAGACCGACTGTGGCGCTTCCGAAATGCCCTGGATCACGCCGGTGTCCTGCACCGGAAAAAAGCCCTTGGGCACAACGATGTACAGCAGCACAGTCAGTGCCAGAGTGACCAATGCCGCCAACAGGGTCAGTGGCTGATGCCTGAGCACCCAGCGCAACCCGCCGGCGTAGATATTGATCAGCCAGTCGATCCAGGCACCGCTGGCGCGATAGAAACGGCTCTGCTCTTCTTCCTTTGGCTCGCGCTTGAGCAGCCGTGCGCACATCATGGGCGTCAGGGTCAGCGATACCACCAGCGATATCAGGATGGCGACCGCCAGGGTGATCGCGAACTCGCGGAACAGTCGCCCTACCACGTCAGCCATGAACAACAGCGGGATCAGGACTGCAATCAGCGACAGGGTCAGGGAAATCAGGGTGAAACCGATCTGCTTCGCGCCCTTCAGGGCGGCCTGCAGAGGTGTTTCGCCCTCCTCGATATGCCGGGAGATGTTTTCCAGCATCACGATGGCGTCATCGACAACGAAACCGGTCGCGATGGTCATGGCCATCAGTGTCAGGTTGTTGACCGAGAAGCCCGCCAGGTACATGACGCCGAAGGTGCCTACCAGTGACAGCGGGACGGCGATGGAGGGAATGATCGTCGCGCTGAAGCGACGCAGGAACAGGAACGTGACCAGGACCACCAGAATGATCGCGATCAGCAACTCGTGCTGAACATCGGTTACCGACGCGCGAATCGTCTGTGTGCGGTCCGTCAGGACCACGACGTCGAGGCCGGCCGGAAGGTTCTCGGTGATTGACGGCAGCAATGTCTTGATCCGGTCGACCACCTCGATCACGTTGGCGCCCGGCTGGCGCTGAATGTTCAGCAGCACCGCCTGACTCCGATTGGCCCAGGCCGCCAGGCGTTCGTTTTCCGCACCATCGACGATTTCGGCCACATCCTTCAGGCGCAGGGGGGCGCCATCCTTATAGGCCAGAATCAGGTTGGCGTACTCCTCGGGAGACTTCAGCTGATCGTTGGCATCGAGCATCGAAACCCGGGTCGGCCCATCGAAATTGCCCTTGGGCTGGTTGACGTTGGACGCGCCGATCAGGGTCCGCACATCAGACAGGTTCAGGCTGTTGGCGGCCAGCGCCTCCGGGTTGACCTTGATCCGCACAGCCTGACGCTGCCCGCCGGCAATGCTGACCATGCCGACGCCGCTGATCTGCGAGATTTTCTGCGCCATGCGTGTATCAACCAGATCATTGAGCTTGGGCAGCAGCATGGTTTTCGAGGTAATCGCCAGGGTCAGAACCGGCGTGTCTGCCGGGTTGACCTTGTTATAGACCGGCGGTGCCGGAAGATCGGTAGGCAGAAGGTTGGTGGCCGCGTTGATCGCCGCCTGCACCTGCTGCTCAGCCACATCCATGTTGATTTCGAGGCTGAAACGCAAGGTAATGACCGACGCGCCGCCCGAGCTGGTCGAGGCCATCTGGGTCAAACCAGGCATCTGCCCGAATTGACGCTCAAGAGGCGCAGTGACGGAGCTGGTCATGACCTGCGGGCTGGCGCCGGGATACAGCGTCATCACCCGAATGGTCGGATAGTCGACCTGAGGCAGCGCCGACACCGGCAGCAGTGTGTAAGCAATCAGACCCGCCAGGACGATTGCCAGCATACTGAGCGTGGTGGCAACCGGACGCAGGATGAACAGGCGCGACATGTTCATACGTTTGGTTTTTCCACCTTGCCGAGTGCTGCCGACTTGTCTGTCTTGCTGTCAGGCTTGCCCTGCAACTTCTGAACGGGACCCGCCGGTACATCCTTGCTGTCGTTTACGACCTCGACTTCAGCACCGTCGCGCAGACGGTCGGTGCCTTCGAGCACGACCCGTTCGCCGGCTGCCAGACCTTCGGTGATCACCGTCGATGTCTCGTCGCTCGGGCCGGTCTTCAACAGTTTGAGTTTGACCTTCTTGTCACCGTCCAGGACATAGACAAAGGTCCCGTCAGTGCCGAACTGAACGGCAGCCGTTGGCACCAGCGTCACCTGTTTCAACGTATCGGCGCGCAGACGCACATTGACGAACTGATTGGGAAACAGGATCTCGTCACTGTTATCGAAGCGGGCCTTGAACTTAAGTGTGCCGGTCGCCACGTCGATCTGATTGTCGAGGCTGGCGAGTACACCGGAAGCCTGCATTTTCGTATCGCCACGGTCCCAGGCTTCGACGGGCAGCTTGTCGCCGGTGCGGTAGCGGGAAATGACCTTCGACAGGTCCTTTTCCGGGAGCGTGAAGGCGACCGAGATGGGCTGGGTCTGGGTAATTACCACCAGCGCGGTTGTGTCGTTGGCGGCAACCAGGTTGCCGACGTCCAGCTGTTTGAGGCCGACACGACCTGCAATAGGCGCACGAATGCGTGTGAAGTCCAGGCTCAGCTTCGCATCAGCCACGGCCGCCTGATTGGTCTTGATCGTGCCCTTGTACTGATTGACCAGCGACTCGGCAGTGTCGAGGGTCTGTTTGGCGATGCTGTCCTCGGCAAAAAGCCCACGGTAACGCTGTACGTCGAGCTGAGCATTCTTGAGCAGCGCCTGATTGGTCGCCAGCGTACCTTCGGCCTGCTGCAACGCCACCTGATAACTGCGCGGATCGATTTCCGCCAGCAGGTCACCCGCCTTGACCATCTGCCCTTCCTGGAAATAAAGCTTGACCAGCTCTCCCGCCACCCGGCTGCGCACATTGATGGTGTTCATCGCCGTTACCGTGCCAAGCGCCTTGTAGTAGATCGGGAAATCGCCTTCGGTTGCCGGGGCTACCCGCACCGGGACAGCGACAGCCGATGCACCGAAGCCAGGCCGCGCCATGCCACCTGCGCCATGCTTCTTGCTCTCGGCCCCTTTGCCGGGAGTGGAGGCAGGCCATAACCACCAGCACAGGGCAACAATGGCCAACAGGATCAACAAACTGATCAACCAGCGACGGGATTTACGAGAGCCAGACGATTGCATGAATAAATCAACCATTACAGGTGGGGGCTTCTTCAGAAGGCTGAACAATAAGCACAGATGCGTTACAAGCAAAGCGCCTTTACCAAGCGCTTACTTTCGATAAACGTATGACGCACAAACAAAAAAACGGCCTGAGCGGATTCAGGCCGTCGAAGTGTTGCGGAAAGTTACTTAAGCACAGCCAATGCAGCGTCGTAGTCGGGTTCGTTAGCGATCTCTGTTACCAGTTCGCTGTGCAGCACTTTGTCGTTTTCGTCCAGAACAACCACCGCACGAGCGGTCAGACCTTTCAGCGGGCCGTCTGCAATTGCAACGCCGTAATGCTCGCTGAAATCGGCAGCGCGGAAAGAAGACAGGTTCTTGACGTTTTCCAGACCTTCGGAGCCGCAGAAGCGGGACTGGGCAAACGGCAGGTCAGCAGAGATACACAGAACAACGGCATTGCTCAGCTCGTTTGCCTGGGCGTTGAATTTGCGTACCGACGTTGCACAGGTCGGTGTATCGACGCTCGGAAAAATGTTCAGCACCTTGCGCTTGCCAGCGAAGTCAGCCAGGGTCTTGTCGGCAAGACCTTCACCCACCAGCGTGAAGGCAGGTGCCTTGCTGCCGACTTCAGGCAGCTTGCCATTGACTTGAACAGGGCCGCCTTTGAGGGTTACTTGAGCCATGAAACACATTCCTTTTTTGAGATGAATAAAAGAACCGGAAGTTAAACACGAAAGTGTGCCGTGTCCTATATAGGATATTTCCGAATTTTCTCAGGAAACCAGTCTGTCCCTGATATCTGGGTGGGCACATAATTCCACCAGCCAATCGACGAATACCCTGATGCGTCGTGACAACTGACGATGAGGTGGGTAAAGCACCGTCAACGCCAGCGGCGGCGGACGATGCAACCGCAGCACCTCGACCAGTATGCCGCTGCGCAACTGTGCGGCGACATGGTAACGCGGTACCTGTATCAGGCCGAAACCAGCCTCGCAAGCCGCTACATAACCGTCGGCACTGTTGACCGAAATAGAACAGGCCAACGCTTGATCGACCTCCACGCCACCGGCCATGAACTCCAGACCATAGCGCTTGCCCGTGCTGGTCGAGAAATATTCGATTACCTGATGTTGCGCGAGGTCCGGCAGATTCAGCGGCGTACCGTATCGCTGCAGGTAATCGCGACTGGCGCAAGTGATCTGGGTCAGGCTGCCCAGCGGCCTGGCGACCAGCGTTTCGTCCAATGCTGCTCCGGCGCGCAAGACACAGTCCACGCCCTCGCGGATCAGGTCGACCGGTCTGTCGCTCATGCCGATTTCCAGTCGGATCTGCGGGTAGCGCCGGGCAAATTCAGGCAGCGCGGGTATCACGACCATGCGCCCCAGGCTCACCGGCAGGTCGACACGCAGCAGCCCCTTGGGCTCGGCCCCCGCCGCTGAGAAGGACGCTTCGGCGTCGTCCAGATCGGCCAGCAGGCTTACGCAGCGCTGGTAATAGGCCTTGCCGTCAGGCGTGGTGCTGACCTGACGCGTAGTGCGCTGCAAGAGCTGCACACCCAGGTGAGCTTCCAGTTGTTTGATCAGAATCGTCACGGATGCACGGGGCATGTGCAGGCTCTCGGCCGCCCTGGCGAAACCGCCCAGCTCGACGATACGGGTGAATACGCGCATGGCGTTGAATCGATCCATGATTACCGGCAGCCTGAATAGAGAGAGCGTGTGATGGGTCACACTGTTTTAACAGGGTAAACCGGTTGAACGCAGGCCAGTGCCATTACAGCCGCTGGCCAGTATTCAGAAGTCTCTTTTATAGAAAATATCCAGCGAACTGGCAACACCGCTTGCAGCCTCAAGGTACACGCGCTTGCTGAGCAGATAGCGCAACGCAATGGTATTGGCCGGTTCAAACACGCCGACACCATAACGCAGGCTGAGCTTCTCGGTGATCTTGCCGCTGGCAACCACATTGGTCTTGTCGCCGGTTCCCGAGGTGTCCAGTTCGAAGTCTTTGATACCCAGATTGTCCGCGAGCTTGCCGGTGGTCGACGAGCTACCGGCAACGCCAAGCGCCAGTGCAGCCTGAGCGACCATGTTGTTGTCTTCGCCCGAGGTACTCAGCGGTCTGCCCATGACCAGATAGGAGAGCGCCTGCTCCTGGCTCATCGCGGGTTCGGAAAACACTTCAGTGGTGGGTTGCTCGGCACTGCCGGTCAGACGAATGCCTGCGATCACGTCATCTGTCTGGCGAATGGCCTCGATATCCAGATAGGGCTGGTCCACAGGGCCTGCAAACAGCAGGCGCGCCTTGCGGATGGTCAGCCGCTGCCCGTAGGCACGGTAACGGCCGTCGTTCAGGTTCAGCTCACCACGGGTGTCCAGGTTGTCGCCAATGTGCACACGTCCGACCAGATTGGCAGTAAGCCCGAAACCGCTGAAGGCGAGCTTTTCCTGACCAACCTCCACATCGATATCCATGGCCACTGCCAGCGGTGGCGCGCCCTCCTCGGTCTGCTGCCCGACGATCACCGTGTCGCCCGACAGCTTGACCGTGGACGGCGGCAGCTCACGCACGGTGATCGTCCCCTTGGGCACCAGCACCTTGCCGGAAATGGCCAGCCGCTCACCCTGCATGGAAATTTTCAGGTCAGGCGCTACCTCCACTTCCGCGTAGGGCTCGACATTGATCGGCAGACGCGCGCCCTTGAGGCTCACATCAACGTTCAGATTCTGCCCCCAGGCCACCTGACCGCCGATGCTCCCCTGCCCGGTGCTGCCACTTTTCCAGCCACCGGTGAGCTGTACGCTCTCCCCGGCAATCAACGCCTGCACCTTGAGGTCATGCAGTTCCATCGGCAACTCGGCACCCGCCACTTCACCGCCTTCAAGTGTCACGCTGCCGTTGACCAGAGGTGCCAGCAAGCTGCCTGACAATCGACCATTGCCGTTCAGGCGGCCATTGAGTTTCTGCACCATTGGCGCAAAGGGTCGTGCCACCGAGATGTCCAGCCCGGAGAGACCGAAATCGCCTGACAGAGGCTTGTCTTTGGCCAGCGGATCGATCTGCGCATTGACCAGCAACTGGCCCAGCTTGCCGCCTTCGAAATCCAGCCGCGTGTCGATACGTCTGGGTGCCAGTGTGGTGTCAAGTTTGAGTGTCTGATACGGGAAGTCCAGCCACTGGTCATTGCTGCGCACCCGCAATGTGCCGCCTCCAGCATCAATCGTAACCTTGCCGGTGGGGCCTGCTGCCGGAAGATCAAGCTGAACGTCGGCATTCAGCGCGCCCTTCCAGGCAAAATCCTTTGGCATCCATTGCGCCAGGCTGTCGAGCGGGAAATTCTTCAGCTGATAGCGCAAACGTGGCTCCGGCATCAGTCGTTGATCGCCACCGCACAGGCTGGAGGCACCGGACAGCCAGCAATGCGCACCGAAGTTCAGCCGACCGTCGGCCAGACGCTCGATCTTCGCCGGTTGCTGCAAACGCCAGTTCTGTCCGCCGCTCTGTACCGTGCCGCTGGCCAGCCGACCGCGCCAGTCGCCCTTGTCCAGGCCGCCGTCCAGTGCGATAGCAAGCTTGAGCAACGGCCCTTGCAGGTCCAGCTTCAATTGTTGCGCCTTGAGCGTACCCTGACCGTCCACCAGCAACGTCCCCAGCCCGGTGTCGCCGGCCTGAATGCCAACGCCCTTGAGGTTGATGGTCGCGCGCTGCGACTGATCCAGACGGGCATTGAGTGTCAGGTTTTGCAGGCGATTGTCCTGCAAAGCGAGCTGACTGCCCTGCAACGCCAGTTGCCCTTGCGGTGCCTGAAGTGTTCCCGTCAGGTCGAGCCTGCCTTTGGCCTGCCCCTGCAAGCGCGGCCACAATTGAGCCAGACGCGGCAGGTCAAGGTCCAGCTGCCCTTTGAGACGTTCCTGCAAACTGCCATTACCCTGAACCCGGTTGTCACCCAATCGAATGTTCAGGTTGCTGACATTCCACTGCTGATCACGACCGTCAGCCTTGGCTTGCAGCAGCGCGGGCTGGCCACGCAGACGTCCCTTGAGGTCCAGGTCGGCGGTAAGTTCGAGCTGCTCGTTGACCAATTGACCTTTGCTGCGCAAGGGCCCTGCCAGCGTGCCGGGCAGTTCGGCAACCCAGAATGAAGGGTCCAGCGCGCTCAGGTCCAGTGCAGTGTCCCAGCCAACACCATTGGCAAATTGCAGGTTCAGGAAACCGCTGGCCTTGCCCTGCCCTGCGACCAGCTCCAGTTGCGGCAGATGGACTTCCTGCAAATTGCCACTGAAGGGACTGATCAGCGTGAACGCGCCAGCAGGTCCTTTGAGGCTGGCGTTGAAATTGCCAAGATAATTGCCGTCGGTGTAGGAAATCTCACCTTTGAAGGCGTGCAACGATACTTGCGGTTCGGACTCCAGCGGATACAGACGCTGCCAAGGGAAATCCAGCCAGTCGATGCTCGCATCAGCCGAGAAACCACTCTGCCAGTTCAACGTGCCGTTGATGGCCAGACGCTGTTGATCGTTGGCGGCCAGATCAAGCGCTGCAATGGTTGCCCCGTTGGCATCCGCACGCCCCTGCAACGACAACGCCACAGGGCCTTTTTCTGCGGGCAGGCTGGCAGTGCCGTTGATCTGGTAACCCGAGTCGAGATCGCCTTCGGCAGTCAACAGCAGTTGGTCGAGTTGCAGGGTATCGGGCAATGCCGCGCTGGGTTTGAAATGTTCTGCAGTCAGTTTCAATCGTGCTGGCACATGCTCAGCCAAAGGTTGCAGCTCACCGGTCAGTTGCCCTGGTAGATAGCCGCTGCTGTCAGCCTTGAGTTGCAGGGTCTTGAGCACGTCACCTTGAATATCCAGCGCCAGCGTCCAGGGCTTACCGTCCTGTGGCGGCAGTTGCAGTTGACCTTTTACGCTCAATGGCCAGTCGCCCTCGGGCTTCAGCAGACCATTGAGGTCCAGCACCAGCGCATCACGTTGCAGGTGCGCGCTGTCGATCTGCAAGCCTTCGGCGGTCCAGTGCGCCGCCAGCTTGAGGTCGCGCAACTGTTCGACGCCATCCAGTTGCAGGCTGCCCAGCTGTATATCACCCAGTTGCAGGGCAAGCGGCAACTTGACGGCTGGCAGGCTTAAAGGATCTTCGTTGCTCGGCGCACCGCTCGGAGGAAAACGCAGCAGTACCTGCCCCGCGTGCAGGCGATCAATGCATAAGGTCATCTTCAGCAGGCAGGCGGGCGTCCAGGCGAAGTCGACAGAGTGCACCTCGACACGGTCTGCGCCTTGCTGCCACACCAGGCGCTCGGCACTCCACTGCCCGCCCAGGCGGCCCTGAAAGTTTTCCAGTTGCACGCCGGGCACGCGGGCCAGCGCCCATTGGCTGCCTGCCTGGGTCCCAAGCAGCACCCCGACGCTGACGATCACCAGCAGCAGTAAGGCGATCACGCTCAGTCCGGCAATCGTTGCACCACGCTTGATGTTCATCCTGTTCAAAGTTCCGGCCCCATCGAGAAGTGCAGGCGGATGCCACCCTCGTCATCCAGCGCGTGCGCCAGGTCGAGACGCAACGGACCCACCGGAGATACCCAGCGCACCCCGAAACCGACGCCGGTTTTCAGGTCTGGCTTGTCCAGACTGTTGAATGAGTTTCCCTGATCGATGAAGGTCGCGAGCCGCCATTTATCCGCAATCGAGTACTGATACTCGACGCTCCCGGCAAACATGTAACGCCCACCAATGCGGTCGCCGTCAGAGTTGGTCGGTGACAGTTTCTGGTAGTCATAACCCCGTACGCTTTGATCGCCACCGGCAAAAAAACGCAGCGACGGCGGTATCGAGGTGTAACCGTCAGTAAGGTTGCCACCCAGCTGCACGCGGCCGAGAAAGCGATGATTCTGCGCGACTGTCGTCAGCCCTTTGAGCAGCACATTGGCATGCACCAGATTGGCATCCGACAACATGCCCTCCTTGGCCACCTGGGTGTCGAATTGCAAACGGTAGCCCTGGTGGGGGTCGATGCTGTTATCGCTGCGCAGGTACGAATAACTGATACCGGGCATCAACAGCGTGCTCAGGCCCGAATCGTCGCCCAGCCGGTATTCTTCACGCTGCCATTTCAGCGAGATGACCCGCTCCCAGCCGCTGGGCAGTTTGCTATGCCATTCAGGCCCGGCAGTCAGCAGCTTGCTGAGGCTGTCGGTTCCAGCAATCTCTTCGTATTGATAGCCACCGGCATAACGCAGTTTATCGGTCAACGGCGGATCGAGCGGCACGTCGTACCACAGGCCGACATTCTGCCGAGGCGCGGATATTTCCGATTCGAACCCGTAGCTGTGGCCCTGTGGATTGGCCCAGTGCCGGGTCCAGTTGGCTTTGCCACGCGGGCCGACATCGGTCGAGTAGCCCAGGCCAAGGCCCATGGTGCGGGGCTTGCGGGTTTCAAGCTGAACGGTCACCGGAATGACCTGATGTTCAGCTGCCGTAGGCGCGGCATCGACCCGCACGCCTTCAAAATAGCCACTGCCCTGCATGGCCTGGGTCAATTCGGCGATCAGTTGTGAGTCGTAAGGGGTATTTTCCTTGAAAGGCACCATGCGCTTGAGCAAATCGTCATCGAAGGGCGCATTGCCACTGAACTTGACCTTGCCCAGCGAATAGCGCGGACCACTTTCATAGACCAGCTCGATGTCGGCAACCCCGGCTCGCGGGTCAACAGCCAGGCGCTGGCTGGTAAAGTGGCCGCTGAAAAAACCGTAACGCGACGCCTGATTCTGGATCAGGCGTTTGGCATCTTCATAATTGCCATGATTGAGCACCGCGCCGGTTTTCAGCGCGTCGCTTTTGGGGACCCGAAAGGCTTTCAGCGATGCTGCCGGACCTTCGACGCGAATTACCACATTGCGCAGGTGAATAGGCTCGCCCGGCTGGATATTGATCACCAGACGTGGCTGGTCTTCGTCCTTGATCTCGCTGTCGATCTGCGCCTGATAATAACCAAGCGCCTGAGCCGCTTTCTCTGCCTGCTGTTCGGCACCCAGGCTGAAGTTGCGCAATGCCTTAACGTCACGCTCGCCCAAATCCCCCACATACCCTTCGACGTTGGCCTTGAGTTCCGGGTTGGCGGGCTTGATCCTGACGTCAAGGCGGGCCTGGGCAAGCGCCGCTGCACTCATGGTCATCAGAAACAGGCTGCTGAATAGTCTGAAAAGCTTCATGGGCGTAGATGCTAACACGATCGACGGGCCGCACTGGAAGCCCACGAATTGTCGGAGATTCAGACCGTTACGTCAGGGACCGGCAGTGAAACCTGAGGGTTGGGGTGAAAAAACACATGCTCTCGGACAGGTCCTACCGCAATCTCGCCGATTTCCTCATAGCCTTGTCGCTTATAGAACTCGAGATAACGAGGGTTTCCCGTGTCTACCACGATGCCCTGAGAGTGCTCATCCACCGCGCACCAATCGTGCAACGCCCCAAGCAGTTGTTCGCTCAAATCCTGCCCCAGCTTCTGACCCTGAAATTCCGGGTCCAGGCCTATCAACGGCAGCACATGCACGGTTTCGGACGGCACACAGGCCAGCACCGCGTTGTAATAAGCCAGATAACGCTGGGTGCACCCCAGGCCGGTGTCCATCACCATGCGCAGACGCCACGCCCAGCTTTCAGTGACACCCAGACGACGTTGCGGTGGCGCGATAAGCGCTACGCCGACCAGCCGATCCTGCAGAAACAGACCGAGTGCAGGCTGGTCTTGCAGGAAGTGTTGTTTGACCAGTTGGCGAATGGTCGCCAACACGCGTTGCTCATATCCCTCACGCTCGGCATTGAACAGATAGGCAAACGTCGGATCGTGCCGATAGGCCCTGAACAGCAAGGAGCGGGTTTCACGGGAATAACCACTGTCGAGTTGACGAACTTCACCCGTGATGGCAGCAGGTAGGGACATAAAAAGCCTCGTGTTAACGGAACTGCGTCTGGCGCAGCAGTTTTGGCAAGCAGGCTTTCGAGTGATGGCACTTGATAACAGTTCCAACGATTTGTCCGGGCCTCTGTTTGCAAGGTGTCTGACACGGTGCTGGTCCTGCAACCACAGGTCAGCTAGCATCGCTGTTTGTTTTTGCTCAGGACCGCTGTTTTATGAAAATCGTCTCGTTCAACATCAATGGTCTGCGCGCTCGACCTCATCAGTTGGCGGCGCTGATCGACAAACACCAACCTGACGTAATCGGCCTTCAGGAAACCAAGGTTTCGGATGAGCAATTCCCCCACGCGGAAGTCGAAGCGCTGGGCTATCACGTGCATTTCCACGGCCAGAAAGGCCATTACGGCGTTGCCCTGCTATCGCGCAACCCTCCGCTGGCTCTGCACAAGGGCTTTGAAGGAGACGACGAGGATTCGCAAAAGCGCTTCATCTGGGGCACTTATGCCGACAGCAATGGGCAGCCGGTCACCATCATGAATGGCTACTTTCCGCAGGGCGAGAGCCGTGATCACCCGACCAAGTTTCCAGCCAAACAGCGTTTTTACGAGAACCTGCAGACCCTGCTGGAGAGCCGTTTCAGCAATGAACAGCCGCTGATCGTGATGGGTGATGTGAACATTTCTCCGCAGGACTGCGACATCGGCATCGGCGCAGACAACGCCAAGCGCTGGCTGAAAACCGGTAAGTGCAGCTTTCTCCCCGAAGAACGCGAGTGGATGGAGCGCTTGAAAAACTGGGGCCTGGTGGACAGCTTCCGCTATCTGTACCCGGAGGTCGTCGACCGATTCAGCTGGTTTGACTATCGCAGCCGTGGCTTTGAAGACGAACCCAAGCGCGGTCTGCGTATCGACCTGATCATGACCTCTACCGGCCTGCAGCCACGCATCAAGGCCGCTGGGGTGGACTACGATTTGCGCGGTATGGAAAAGCCGTCGGACCACGCGCCGATCTGGCTGGAACTGAACTGAAAAAGTGCCCTCGCGCGCGACCCGGCTTTATGCAGAAACGGGTCGTGCACGCAGTGGTCGAGCAATCGTCATATTCCGGAAATCTTTCTGTCTTATTCTCCCGGCACCCTCCCGTGACTCATGGTGACGCCGATGCTGCGCGCTTTGCTAACGGCGCTGACTCTGTCGAGCGCCACCCTGCCCGCCCTTGCGCTGGCAGCACTGCCGCTGCCAGCAGGCGAAATACCTGCCTTGCGCATTCAAGGCTCGAACACCATCAATGCTCAATTGGGCCCCGCGCTGGTTGAGGGATTGATGCGCAAGCAAGGCCTGCAATCGGTGCAGACTGTTGCTGGCAATGCCATGAATGAACAGCGCGTCGTCGGCACTAGCTCCACAGGGCAGACGGTCAGCATCGAAATCGCCGCACATGGTTCAGGCACCGGTTTTACTGCGCTCAAAGCAGGTAACGCCGATATCGCCGCCTCTTCCCGACCTATCAAGGATCAGGAAGCCAAGGACCTGAGCAGCCTGGGCGACCTGAAAAGCGCAGCAAGCGAGCAAACCATTGCCATCGATGGCGTTGCTGTGATTCTGCACCCAGGCAACCCGGTCAGACAGCTGGATACGCTGCAGCTGGCGCGTATTTTCAGCGGGGAAGTCAGGGACTGGGCAGAAGTGGGCGGAAATCCGGGAGCCATTCATCTTTATGTTCGCGATGAGAAGTCCGGCACCTACGAAACATTCAAGGACCTGATACTTGCAAAGTACGGCAAGAACCTGTCCGGCACAGCCGCACGCTTTGAATCCAGCGAGCAGCTTTCCGACGAGGTCAGCAAGGACATCAATGGCATAGGTTTTATCGGGCTACCGTCCATCAGGCGTGCCAAAGCGGTGGCCATTGCCGATGGTGATTCCAGACCCATGCTCCCGACTGTCAGTCTGATTGCCACCGAAGACTATCCTCTGTCGCGACGGCTCTACTTTTATGTGCCCACCTCAGCTCATCAACGCTGGGCGCAGGCGCTGGTCCGTTTCGCGCAAAGCGCCGAGGGTCAGGCCATCGTGGCGCAGAGCGGCTTTGTCGCGCAGACCGTGCAGGCACTCAAGGTGCAGCCTACCGCGCAGATGCCTGCGGAGTATCAGGCACTGGCGCGCAAGGCCGAACGGCTGTCGGTCAACTTTCGCTTTGCCCAGGGCAGTGCGAAGCTGGATAACAAGGCGCAGCAGGACCTCAAGCGGGTGGCGGAGTACCTGAAAACCAGCAACCAGCTCAATCAACATGTCACGCTGGTCGGCTTTGGTGATGCCAAAAGCGATCCGGCTCGCGCAGCCCTGCTCTCAAGGCTGCGCGCCATGGCGGTGCGCCGCGAGCTGCTGAAAAGCGGCGTGACATTTCGCGACATCGTCGGCCTGGGGGATGAGATGCCGGTAGCTACCAATGACATCGATGACGGCCGAATCAAGAACCGTCGGGTCGAAGTCTGGGTGCAGTAGCCTGGGCGCAGTTATCGGCTACCGGCTCAGGACTGGCTGCGCTCCCTGTCTGCCGGCAGGTATTTGCCCAGTTCATACTTGCCGATAGCGGCGCGGTGTACTTCATCCGGGCCGTCTGCCAGACGCAGTGTGCGCTGCATGGCGTACATATAGGCCAGGGGGAAATCATTGGAAACCCCCGCCCCGCCGTGCATCTGGATCGCCCGATCTATGACCTTCAGCGCCACGTTCGGCGCTACCACCTTGATCTGCGCGATTTCACTTCTGGCGACCTTGTTGCCTGCCGTGTCCATCATGTAGGCCGCCTTCAGGGTCAGCAGGCGGGCCATATCGATCTCCATACGCGAATCGGCGATCCTGTCGATATTGCCACCCAGCCTGGCCAGCGGCTTGCCGAAGGCGACGCGGTCGACGGAGCGCCTGCACATCAACTCAAGTGCCCGTTCGGCCATGCCGATGGAGCGCATGCAGTGGTGAATGCGGCCTGGTCCCAACCGGCCTTGAGCGATTTCAAAGCCGCGCCCCTCACCCAGCAAGACGTTTTCAAACGGCACCCGGACGTTATCGAAGACCACTTCGGCATGCCCGTGGGGCGCGTCGTCGTAGCCGAACACAGGCAGCGGCCTGACAATCTTCACGCCCGGCGTGTCGACCGGGACCAGAATCATCGAGTGTTGCTGATGGCGCGGCCCGTCAGGATTGCTCAGGCCCATGAAAATCAGGATTTTGCAGCGTGGGTCGCAGGCACCGGAAGTCCACCACTTGCGGCCATTGATCACCCATTCGTCGCCATCGCGCTCGGCGCGAGCGGCCATATTGGTGGCATCCGATGACGCTACATCGGGTTCGGTCATGGCAAAAGCAGAACGAATCTCGCCACGCAGCAACGGTTCCAGCCAGCGAGCTTTCTGCTCCTCGCTGGCATAGCGAACCAGCACCTCCATGTTGCCGGTGTCAGGCGCAGAGCAATTGAACGGCTCGGGGCCCAGCATCGAACGCCCCATGATTTCCGCCAGCGGCGCGTATTCCAGATTGCTCAGGCCGGCACCGAGCGCAGACTCCGGCAAAAACAGGTTCCACAACCCCTCAGCCCTTGCACGGGCTTTCAGTTCTTCCATGATCGCGGTGGGCTGCCAGCGGTCGCCTTCGGCCACTTGCTGTTCGAAAACCGGCTCGGCCGGATAAACGTATGCATTCATGAACGCGGTGACGCGCTCACGCAATGCCTGCACCTTCGGGGAATACGCGAAATCCATGGGCCACTACCTTCTCGATCAGGGTGTCGAATGCATGATCCTGATGCTAGAGAAACGCCATACATTTATCTAATCTATTCTCGGCGTGTATAAACATTCATAACCGATATATGATCCATCACCGCTGCGGCGTCCCCAGCCTGCCGAACAGCGAATCAAAATAACAGCACGAGGCGCTCATCAATGAACCTGAGCAAGGTCGATCTCAATCTTTTCATTGTCTTCGACGCCATCTACACCGAAGCCAATCTGACCCGGGCCGGGCAGATTGTAGGCATTACCCAGCCTGCGGTGTCCAACGCCCTGGCGCGGCTGCGAGAGACCTTCAACGACCCACTGTTTGTGCGCACGGCTCAAGGCATGGTGCCGACACCGATGGCGCAAAACATCATCGGCCCGGTGCGCAGTGCACTCTCATTGCTCAGGGTCTCAGTGCAGGAAAGCCGTATATTCAACCCGTTGCAGGCCAACAAGAATTACCGCATCAGCATGACCGACCTGACCGAGGCCGTGATCCTGCCGACGCTGTTCCAGCGGCTGCGACGCCTTGCGCCTGCCGTGACCATCGAAAGCTTTCTGTCCAAGCGTCGGGAAACCACCAAGGAGCTGGCTGCCGGGCGCCTCGACTTCGCCGTGGATGCACCGCTCAATACCGACCCGCAGGTTCGCCACGTCAAGCTGCTGGAAGACCGCTATGTGTGCGGCATGCGCAAGGCGCATCCGCTGGCAAACAAGGCCACGTTGACGCTGGATGATTACATGAGCCAGGCACACATCCATATTTCCAGTCGGCGTAGCGGACTGGGGCACGTAGACCTGGCGTTGGGGAAGATGGGCATTCAGCGCAGGATTGCGTTGCGCTCGCAGCATTACCTGATGGCGACACAGGTGCTGCAGCAGACCGATATGGTCATGACCATACCGGAACGCTTCGCCCGCCGTAACGATCTGCACTATGTCTACCTCCCGGTCAACGATGTGCCTTCGGTCGAAACCCATCTGTACTGGCATGAAAGCACTGATCAGGACCCGGCAAACCGCTGGATGCGCGAGCAGATCATCGAGCTTTCACAGCGGGTCGTGGCGCAGGAACAAAGCCTCGAGAAAGCATGAGATAAAAACACCAAGCCATTGTTTTTAAATTAAATGTTTTAATTTGTTAAAGTCATTTCTAATTTGGCAGGCGCGGCTTGGCGCGCCTTGACAACACGACTTCTGCTTGACGCTTACGTAAAGCACGCCGTAGGTTGAGTGCTGAATATCTCGTTGAGCGACACCATGAGCAGTCAGACCTACAGCATTTCCGAGCTCGCCCGTGAGCTGGATATCACCACCCGCGCGATCCGCTTTTACGAAGAGCAAGGCATGCTCAGCCCTGAACGCAAGGGACTGGAGCGCATCTACACCGCCCGTGACAAAGTCACCCTGAAACTGATCCTGCGCGGCAAACGCATCGGTTTTTCGCTAGCTGAATGCAAGGAACTGATCTCGCTCTACGACCCTGCCGGTGACAACCAGAAGCAGTTGCAGACCATGCTCGGCAAGATCGCCGAGCGCCGTGAACAGCTCGAACAACAATTGCTGGACATCCGGCAAATGCAACTGGAGCTGGACACCGCCGAAGAGCGTTGCCGGGCTGCGCTCGATAAAACTGCTGCCACTTCACACTGACCACCACAAGGCGCTGCCATGTCTCTTCCACAAAAGGTAAATATCGTTGAAGTCGGCCCGCGTGACGGCCTGCAGAATGAAGCACAACCCATCAGTGTCGACGACAAGGTGCGCTTGGTGGATGACCTGACGGCAGCCGGACTGAGCCACATTGAAGTCGGTAGTTTTGTTTCGGCCAAATGGGTGCCACAAATGGCTGGCTCCGCCCAAGTGTTCGAAAATATCCAGCGGCGTGAAGGCGTTATCTACTCTGCCCTGGCACCCAACCTGCGCGGGTTCGAAGATGCGTTGGCGGCGGGTGTCAGGGAGGTTGCGGTGTTTGCAGCGGCAACCGAAGGGTTTTCCCGACGTAACCTCAATTGCTCGATCAGCGAAAGCCTGGAGCGCTTTGCGCCCATCATGGCGGCGGCGCAGATGCATGGTGTGCAGGTTCGGGGTTACGTGTCGTGCGTGCTGGGCTGCCCTTATGAGGGCAGTGTCTCGCCTCAGCAGGTCGCAGCCGTCGCCAACGAACTCTACGCGATGGGTTGCTATGAAGTTTCGCTGGGCGACACCATCGGCACCGGCACGCCGGGGGCCACGCGAGCGCTGTTCAACGCCGTCTCAGCGCAGATCCCGCGTGGCAAGCTTGCCGGGCACTTCCACGACACTTACGGCCAGGCACTGGTGAATATCTACGCCAGCCTGGAGGAAGGTATCCAGGTCTTCGACAGCTCCGTGGCAGGCCTCGGCGGCTGCCCGTACGCCAAGGGTGCCAGCGGCAATGTTGCCACCGAGGACGTGCTGTACATGTTGCAGGGCATGGGTATTGAAACCGGGGTTGATCTGGACCAGGTCATTGCCGCAGGCCAGCGCATCTGCGACGTGCTGCAACGCAGCAATGGCTCGCGCGTGGCCAAGGCCCGGTTGTCTGCTTAACGACTGTCACCTGTCGGTAACAGGGTGCGACAACTTGTCACACAGTGTTACCCTGCCCCGCGTCCAGTCGAGTCAAACGGGTAACACGGAAACACTCGACAACCGAATCAGATGGCCCGATGCCCGAAAAAGACGTTCAGCTCCCGGTATTACGGGGCTTTTAAAAAACTGGCACGGGTCCTGCTATATCACTTGTACAACAAAAATAAAAACACGCAGCAACCCAATAAAAACAACACGTACCGGCTCTGACATAACAAGAACAACACGGACAGAGACGTAGCTAACAGATTTTTTTGAAGTGGACAGCTTTTCTGAACTGCTTGCCTTGCAAGTCGTTCTGCAGCCAGACAGAGAACAACAAAACTGCCCTGAGGCAGCTCCCGAACTGGTTGGATCACATGATGAAAGCTTGATCAGCGCTCAAAAAAATACGTTTGCTCTTGGTCCCGCATGCGGACCGCTCAAAAAAGCAGTGAAGGGCCAGGTCGCCAAAAACAACAACAGGCCACCCGAAAAACAAAAAAGAGCATAGAGACATACCTTGAAGGGGAGCCCAGGCTCCCCTTCGTGCTTTCCAGCGTTTGCTTTTGCCTCCCGACCCTCCCCCACCC
>NZ_JAWHOO010000035.1:0-45267 GCF_032586855.1 Pseudomonas syringae group sp. J254-4 | reverse complement strand
CAGAATGCAGGCCGCCAAGGCAGCGTAGGTGGATAATTGTCCAACCTTCGGGGGTCATACCAGAGCGTGAGGAACGAGAGGAGCCCGTGAGAACACCTATCGTGCCCATGCTCCGCGTGGGCATGCATTTCTGGACGCTCTGCGTCCGCTCCTAGATCCCGCTGAACCAGTTGTAGCCCTGATCCTCCCAGTACCCCCCAGGATTCTCGTTGCTGACGAAGATCTCGACGATGTGCTTGGGGTTCTTGAAGCCCAGCTTGGTCGGCACCCGCACCCGCAACGGATAGCCGTAATCAGGTGGCAGGGCCACTTCACCGAAGTCCAGCGCCAGCAACGTCTGCGGATGCAGCGCAGTGGGCATATCCAGGCTTGAATAATAGCGATCGGCGCACTTGAAGCCGACGAAACGTGCCGTGGTATCGGCGCCGATGTACTCCAGAAACGTCTTCAGCGGCACACCGCCCCATTGCCCTATCGCGCTCCAGCCTTCAATACAGATCAACCGCGTAATGTCAGTGCGTTGCGGCAACTTGCGCAATGCATCCAGCGTCCATGGCTGCTTGTCACGCACCAGCCCGGACACCGCCAGCCGATAGTCGGAAAGCTCCACCTCCGGCACGTTGTATTCGGGGTAGAACGCATTGAACGGGAACGGGTTGGTCAACTGCGCCTTGCTGTAGGTCGGGGCCAGTTTCTGGCCGTTGAACAGCCAGGCCTGAACCCGGTCATTCCAGCGCGACATGGCCCACAGCACTTTATCGACCTGATCGCCATCCTGCAGGTTGCAGCCGGTGAGCATCGACATCGCCCCCACGGTCAGCCCGGCGCGCAGAAAAGAGCGGCGCTGAATATCGACAAGTTGGCTCTGCTGCGCAGGCTCAAGACGAATGCGCTGGGTGATGCGTTTACGAGGTTCGTTCATGGTTGCGCAGTTCCGTCTTCGTTCGGCTGGCGGCCGCCGGTAATCATGGGTAACAAGGTACTGGGCACCAGCACGACCAGCACCAGATGAACAACAACAAACGCGCCGATGGCCGTCATCGCGCCAAAATGCACCCAGCGGGCGAAATCGAACCCGCCCAGCAGGGCAACCAGGCCCTGAAACTGCACCGGTTTCCAGATCGCCAGCCCGGACACCACGACCAGCACGCCCATGATCAACACCAGCCAGTACATCAGTCGTTGCACCGCGTTGTAACGGCCTTTGACGTGGGCCAGGCGAAAATGCAGCGCATCACTCATGTCACGCTTCACTTCGGACGGGCGAACCGGCAGCAGATCGCGTTTGAAGTGGCGGCTGAATACGCCATACAGCACATAAATCAGACCGTTGATGACCAACAGCCACATCACCGCGAAGTGCCAGGCAATGGAACCGCCCAGCCAGCCGCCGAGGGTCAGGAATTTGGGAAAGGTAAATGGCATCAGTGGCGATGCGTTGTAAATCGCCCAACCGCTCATGAACATGCAGACCATGCCCACGGCATTGACCCAATGCGTCAGACGCACCGGCCACGGATGAATGGGACGGGTTTTCATGTCGAGATTCCTCTGAATCAGGCATGGCCGGGAATGTCAGCAGCAGCCAGCCACTGACATCCTCGGCGGCGATCACATCGGCGGAGTGAAACCGTCCTTGCCGACTGCCACACCACGAGCAGACTTGCCGTCGTCAGCCGGGAACACCACGACCTTGGCGCCCTTGGTCAACTGATCAACCTTGCCTGGCTCGACGTAGGCGATAGGCACATCCTGCGGCACCACCAACTTCTTCTCGCCACCCTCGTATTTGACGGTCAGCGTGCGGCCATCGGTGCCAGCCAACGTGCCAACGGTGCCATTGGTCATGGTGCCGGTGCTGCCATCAGCGTTTTCCCAGCCATAGTGACCTTCGCCGCTGCCTTTGAGGCTGGCTTCAAAAACAGTCACCTCCAGCGCTTTCAGTGTGCCGTCCGCCTGCGGGATGGCAGCCGAACCGACAAAACTGTCGCCTTTGATTTGCTTGAAGTCAGCTTCGGACACAAGACGAATACCGGTCTTGTCAGTCAGCTTGATACTTTCGTGCTGACCCGAACGGGTGGTGAAATCGAGGGTGTCGGCGCTGACGCTGTCGACGGTCCCGCGCATCGGTTTAACCACCTTCATGTCAGCAGCCTGAGTCATGACAGCAGCGCTGAGCAACAGCAGGCCGAACGTAGTAGAGAGTGCAGTCTTCATCGGTACTTCCTTGGCAGTTGATATCTGAAACCCATCCTTGCACCGTTACCGGCACCGCAGAATGACCGGGCAATGACATTTTTGTCATTCGCCGGACACCTCGTCGGCAACTGGTTAGACTCCGGCATCGGCGCACCATGGGTGCAGGCAAAAGCGTAGCGGACAAAACGATGCATATCCTGCTGATTGAAGACGACACCAAAACCGGCGAATACCTGAAGAAGGGCCTGGGTGAGTCCGGCTACAAGGTGGACTGGACCCAGCACGGTGCCGACGGCCTGCACCTGGCACTGGAAAACCCCTACGACCTGATCGTGCTGGATGTGATGCTGCCAGGCATCGATGGCTGGCAGATCATCGAAGTGCTGCGCGCCCGGCAGGACGTGCCGGTGCTATTCCTGACCGCTCGCGACCAGTTGCAGGACCGGATTCGCGGGCTGGAGCTCGGCGCTGACGATTATCTGGTCAAGCCATTTTCCTTCACTGAACTGCTGCTGCGCATCCGCACCATCCTGCGCCGGGGCGTGGTGCGCGAGGCAGACCATTTTCATCTGGCCGACCTTGAACTGGACCTGCTGCGCCGCCGCGTGACGCGTCAGCAGCAGGTCATCGTGCTGACCAACAAGGAGTTTGCCCTGCTACACCTGTTATTGCGCCGCGAAGGCGACGTGCTGTCACGGGCACAGATTGCCTCGGAAGTCTGGGACATGAATTTCGACAGCGACACCAATGTCGTCGACGTCGCCATCAAGCGTCTGCGCAGCAAGGTCGACCTGCCCTACCCGGTCAAGCTCATCCACACCGTGCGCGGCATTGGTTATGTGTGCGAGGTACGGCCATGCGACGCCAGCCTTCCCTGACCCTGCGCTCGACCCTGGCATTTGCCCTGGTGGCGATGCTCACCGTCAGCGGTGCCGGCCTGTATCTGTATCAGTCAATCGAAGCAACAGTGATGCAACGCAGTGACCATGCCGTGCTTGCGCGACTGGACCACTTTCGCAAGCTGCTGCGCTATGACCTGACCATGGACAACCTCAAGGGCAGCCCGCAGCTGTTCGAGAACATGCTCGACAGCGAAGAAGATATCTTCATCATCGGAGAGCCGGGCAAGTCACCGGTTATCTCCGTCAACCCGCAGCACGCGCCCTTGCCGGAACTGCCGACCGTGGCGCAGGACCAACCGCTGCGTGTCGATGACCTGCGCAGCGGCATGAGCCTGCAAGGCGTGCCGTTGCGCGCTGCTGCCGTACAGGTGATGTCCAACGGTGTCGAAGTACGTTTGCAGGCAGCGCACCTGATGGTCAAGGAAATGGCCATGCTCGCCAGCTTCCGTCAGCGCATCTATATAGCCGTGGCCCTGGCGTTTCTGATCACCGCAGCCCTGGGTTATGTACTGCTGCGTCGCGGCTTGCGTCCACTGCGAAGAATGGCTGCCCATGCCGCCGCAATCACCCCCGCCAGCCTGCACAAACGCCTCGACAGCCGTGATACGCCCGTCGAGCTGCAACAATTGAGCGACGCCTTCAACGCCATGCTTGACCGTCTGGACGATGGCTATCGACGCCTGATGCAGTTCTCCGCCGATCTGGCCCACGAGATTCGTACGCCGGTCGGTTCGCTGATGGGCCACTGCCAGGTTGCCTTGCGCCAGAACCGCAGCGCCGACGAATATCAGGTCCTGCTGGCTTCCAATCTGGAAGAGCTGGAACGTATCTCAAGGCTGGTGGAAAGCATCCTGTTTCTGGCTCGAGCGGACGAAGCCCAGGCTGCGCTGGAACGCCAACCGCTGGACCTGCACGATGAATTGCAACGCGTGGCTGGTTATTTCGAAGGGCTGGCTGAAGAGCGTAATCTGCGGCTGAGCCACAGCGGACAAGGCACGTTGCTGGCCGACCCGATCCTGCTGCGCCGTGCACTGAGCAATCTGGTTGCCAACGCAATTCGCTATGCGAATGAAAACAGCGAAATCCTGATTCGTGTTGCGGCAGTTGATCGTCAGTGGCGAATCGAGGTAGAAAATCAGGGCCCGGTATTACCACAAGCCACGCTCGCGCGACTGTTCGACCGCTTCTATCGGGGTGACGCCTCGCGCCATGAGCGCTCGGACTCCAACGGCCTGGGGCTGGCCATTGTTACAGCAATCATGCACCTGCATGGCGGGCGGGTCGAAGTGGCTCAACCCGCCGCCGGCAGAATCTGCTTCAGTCTGATATTTCCAGCGGTCTGAATCTTCCAGACCGTAACGATCAATTCTTTTTCTCGTGGGCAATGGCCAGCTTGTAGAAAGTGGCCGAACCGCCTTCAGTGGTGTAACCGGTATTGTCCTGGGTATAGACCCCTGCCTTGAAGTAGAACAGTTTACTGGCCCAGGCTGAATCCAGCTTGGCGTACCAGACTGCGTCGAAGGCATTGACCGTCAGGTCGCCGCTGGGCGACAGGTTGATGGTGTAGTTGAACTGCTTGTTGAGCGGCACGCCCTGCGCAATGGTAATGACCTCGATTTCCGAGTCTGGCGTACGACGAAACTTGGCGACGATATTGCCGGTCTGCAGCTTCTCCTTGTACTGGTACTCCACCTTCAGCAGCGGCTCGGTGCTCTGGTAGCAGTGAATCTGACCGATCACGATTTTGCCCGTGGAAGGCACTTGATCGACCTCCAGCGTCGCGCGCAGAAAATTGTCAGCGCTTGAGTAGGCCCAGTTGAAGACCCTGCCATCGGACGTCGTCTCGCGTAATTCGGAGCGCGGGTACTTGGCGTTCTCTGTGGTGGAACCGGTCACCGGTGCCCAGAAAAACAGCGTATCCCCGGATTGAAAATAGCCATCCCGATAACCCTTAACCAACTTGGGGGTTTCGATGATGGTCGCGGGACTTCCGACAGGGACGGAAAGATTCCAGGTGGCAAGGTCGATCATGGAGTAGCTCGCAAGGTACGCATTGCGCACCGACAGAATGGCTCTGGAACGGGCGTGCTGGCCCGTTTGGTCATCCAGACTATCGGCTGAATCGTTTATTTTTTAAACAGCAACGACAACGCAATGACGCCAATAAACCGCCACAAAAAGACCAATGCCACTACTTTGATGTCAAATCACGATACAAGGCAGATTGCCATCCATTTGCTGCAGGCGGCGAATCATCAGGACCCTTCTATCGGGTGCCGCGCCATTTTTTTGAATGAGGCTGAGTAAAAGCTCGGCGCTTCTGGGTCTCTTGCCGACGAACGGTAGCAATTATTTTTTGAAATAATGAACTTTCACCGCTAAAAGCGGACGCAGATAGCCGTTCATCGCCTCTACGCTCCCTCAAAAAAACCGTTCGGACGTCCCTGTAACCCAAAAAGCCCCACTGGGCAGTTACGGGTTGACTGTAAGAACTTGTTACGAGATATTAGTTAGCATCCTACTAATATCCTCCCTAACAATAACGCTCCTAACTAAATTGTTCACAACCCAACCCCGGTGATTCATGCTTGTCGACCCACTGCATCGCGCTGTCAGTAGCGGCCTGGTAGCCGCCTCTCGCCAATGGCGACGCATTTGCCAGAACACACTGGTCACCTATGAAATTTCTGAGGCATGTGCCGGGCCACTGCTGGCCATTGCGCGCCTGGGTGACGGCGTGCATCAGGTAAAAGTCGCGCAGGCGGCCGGCATGGAAAGCCCGACACTGGTGCGCCTGCTCGACCAACTGTGCAAGGCCGGCATCGTCTGCCGCAGCGAAGACCCCAATGATCGCCGCGCCAAGGCCCTCAGCCTTACGGACAAGGGTCGTGCGCTGGCAGGCTCGATAGAACAGGAGCTGACGCGTCTGCGGGCGGATGTGCTTCAGGGCCTTCAACCTGCCGATCTCGAAGCCACCTTGCGGGTATTTCAGGCCTTCGCCGAGGCTGCACAAGGTGAGCACGGGGGGCAGGTTTGAACGGATTTTTCTCCAGCGTCCCACCGGCACGCGACTGGTTCTACGGCGTGCGTACCTTCGGCGCGTCGATGCTGGCGCTGTACATCGCGCTGTTGATGGAAATGCCTCGCCCCTATTGGGCCATGGCCACGGTGTACATTGTCTCCAGCCCCTTTGTCGGCCCGACCAGCTCCAAAGCCCTGTACAGGGCCGCCGGAACTCTGGCGGGCGCGGCTGCATCGGTATTGCTGGTGCCGATGTTCGTACAGACGCCCTTGCTACTGGCCATCGTGGTCGGGCTGTGGACCGGCACGCTGTTGTTTCTGTCCCTGCACTTGCGCACGGCCAACAGCTACGCACTGATGCTGGCGGGTTACACCATGCCGCTGATTTCCCTGCCGGTGGTCGACAACCCGCAGGCCGTATTCGACATCGCCGTGTCGCGTACCGAAGAGATTTTTCTAGGCATCATCTGCGCCGCCGTCGTGGGTGCGATGTTCTGGCCCAGACGCCTGGCACCGGTGTTTCAGGCCACCACGGAAAAATGGTTCAGTGACGCCTCGACCTACAGCCAGCGCTTTATCAGCCGCACCTGTGAGCCCGAGGAAATCGGCGCACTGCGCAATTCGATGGTCGGCAGCTTCAACTCGCTGGAAATGATGATCGGCCAGTTGAGTCACGAGGGTGCACGCAAGCAAACCGTACGCAACGCCAGTGAACTGCGCGGCCGGATGATCCACCTCTTGCCGGTCATTGATGCACTGGATGACGCATTGTGGGCGCTGGAGCGACGCACGCCCGAGCTGTTGGCCAGCCTGAAACCCGTACTGCAAAAAGCTTGCGACTGGCTTGAAAGCACTGCCGACGGCCCGCAACGGGAGCAATGGCAACAGTTGCACGATGAGCTGGAACGCCTTCAGCCGAACTCCACACAACTGGACGACCGCGATCAACTGCTGCTCTCCAATACACTGTTCAGGCTCGGCGAGTGGATCGACCTGTGGCTGGATTGCCGAACCCTGCAATACGCGATCAAGACCGACGATCAGTCACAGTGGCGCGCGGTCTATCGCCACTGGCGTCTGGGTCGGCTGACGCCATTTCTGGACCGCGGCCTGATGCTCTACTCAGTGACTTCGACGGTACTGGCGATCATCGCTGCATCGGTGTTGTGGATTCTGCTGGGCTGGAAAGACGGTGCCAGTGCCGTGGCATTGGCAGCAGTGTCGTGCAGCTTCTTTGCAGCCATGGACGACCCTGCCCCGCAAATCTACCGGTTCTTCTTCTGGACCCTGCTTTCGGTGGTATTTGCCAGCCTGTACCTGTTCGTGGTGCTGCCCAACCTGCACGACTTCCCGATGCTGGTGCTGGCCTTTGCGGTGCCCTTCATCTGCGTCGGCACCCTGACTGTGCAACCGCGTTTCTTTCTCGGCACACTGCTGACCATCGTCAACACCTCGTCGTTCATCAGCATTCAGAGCGCCTACGACGCGGACTTCATGAACTTTCTCAACTCCAACCTGGCGGGTCCTGCCGGGCTGTTGTTCGCCTTCATCTGGACCCTGGTGTTCCGCCCGTTCGGCGTCGAACTGGCGGTCAAGCGTCTGACCCGTTTCAGCTGGCGTGACATCGCCAGCCTCAGTGAAAACGCTTCTCTGGCCGAACACCGGCGCATGGGCGTGCAAATGCTCGACCGCCTGATGCAGCAATTGCCGCGCCTGACGCTCACCGCTCAGGACACCGGGATTGCCCTGCGTGAGCTGCGCGTCGCGCTGAACATGCTCGACCTGCTGGCCTACACCCGCCGCGCCACGCCTGCGGCTCAGGTATTGCTGCGTCAGGTGATCGACGAAGTCAGCGGCTATTTCAAACAGTGCCGCAAGGCCGGTGAAAGGCTGCCCGCGCCCCGCGGCCTGCTGATGGCAATGGACCGCGCACGCCGTTCGTTGACGGCTCAGGAGATGGGCGACAACCCGGCCCGGTTGCATCTGTTGCACGCCCTCAGCGGCCTGCGTCTGGCCTTGTTGCCGGGGGTCGAGATTGTCACCGTGGGCGGCGAACTGACCGAGCAACTGCCGCATAACATCGATGGAGCGCCCCTGTGATCGGTGATCTGGATATCAGCGGGATCTTCATCCCCACGTTCCTGGCGATGATGGGTATCGCCTATCTGCTGTTTCTCGCCGTGCACGCGCTGCTGTCGCGTGCCCACTTCTACCGTCTGGTCTGGCACCGGGCTTTGTTCAACGTAGGTCTATACGCTTTGTTGCTCGGCGCCGTGGATACTCTAAGTCGATACCTGATGACATGAAAAAACCGATACTGACACTGGGCCGTGTGGTCCTGACCCTGCTGGTTGTCACTCTGGCCGCCGTCGTTGTGTGGCGCATGGTGATGTATTACATGTACGCGCCGTGGACCCGCGACGGGCATATTCGCGCCGATATCGTGCAGATCGCGCCGGACGTGTCCGGGCTGATCCAGAAGGTCGAAGTCACCGACAATCAGCCCGTGCACAAGGGCCAGGTGCTGTTCACCATCGATCAGGACCGCTTCCGCCTGGCCTTGCGTCAGGCGCAGGCCACGGTCGCCGAGCGCCAGGAAACCTGGGAGCAGGCACGCCGCGAGAACAAGCGTAACCGTGGCCTGGGCAACCTGGTGGCGCGTGAGCAACTGGAAGAAAGCCAGTCCCGCGAAGCCCGCGCCCTTTCTGCGCTTGGTGAATCAAAGGTCGCAGTGGATGCCGCGCAGTTGAATCTGGATCGTTCGGTGATCCGCAGCCCGGTGGACGGCTACCTTAACGACCGCGCGCCCCGAGACCATGAATTTGTCACCGCCGGGCGTCCGGTGTTGTCGGTGGTCGATGCCGCATCGTTCCACATCGACGGCTATTTTGAAGAAACCAAACTGGACGGCATTCATGTCGGCCAGGGCGTCGACATTCGCGTCATCGGTGACAACGCACGGCTGACCGGCCATGTGGTGAGCATCGTTGCAGGTATCGAAGACCGCGACCGCAGCAGCGGCTCGAACCTGCTGCCCAACGTCAACCCGGCCTTCAGCTGGGTGCGTCTGGCACAGCGCATTCCGGTGCGCATTGCTTTCGATGACGTACCTGCCGACTTCCGCATGATCGCCGGGCGTACTGCAACGGTGTCAATCATCGACGATACGCAGGAGCGCACACGATGAAACGTGCCTTGCGCGTGGCCGCACTCGGTTTTACTGCCGTGTTGTCGGCCTGTCAGGTAGTCGGGCCGGATTACCAGTTGCCCAAGGATGGCGCGATTAATCGTCCGGATTTACAGGGCGAGCTGGCCGGGCGCTCGGTCAACACGGTGTCGGCCCCGGTGCCTGCGCACTGGTGGCGGCTGTATCAGGATGCGCGTCTGGATGAACTGGTGCGCCAGGCCATTGCCTCCAATACCGACCTGCGCATCGCCGCCGCCAACCTGCAGCGTGCCCGCTACCAGACCTCGGAGGCCGAAGCGGCGGGCGGTTTTACCAACGGCGCGAAAATTGGCGCACAGCGCGTGCAGGAGTCGGGCGAAGCGTTTTTGCTGACCGACAAGGTGCCGGTCGCCAATGTCGGGGATGTGGGCCTGACCACGTCGTATCAGTTCGATCTGTTCGGCACCTTGCAGCGCGGCATCGAAGCGGCGCAGGCCAATGTCGATGCAAATCAGGCGGCGGTCGATACCGCACGCATCACCGTGGTCGCCGATGTGGTTCGGGCCTACACGCAGATTTGCGCGGCCAACGAAGAGCTCGACATCGCCCGCGAATCGCTGGACCTGCAGCAACAGAGCGTAACCCTCAACCAGCGTCTTCGCGATGCCGGGCGAGGCGATGAAACCCAGGTCACTCGCTCGCAGACGCAGTTCAAGTCATTGCGCGCCGAAATGCCCCGTTACGAAGCGCGGCGTCAGGCGGCGATGTTCCGCCTGTCGATGCTGCTGGCCAAACCTGTCGAGCAACTGCCCGCCGGGGTCAGCAGCTGCAATGCGCTGCCGCACATTGCGCAGGTCATGCCGGTAGGCGACGGCGCAGCACTGCTCAAACGCCGCCCGGATGTGCGTCAGGCTGAACGTCATTTGGCGATGTCGACTGCGCAGATCGGTGTTGCCACCGGCGAGTTGTATCCGGACATCAGCATCGGCGCGAGCATCGGCACTACCGGCCTGATCGAGAACCTCGGCAAACCGGCCGCCAACCGCTGGGGCTTCGGGCCGCTGCTGAACTGGACCATCCCGTCCAACGGCTCACGCGCACGTATCCATCAGGCTGAAGCCTCGGCGCAGGCTGCACTGGCGCGCTTTGACGGTGTAGTGCTGAACGCCATCCGTGAGACCCAGACCGGTCTGGCGCAATACACCGCCCTGCTCGACCGTCGCGATGCTCTCAAGGAAGCCGAACAATCGGCCAAGGAAGCCGCTGACCAGACCCACCGCTTCTACCAGGCCGGACGCGCCTCGTTCCTCGCTGACCTGCAAGCCACACGCACTTACACCGACGTGCGTGCACAAATGGCCGAAGCCAACACCCAGGTGGCCATGGGACAGATCAACCTGTTTCTGGCACTCGGCGGCGGCTGGGAAAAGGATGACGTGGCGCAGAAGTAGGAAGGGCGTTCGCTCCGCTATCAGGCCTCGCTCGGATTGATCAGTGCCCTCAGGACATGGTCTTCCCAGACGCCGGCAATTTTCAGGTAGGCGCGCGCGTACCCTTCCTTTTCGAAGCCGAGTGATTGCAGCAGTCGCTCGCTGCGTATATTGGCTGGCATGTGGCTGGCCATGATTCGATGCAGCCCCATCTGTTCGAAACAATAGCGATTGCTCACCTCAAGCGCCCTTTGCATCAAGCCACGCCCCTGAGCAGTCTCTGCCAGCGAGAAGCCGAGGTTGCAGGCCTGAAAAACGCCCCTCACGATATTCGTGTAACTGCACCGCCCCAGCAATTCGCCGCCGTCTGGCTCGGTGACGAGGAAGAAAATTGCACTGCCAGACTGCATGCTTTCCCACTGCTGCTGAACCCTGGATCTGGCGTTTTCGAGAATGAAATAGTCATCGTCCCTGAACGGTTCCCAAGGCTGCAGATGCTTGCGATTGGCCTTTTCGTACCGGTTGATCAACTCGCAATCATCAAACGCCAATACCCTTATAGAAAAGCCCTCGCCCGAATACTGCATGCATCCTCCCGCGTCAGTCATTGACGACACTCACCACCTGGCTTGTTATACCTAGCCCTGATGATTCCAGCACTGGACGCTCTGCGCCACAAGAGGACGCGGAGCGTCCAGAACGGCATGCGACGCAGAGCGACGCACGATAGTTGCGATGATCGTTCCTCACGCTCCCGAACGGCATGACGACGCGGAGCGACGCACGATAGTCAGGGTATCGTTCCTCACGCTCCGCGTAGGAATGCCGTTCTGGACACTCCGCGTCCGATCTTGAGTGGCGGCTGCGCTCGACTCAGACTTCCAGTGCCCGTAGGCGTTCCTGGCGGCGTTCGTCCTCGACAGTCGTTGCAGGCTGGAGCACAAAGTCGAAGTCTATGTCTGCGTGGCGGCCATTGGCGTCTTCGGTGAAGCGAATTTCGGCGATCAGTTCATCGCGCGTGGCGTAGGCAAAATCATCGTGCAGGTACTTGTCGCCCGCCAGATTGATCTGCGTGGTGAGGTGACGATGGCCAGGCGCTGAAATGAAGAAATGAATGTGTGCCGGACGTTGACCATGACGACCCAACTGGTCGAGCAATTGCTGAGTCGGCCCATCCGGCGGGCAGCCGTAGCCTGATGGCACGATGCTCTGGAAGCGGTAGCGCCCTTGTGCATCGGTGCGGATCCGGCGACGCAGGTTGAAAGCCGATTGCGACGGGTCGAAATACGAGTAGGTGCCCCCGGTATTGGCGTGCCACACATCGACGATGGCATTGGCCAGCGGCGCTCCATCGGTGCCGCGAACCTGGCCGGTCATGAACAGTACGGTTGCAGGGTCCTGACCATCGTCCAGGCGGGCATAGTGATCGGACAGCGGAGCCCCCGCGACATACAGCGGCCCTTCAATGGTCCGCGGGGTGCCGCCAGTCTGCCCGGCCTGTTCGTCTTCAGCGTCCATCAGCAAATCAAGGTAATGCTCGAGCCCCAGCCCTGCGACCAGCAAACCGGCTTCCTGACGGCTGCCAAGCACGTTGAGGTAATTGACGGCTTTCCAGAACTCTTCCGGCGTAATACGCAGGTCTTCGATGATTTTTATCGTGTCGGTCAGCACCCGGTGCACAACGCTTTTCATTCGCGGGCTGCCACCTGGCTGGTCAAGGCCGCAAGCCTCATTGAAGAACTGTTGCACATCGTCGGTCTGGGAAATGCGTACGCTCATGGTCTTTTCCTCATCGGTGTTCATTGTTGTTTTGTCGGTGTCGGGCTGAAAAGGTACGAACTCAGCGGTCGTCTTGATGGATGGAAGACGGGTGCCTGCACAGGGCCGTAACCTCGATTTCCATGTAGGGATAAAGCGGCAGTTGCAGCAATGTGTCGTGCAGCGCCTGGGCGTCCGCCACGTCGAAAATACTGACGTTGGCGTACAGCCCGGCGATGCGCCACAGATGGCGCCAGGTGCCCTCTTCCTGCAGACGCTGGGCCAGGGCCTTTTCATCAGCCTTGAGTCGAGCGGCCTTGTCGACCGGCATATCGGTCGGAAGTTTGACGGTCATGCGGACGTGGAAAAGCATGTTGTGGGTATCCTCGTGGCTAGTCTTGTGCTCCGGCAGATCAGCTGCGGGCAAAGTGCGAAAGACGCTCAGCATCCAGCTCCAGCCCAAGCCCTGGGGTGTCGGGGATGATCAGTTGAAAATCGCGATAGACCGGAGGCTCGACCAGAATGTCTTCGGTCAGCAGCAGTGGCCCGAACAGTTCGGTGTGCCACTCCAGCCGGTCGAGTGTGGCGAAGGCGTGAGCTGCTGCCAGCGTGCCGACGCTACCCTCCAGCATGGTCCCGCCGTACAAACCGATACCGGCGGCTTCGGCAATCGCAGCGGTGCGCAACACGGCACGCGGGCCGCCGACCTTGGCGATTTTCAGAGCGAAAATCGACGCTGCACCCGACTGCGCCAACGCAAAGCTGTCCTGCACCGATTCAATGGCTTCATCGGCCATCAATGGAATCGGGCTGCGAGCATTCAGACGAACCATGGCCGCACGGTCGTGGCGCGAAAGCGGCTGCTCGATCAACTCGACGCCCGCCTCTGCAAGCAACTGGCAGCCACGTATGGCCACCGCCTCGCTCCACGCCTGATTGATGTCGACACGCACGCTGGCTCGATCACCCAATGCCCGCTTGATCGCCGCAACATGAGCGATATCACGGGCGGGTTCACCGGCACCGATCTTCAGCTTGAAATGCCGGTGACGGCGCATTTCCAGCATGCGCTCGGCTTCTTCGATGTCCCTGCCGGTATCGCCGCTGGCCAGTGTCCAGGCCACTTCCACACCGTCGCGCACGCGTCCGCCAAGCAATTCGGCAACCGGCAACCCAAGGCGCTTGCCCTGGGCATCAAGCAGCGCCGTTTCAACCGCCGAACGCGCGAACGTATTGCCGCGAATGGCACGATCTACGCGCTGCATCAACGCGTTGAGGTTGGTGGCGTCTTGCCCGACAAGAAGCGGAGCGAACCATTTGTCGAGGTTCACCTTGATGCTTTCCGGGCTCTCTCCGGCATACGCCAGACCGCCGATGGTGGTGGCCTCGCCGATACCGATAATGCCGTCACTGCACCGAATGCGCAGGATGACCAGTGTCTGACCGTGCAGGGTATGCATGGCCAGTTTGTGCGGACGAATCGTCGGCAGGTCGACGATCAGGGTCTCGAAACGTTCGATCGTGATGGCACTCATGGGGGTTCCGTCTGCTGGGTAATTGTTCTGGAGCAACGACTGGCGTCAGGCGGCCGGTCAAACGCTGCTGTCGGCGAATTTCTCGAAGTACAAACGCGAGGCGTCCAGCGAATGCCCGTGCAGCCAGTCCTTGATGGACTCGACCATCGGTGGCGGCCCGCACACGTAAATGTCTGTGGGTACTTCGGCCAATGCAGCGGCGTCCAGGTGATCGACGATGTAGCCGCGCCTTCCGCTCCAGCCGGCCTGCTCTTCGCTGACCACCGGGACAAACCTGAACCCGGGAATCTGCTGACTGTAGGCTTCAATTCGCGCAAGCTGGCAAAGGTCCTGCGCCGTACGCACGCCGTAATAAAGGTGCACGGGCTGCCCGCAGCCTCCTTTGGCGGCGATCTGATCAAGCATGCCGAGGAAGGCGGACAGCCCCGTACCTCCGGCGACAAGCGTCAGCGGCCGATCGACATGGCGTAAGTAGAACGTGCCCAGTGGTGCTTCGAACTGAATCACGTCGCCCACCTGGCAGCGGTCACGCACGTAGTTGCTCATCGCCCCGTCAGGTAACAGGCGAATCAGGAACTCCAGCGTGTTACTGCCGGGAGCATTGGCAAACGAATAAGAGCGACGCAGATCAGTGCCGGGAATTTGTAACCGGGCGTACTGGCCGGGCAGATAATCCAGCCCACTGGCCTGCTCATCCAGCGTCACCTGAACAATGGCGGTGCCCTGCGAAACCAGTTCGACCTGGCTGACCTTGCCTTGAAGGGCGCTCGGGCCGGTGTTGTCACACAGGCTGGAGGCGAAATCGAAGTAGAACGCCGCATCGGACTTCACCCGGGTCTGGCAGCTCAGCACCTTGCGCTGCGCCAGGTCGCTGGCCGAAAGCGCCTCATCGTCCACGTAATCCTGGGTGTACTGCCCCGACTCGCAACGCCCCTGACAGGTGGCGCACACGCCTTCGCGGCAATCCATCGGCAACGTGATCCCGCTGCGTAACGCAGCATCCAGCAACAGTTCATTGTTCTGCACGTTGCAGAACAGCGTCTTGCCGTCAGCAAAACTGAAAGCGACCTTATAAGTCATGTCCGCCCCGCTACCTCAGAGGTGATAGAAATCGAGCACCGAGTTGATGGTGTCGTTGAGCAGCACCACGTGTTTGCGGGCGATTTTCCAGCTGTCGCCATCAGGACGCAGGCGATAGCTGGCGCGTCCGAAGAACTGCTCCGCAACTTGCAGGCGGTAATACAGGGTGTGCCAGTTGACCTGCACGTCCAGTTCGCCCGCCTGCCCATTTGCACCCTCACCCGCAGGTACGATGCCCACATTGCTGATCAGGTGCAGCGTGCGCGGCATCGGGATGGTTGACGCCGCTTTGCCGGTACGCAGGCGGTAGACACGATCTTCCAGGCCGCCACGGTTGGGGTAATAGATCAGCGACATGCCTTTTCTGGGATCGGTGGTGTAGACATGCTCCGAATCCCATTGCGGCAGGTGGAACTCGCTGTCTTCACTGAACAGGTCCAGGTAGCGATCCCAATCCTGGGCATCGCAGACTTCGGCCATGTGGTACAGGAACTGCTCGATGCGGTACTGCAATTGGGCGCTCATGTTCAGACCTCACGCAGTTTCAGGGAGTGTTCTTCAGCGGCTTTGCGTGCCAACCTTTCAAGCAGGAAGCGCTGCCAGTTACCGTGCTGATTGACGTACAGCCCTTCGTGGGTGAACTCGGTGCCGGTGAGTACCGGCGAGATGCCGATGGCCTCGCTGTTGGGTGTTGCCCCCTCGACCCATTTTTCGTACCCGCGCGAGATGTCGCTCCAGCGTTCCAGGCGCGCCTGAAAGCCACGCTGGGCCTCGCGAAACTCCACCAGGTCATCCGGCGTGCCCAGCCCGGAAACATTGAAAAAGTCTTCGAACTGGCGAATGCGGTTTTCGCGGTCGGCGTCGGACTCGCCCTTGACGCCCAGGCAGAAACTGTTGATTTCGGTCTTGTTCCAGGCCAGCGGGCGGATAATGCGCAGTTGCGAGCTGATCTGGTCGAGGAAGAACATGCTCGGGTAGATGTTCAGGTTGCGCAGCCGGTGCATCATCCATTCAGCCTTGCTCTGCCCGTATTCCTCCACCAGGCGCGGCATGATGGTCGCGTAACCGGGGCGCACGCTCGGGTTGGGCATGTCGCTGAACAGCAGGCTGTGACCGTTGTGAAACGAGAACCAGCCGTCGTCGGTGTCTGCATCACCGGCCCCCAGCTTGCTGTAGTCCAGCGTACTGCCCGCCGCTGCGCCCTTTTCGGCGTTGACCTGCTGGCGGTGCTGCACCGTGGCGACGTAGTTATAATGCACGGTACTGACGTGATAACCGTCCAGACCGTTTTCGTTCTGCAGTTTCCAGTTGCCGTCGTAGGTGTAGGCCGACTTGCCCGGCAGCACTTCCAGTTCACCGGTAGCCGACTGCGCGACCATCATGTCGAAAAATACCTTGGCATCGCCCAGGTAGTCGGCAAGGCTGTCGCTGCCATGCACATCAAGGCTGATGAAAACAAACCCCTTGTAGCTCTCGATGCGCGCCTTGCGCAGACCACGCGTGGCCTTGTCGAAGCCTTCCGGGTACTCGCCGGGTGCCTTGACCTTGACCAAGCGGCCATCGCTTTTGTAACACCAGGCATGGAACGGGCAGGTAAACGTCGACTGGTTACCCTTGCCGACCCGGGTCAGGGTGGTGCCGCGATGCTGACAGGCGTTGATCAATGCATTGAGCTGGCCGCTGCCATCACGGGTGATGATCATCGGCTGGCGACCGGCGCGCATTGTCATGAAGTCGTGATTATTGGCAATTTCGCTTTCATGACAGGCGTAGATCCAGTTCTTTTCGAAGATCAGTTCCATCTCCAGATCGAACAGCTCGGGCTCGGTGAACATCTCCCGGGCAATGCGGTACACACCTTCGACGGGACGAAAATCCAGACAACCTTCAACGAAGTGCTGCCATTGGCTTACGGTTTTTGCGCTGCTCATCAGGGGGCTCCTTTTTAGAGTCATCAGCCTTGAACTGATTGAACGCCCCGCAGCACTGCCCTTCTATCCGTTTTCCCGGCAGAACCTATCCGTTTTGCGGTTATTTGCAGTAAGTGGATAGAGGCGGCATACGCGCTGCAGTAACGTGAGCAGAACCTGATCAGAACCAGACCGGACTTACCGGCAGACCTACCGGCAGGGCATCGATATGAAGAGTGAAGCTGTTTTGCCCAACGACTCGCGCGCCCACGGCCTTCATGCCGCGCACCATGATCTGGACGGCGCGCGGGCCTGGATGTCGACCATCTGCGGCCCGCACAGCCTTCAGGCCAGCGCTCCGCATTGCCTGGAATTCGAACATTCGGCGAACGTGCTCAGCGCAATGTCTACGGTGCTGGGGCGTATACAGTACGGCACCGATGTGGTGATCGGCGTCGAGCCCGGCAGTTCGTTGAAGAGCTACAGCATCAGCCTGCCGCTGGACGGCGAGCAGGAGCTTGACTGCGGCAAGGGGCTGTTGCGTTCCAATGCCGGGACCGGGCTGATTATTTCGCCGTTCGACTCGCAGCGACTGAGCATCACCGGCAACTGCCGCAAGTTGCAGGTGGCGATTGACTGCTGCTCAATGCAGCGCGTGCTGGACGAGTTGCTGGAGCGTCCGGCCCAAGCGCCGCTGGTGTTCGAGCCGTGTATCAATGCCGAACTGGGTGCCACGGCTTCGTGGTGGCGCATGGTGCGGTATCTGGTCGATGAAATGGACGGCGACAGCGACTATTTCGAGCACCTGCCGATGGCACGGGACCTGGAGCGCAGCCTGATCAAAGGCTTGATTCTCTCGCAGCCGAACAACTATTCGGCGGCCCTGAACGAAAAGGTCCAGAGCCGCTGTCCGGCGTTTCTGAAACGGGCGCAACAGTTCATCGAAGAGCATTGCGGCGATGATATCCACCTGATCGATATCGAACGCGCGGCCGGTATAGGGCCGCAGAAACTGCACGACAGTTTCAAGACGCACTTCGGCGTTTCGCCTGTGGTCTACCTCAAGCGTTTTCGACTCCAGTCTGCGCGGCGCAGCCTGTTGCAGGGGCACAGTGGCTACAACATCGCGGCCATCGCCTCGCAGTGGGGTTTCAATCATCTCGGGCGCTTTGCACAGGACTACCAGCGCCTGTTCGGCGAGCTGCCCTCGCAGACGCTGGAACGCGGCAGCCGACACTGATCGCCCCTGTGCAACGCTCTTTGTCATCCACAAATCTGCTTTGATTGGCCGCAGGCTCCCACGAGATTTATAACTATCGTGCCCATGCTCCGCGTTGGCATGCAGTTCATGACGCTCTGCGTCACAAATCTTCAGCCTGGCGAGACAGTAGCCGTAACCGCTAACGATCAAAGCGCTCGGCGAGGCTCCTCAAACCCTCCACCTGATGGCCGATTTCCTCACTGATGCGTCGGCCATCCAGTGCCTTGGCCGCGCTTTGTCGCGAGGCGTCGGCGATCCGCATGGCTTGCTGGTTCAGGTCTTCAGCGACCTGCCCCTGCTGCTCCATGGCGCTGGCGATCTGCACGCTCATGGAGGAAATCCGGTCCAGCGCTTCGTTGACCTGAGAGAAACTTTCACGCACCGACGTGACCGCTGCCATGCCTTGCCGGGAGAGCGTCTGCCCCTCATGGGTAAGCTGCACGGTCTGTTCGGTGGTCTGGCGAAAACGCTGCAGCAGCGGCTGAATATTCAGCGTGGCTTCCTGGGTGCGGGTCGCCAGTTGCCGAACCTCATCGGCCACCACGCTGAAGCCTCGCCCGGCATCACCGGCACGCGCGGCTTCGATGGCGGCATTGAGCGCCAGCAGGTTGGTCTGTCCGGCAATGTTGCTGATGATGTCAGTGATGCTGCCGATGGATTCGGTTGCGGTCGAAAGCTCGCTGGCCGCAGCGGAAATTTCGGCGACCGAGGCATTCAACCGCTGCATGGCCGACAAGCTCTGTTCAGCCAAAGCTTGCCCTTGACTGGATTGTTCCACCGCCTGGCCGGTGGCTTCGGCACTGTGTTGCAGGTTGCGAGAGACTTCCTGGATGGTCGCAGTCATCTCGCTCAACGCCACCACCGACTGATCGGATTCACTGCGCTGCTCTTCGAGTCGCCGGGCCTCGTGGCCGATCAGTTCATGCAGCGCGCCCATGTGCTCGTCAATCAGTCGGCCACTCATGCCAATCCGGCTGAGGGCGGTTTGCAGACGTGCCTCTCCGGCGATCAAGGCCATGTTGACCAACGCTGGCGTAGCGCTCATGTCAGCGTACAACCCGGCCAGCGCAGGGGCGGAAAACGCTTTGGGGTGTGACGCCAGTACCGCTCGCACTTGCCGGTTTTGACGCCAGCTCTGCCAGCCGGTTAGCACAAGGACACCCAGCAATGCGCTGGCACCTTGCAGCCAGGCCGACTCCAGCGCCGCGCAGGCCAGAGCGATGCCGGAACCGACCAGCAAAGTCGGCCAGCTCCACGACAACCAGCGAGTCATCGCCGCAACCGGCGAGACCGGCGAGACCGGCGAGCCGCGACGCTGCCAGCGGGCAAAAAACACCTGAGCACGGTGTTGTTGCTCACTGCTCAACGGCAGATAGATTGCACCGTAACCCTGCACGCCTTCGCTGCCATACACCGGTTTGATGTACACATTGTGCCAACGCTGGCTGCCGTCCCTGTGACGGTTGCAGACGATGCCCATCCACGGCGTGCCCTGACCCAGCGTCGACCACAGGCTTGCAAAGACAGCGGTGGGCATCAACTCGTGACGAAGCAGCGTCACCGAGGCCTCCAGCAGCTCATCGCGAGCGTAACCATGCTCGCGGGCAAATCCCTCGGAGCAGTGTTTGATCTGACCTTGGAGGTTGGTCCGGCAAATCAGTGCAGGCCTGTTGGGCGCAGAGCTATTAGAAGGAATGGTCATATCGAAAACTCGCACGCAGAAAAAAAGCCTGTCGCAACGACAGGCAAAACCCGAGTCAGCTGTGGAGCAGCGCCTGCGGTGATTTAAAAATGGTGAACGTAGCGCATCTGCACGCGACTGCCGTCAGGGCGATTTTCGACATCCTGTTCGAAGTACGCGTTGACGAACACATGGTCGTTTTGCGAGAAGCTGTACATGGCACCTGGGCCGATTGCCCAGACCTTTTCCCTGCGCCCGGAAACGTCGTGACCGTCGACCTGGGTGTCGGTGATCTGCTTGAGCCAGTAACCGTTGATCCCCAGCCGAAGCTGATCGGTGACCGCATACTCAGTCGCGAAGTTGGCGTGCAGCGCCTGCCCTGCCTGAATGTCGCTGACATTGCCGAACGACTGTGCCGGGTCGTCATTCTTGCCGTTGTACAAGTAGTGCGCGCGAACCGACGCCGTCCACTTCGGCGTGAACCAGTAGGTCGCAGCCCAATACGGATTGAACGACCAGGCGTTGTTGCCAGGGTTGATTGCGTGTTTGTCGTCGTACTCGCCGGTGGGCAGGTTGACCTGCAACTCAATGCGCTGCACGAAGCGCGGCCCGTCCGGCCCCATCACCGGGTCGAACTGAATGAACGGCCCGATCAACAGATCGCCCATACCGGTCTGGCCGCGCAACGCGGCGTTGTTCAGCCCGTCGTCGACCTTCATGCGCGTCACCACCGGCAATACTGCGTTCAGCCCCAGGCTGGCGTTGCCCAGACGCACGTTCGACAGGTAGCTGAGCTGGGTCACCGCGACCTGATAATCCAGATCCTGCTTCGGCAAACCCAAAGCCTTGCCGTCCTTGTCGCGCAGGCGATCAGCGCTGTAATTCTGGAAATACTCTTGCAAGTACCATCCGGGACCTGCGGGCAAACCGCCGTCCAGAAAGCTGGTCAGGCCCAGATTGACCACAGGCAAATCGTAGGCACCTGCCCCTTGTGCAATCAACAAACCCGCCCCGCAAACACACATCAGTTGCGTTTTCATGCGTTTATCTCCCCGTTTTTCTGCATGTCGTGCGGCAGGCTTACTGGGCCAGTCCGGGGTGCGCGGCGGCAATCCGGTACTGGCCTGCGTGAAAGACCAGCGGTTCTGCGCCGCTGTATCGGTAATGCTCGATTTCGCCGATGAAGATCAGGTGGTCACCGCCCTCGTACTGGCGCACGTTGCGGCACACCAGCGTAGCGACCACGTCATCAAGCAGCGGTACGCCAGCTGTACCGGCCGCGTGCGCCACGCCGGCGAACTTGTCGCTGGAGGGTCGGGAAAAGTGCCGCGACAAGCCATGCTGCTCGGCACCGAGCACGTTGATCGCAAAGTGGCTGGCCTCGCAGAAATCGTTCAGGCTCGGTGCGCTGCGTGCCAGGCTCCAGAGCACCAGCGCGGGCTCCAGCGAAACCGATGAAAACGAGTTGGCGGTCATGCCCACCTTGCGTCCGTCGGCAGTGCAGGTCGTTATGACCGTGACGCCAGTGGCGAACTGGCCCAACAGACCGCGCAAGTCGCGGGGGTCAGAGTCTTTCGCGTCGCACAGTGGCTGGGTGGTTTCGATGTCAGTGCTCATGGGGGCTCCCTCTGGCAGCAGTCTTATGCCGCTTGTTTGTTGTTCTTCTGGATAAAGGCCTGGCATTGCTCGGCGTCGAACCACCACGGAGCAAACTGGCGTGGGTCGTCGAACGCGTTAGTGATGGCAGAAGCCAGCGGCAGGGACTGGCTGGCCGCGCCGAGCAGTTCGAGCAAATGCCGGGGCGGAGGCGTGAGCATGCTGTTGGTCCACTCCACCACATGCCGGGCGTAGCTCCAGTACTGCTCGAAGGTCTGCTCCATCCACGCCTGATCGAACGCTTGATCGCCACGATCGAGCACCGATTGCAGGTAGACCTTGCTGCACTTGGCGGCATTGTTGGAGCCTTGTCCGGTGATTGGATCATTGACCACCAGCGCGTCAGCCATACCCAGCACCTGACGTCCGGACGGCAGGGTCAGTACCGGGCGGCGGACCATCGGCGTGAAGCGCCCGGAGAGGAAACCCTGATCGTCGGTGAGGGTCAGGTTGTGGCAACGCTCGGCTTCCCAGGGCAGGTACTGACGGACGATTTCCAGGCTTTTCTGCAAGTGGGCTTCAGGTGTCTTGATGTCCTGCCAGCAGTCCAGAGGGCCGCCGGGGATACCTTCGAACACCATGATTTCGCAAGGGCCGCTGGTGGTCAGCGCCGGAAACACAAAGTATTCGCCGACTCCGGGGATCAGATTGAACGCCACCCTGGAAAACGGCGAAACCGGCGTCATGCCCTTTACGTAGGTCAGCGCCAGCGCCCGCTGCGGCTGACTGAACTGCGTGCGTTGCGGGTCTTTGGCGAACTGGTTGACCACTTCGCCCTTGCCAGCGGCCAGCAGCACCAGATCATGGTTCAGCGACAAGGTTTCCAGCTCGTCGATGCCCACATCGGCAATGACCAGCTCGCCGCCACGTTTGACAAACTCGTCCATCCATACCGGCATTTTCACCCGCTGATCCACTGACTGAGCGTAGCGATCCAGCCGCGCGGCCCAACTGAACAGTTGCTCGCCGGGCAACTCCGGGTGCGGCACGGTCAGGCCGATACCCTCGACTGCCGGGCATTGCTGCTCCCAGAAGTTGAGCCCCAGATCACGTTCGGTCTGCAGCGAGGTGTTGAACATGCACTGGCTGGACATGACCTTGCCGTTGCGAATCTGCTCGCCCGTGCGGTTGGTGGTCAGGGTGACGTGATAGCCCTCGGCAAGTAGCCCGAGAGCGAGTTGCAGACCGGCCTGGCCGGCTCCGACGATTGCAATACGACGCATGATGGCATTCCTGTTGTTGTGAGTGGGTAGGCGTGTCGCACCGGGGTCAAGCGTTATGAAAAGGCTGCGTGTCTACCGAAGCCATCACTGCGCCAGGCGCGGGATGGCAGGCAGGTTCTGCTCGGGCCCCATCGCCGAATAGCCGCCGTCCACGGCATAGTCGGCACCGGTGACAAAGCTGGCTGCTGGCGAGCACAGGAAAGTCACGACGCTGGCCACTTCAGCGGGCTCGCCGAGCCTGCCCAGCAGGTGATACGAAGCCGCCACCTGATCGGCTTTGGCGCGATCGCCACCACTGACCTCGGCGATCACCCGCGACCAGGTCCAACCCGGTGATACCGAATTGACACGAATGCCGTCGGGGGCAAGGTCCATGGCCATGCTCCGCGTCAGTTGCCTGATCGCAGCCTTGGAAACCGGGTACAGCCAGCGACCGGTCTGCGCGCAGCCCGCAGAAATGGAAGAGAAATTGACAATGGCACCGCCACTGGCCTTGAGATCGTCGTGTACGGCCTGAGCCAGAGCGATGGCCGAAACCAGATTGACGTTCAACGCTTGCAGCCAGTCTTCGCGGCTGGAAGCAAAGCCGTCATCCTGATAGGTACAGGCCAGGTTGATCAGCAGGTTTACCGGGCCCAACACCTGGCGCACCCCGGTAAGGGCTTCGCTGATCTCTTCATCCCTGGTGATATCAACGGGGAAAAATCGCGCCTGCTTGCCCAGCTGTTCGGCAGCCCGCTGGCCCGCTTCGGCGTCAATGTCGAACAGCGCCACTCGCGCGCCAGCATCGATCAGTCCACGGGCCACGGCCATGCCGATCAGTGTTGCGCCGCCGCTGATCAACGCGACCTTGCCGTGCAAGGCATCGGAGTTCAGAAATGTAGACATGGTTAATCCTCAGGCGCTTTGGTCGGCACTGTTCGCCCAGTTGGGCATCAGGCTGTTGGAAGGCAGGCTCTCATCAAGCAGCTTGCGGGCGGTTTCGACCCCGGCGACGGGCAGCCCGGACGGGTCAAGAAGACCGACTTGCACCAGCACGCTGGCCTGGTCCCAATAGATATGCTCGTGACAGAGCCTGGGGCCTCGAAACTTCACCACGCCAAGCATCGGTATCTGCACCTTGCGCCCCGTGGGCGCGACGCCCGGCAGCATCCAGTCGATCTCGCTGTCGTGGGTAAAGGTCATGATGAATTCGTCGACGATCTGGGTAGCGCCCACCGTTCGGGAAATAGGCGTCAGCGCCATGTCCTGCGGGTTGCCGTGCACAAAATGGTGCTGATAGAAGCGGCTCAATTGCGCATGGCCGACACCGCCGGTCATGGTCGGAATGTGATTGACGTACGGTTCGGCAACCATGGTGGCCATGGTCGCGGGCACGTCACGGGTCTCGAACTCGTGGCGAATGTGCTCTTCCCAGAGCGCTGACAGGTCGTATTCGGGGCCAAGCGTGCGGCGCAGTGCCGCCACGGTGCGCTCATGTGCCATCAGCGCGGCGGGCTTGTTGAAATGGTGGCCGTTGGGACGGGCGAACGCATGATCGACGCCGGGGTACAGGTAGGTTTCCACGCCCGGCGTGTTCTGTGCGGCGGCAAATATCTCGGCACGGGCCTCTGTGGGGCAGAATTGATCCAGCTCGGCAGCGTGCAAGACCAGACGGCGACCTTGCAGCCCCTCCAGCTCGGCCAGCGCCTTCTCTATGCCAACCCCGTAATAGCCAACCGCACACGCCACCTCGGACAGGCGGCAGGCGGCCAGATAAGCCAGCTTGCCGCCCAGGCAATAACCCACCACTCCTTGAGCATTGCCGGTGCATTCCGGCAGTTGGCGCAGGGCATGCAGGCTGGCGCGAATGTCATCGACACCGGCACGCTCGTCAAACGCCTGATAAAAACCGAACGCCTGCTGAAAATCCTCTTCGCTGTAACCCAGCTCGACGCCAGGCTTCTGCCGCCAGTACAGATCGGGCACCAGTACGCTGTAGCCTTCATCGGCGAGGAAGTCGGCAACGTCGCGCATTGCCTGATTGACCCCGAATATTTCCTGGCACAGCACCACTCCGGGGCCGCTTCCACCGATTGCAGTGGCCAGGTAGGCCTGGAACTGTCTTCCATCGTGCGCATTGACGCTGACATAGCGACCGTTCATTTGCGAGTCTCCAACATCGTGTGAGGTTGGAGCCAATCTTGCGAGCCTTGGACGGGATCCACTATCCGCTGGCTGCGGGCCCTGTCCGGACGGCGCGGAAAGTTGCACAACGCTTTTTTTCTTTCGATACGCAATAAATCCGCATGCGTAGAACTGGCGTGGCGTTTGCTAAGTACTCGTCAGGACCACAAAAAAGTGGCCAAAAAGAAACAGCAGAGCGGCCGCAGTATCCAGAAACTGCGAGCGTTATCCGCAGTGTGAAAATGGCGGGTGACATAAAGACTCAAGCTGCCTTGAAACCGTGCACGAGTGAGAGTTGCCATGAATTCGGAATTGGGTGGGGCCCTTTTTGAAAACACGCCGCTGTTTACAGCGCAGAACCGTCTCTTTTTGCTGCATGACCGGGAACGCATTCGTGAACAGGTGGGCAAGGTATTCAAACCTCATGATCTGAAGGTGGCGACATCCACGCAGGAAGTCAGTGCTTCCATGCACCATGTGCATCTGGGCAAGCTGTCGTTGAGCCGGCTGGAGTACGGGGTGCCGGTGAGCATCGATCCGGGCCGACTGGAAAATTTCTTTCTGATTCAGATTCCAACGCGCGGCAGTGCCGAGATCCACTGTGACGGCGTGCGTTTTACGTCCTCGGCACAATGCGCCTCAATCATCTCGCCCGACACACCGGTTTCGATGCGCTGGGCCGCCGATGCTCCACAACTGGCCTTGCGTCTGGATCGGCAAGAGGTCGAAAAACATTGCGCCCAGCATCTGGGCCATGGTTTGAAAACCCCGCTGCGCTTCAAACCCGAACTGCTGCTGACCCATCCTAACGCGAGCTACTTTCTGCAGTTGCTCGGTGCACTGGCCGATGCACTGGCCTTCGACGGGCACCCCATCCATAACCCGCTGGTGCTCAAGCAGTTTGAAGCGACGCTGATCAATGCCCTTATCTACGGGCAGCCAAACACCCTGCAAAACCCGTTGAGCGCGCCGGAACCGGCCCGCCGGGTTTCGCCGTACTTTGTCAAACGCACCGAAGAGTTCATCCTCGCCCACGCTCATGAGCCGCTGTCCATCGAACAACTGGCCGAGCATGCGGGAGTCAGCGTGCGTACGCTATTTTCCGGGTTCCGGGAGTTTCGCAACATCAGTCCGATGGCGTTCCTGCGCAACGTACGCATGGAGCGCGTGCACCTGGAATTGCGCAACCCCGGTACCGATTCGGTGACCGACATCGCAATGAAATGGGGGTTTGCTCACCTGGGGCGGTTCTCGCAGGAATATCGCAAGTACTACGGCGAGTTGCCCTCGGCAACCTTGCGCTTTCGTCAATGAGGATAGTTGAGGTTATCGTTCCTGACCCTCCAGCGCAGGAACGCTGTTCTGGAAGCTCTGCGTCCGATCTTTGAATGGGGTGCCAACGCACTTGCACTCACCCGCCCATGCTCCTAGGCTCTGCCGATATTCGAATCGGGAAGCACCATGGACACCTCTCTCAGCCGCCGCGAGCGGTTGCATATCGTTATTTTCGAGGCGAATACGCCTGCCGGCAGAACCTTCGACAAGATTGTGCTGGTGGCGATTCTGCTCAGCCTGCTGGTAACGGTCATTGACAGCATCGAGAGCATTCACCGCGATTACGCCATGCTGTTCGCCTGGATCGAATGGGGCTTTACCCTGCTGTTCGCGATCGAATACATCCTGCGCCTGTACTGCTCGCCCCGACCGCTGAAGTACGCGTTCAGTTTCTACGGGCTGGTCGACCTGCTGGCCATCGTGCCGGGGGTTCTGTCGATCTATTACAGCGACGCGCAGTACCTGCTGATTGTGCGGATCATCCGTATGCTGCGGATTTTCCGCGTGCTCAAGCTCGGCACTTACCTGCGCCAAGCCAACTATTTGCTGGCTGCGCTGCGTGGCAGCAAGCAGAAGATCATCGTGTTTCTGGTCACCGTTTCCACTCTGGTCACGGTGTTCGGCACGCTGATGTACGTGATCGAAGGCCCGGAGCACGGCTTCACCAGCATCCCCAAAGGCATTTACTGGGCTATCGTGACCCTGACCACTGTGGGCTTTGGCGATATCGTGCCGAAGACGCCGGTCGGGCAGATGCTCTCGTCGCTGGTGATGATCATCGGCTACTCGATCATCGCCGTGCCCACCGGTATATTCACCGCCGAACTGGCCAATGCCATGCGCGGCGAACAGCTGAAACACGATTGCCCGGTGTGCTCGAAGAATTTCCACGAGCACGGCGCGGCGTTCTGTTCGCGCTGCGGTAATCAATTGTTTGCAAAAGTAGAGCACAAGGCATAAGCAAAGACCTTTTCAGTCTTTAAACAGCAGGCGCGATACTGATAGTGTCGCGGCATTACGCCATCAGGCTTCATCACACGACTCTTCATCTCAAGGACCCTGCAGTGAATAAACTCTTCGCCGCCTCGCTACTGGCCGCTGGCCTGGCCTTTGCCAGCGCTGCCCAGGCAGCCCCGACGCTGCTCAACGTCTCCTACGACGTGATGCGTGATTTCTACAAGGACTACAACAGCGCCTTCCAGAAGCACTGGAAAGCCGAGAAAAATGAAGACGTGACTGTGCAGATGTCCTTTGGCGGTTCGAGCAAGCAGGCGCGCTCGGTCATCGACGGGCTGCCGGCTGACGTGATTACCATGAACATGGCCACCGATATCAACGCGCTGGCCGACAATGGCGAGCTGGTGCCGAAAGACTGGGTCAGCCGCCTGCCGAATAACAGTGCGCCGTTCACCTCGGCCACTGTGTTTATCGTGCGCAAGGGCAACCCGAAAGCCCTCAAAGACTGGCCGGACCTGATCAAGGATGGCGTGGAAGTCATCGTGCCTAACCCGAAAACCTCGGGTAACGGCCGCTACACGTACCTGTCGGCCTGGGGCTACACCCTTAAAAAAGGTGGCGATGAAGCGGCCGCGAAGAAATTCGTCGGCGAACTGTTCCGCCATGTGCCCGTGCTCGACACAGGTGGTCGAGGCGCGACCACGACGTTCATGACCAACCAGATCGGCGACGTGCTGGTGACCTTCGAAAACGAAGCGGAAATGATCGCTCGTGAATTCGGTCGCGACCAGTTTGAAGTGGTCTACCCGTCCGTGTCGGCAGAAGCCGAGCCGCCGGTGAGTGTGGTCGACAAGGTCGTGGACAAGAAACAATCCCGCGCCCTGGCTGAAGACTACCTGAAATACCTGTGGTCACCGGAAGGTCAGGAAATAGCGGCGAAAAACTACCTGCGCCCACGCGACCCGCAGGTCTTGGCCAAATACACCGACCGCTTCCCGAAAGTGGACTTCCTGTCGGTCGAGAAAACCTTCGGTGACTGGCGCACGGTGCAGAAGACCCACTTCATTGACGGTGGTGTGTTCGACCAGATCTATCCGGGCAAATAACCCCCCCGAAACGCAAAACGGCGACCCATCAGGTCGCCGTTTTCATTTGCAGGCTTGAATCAGTTACTGAACTGCTTGCCCAGCCCGGCCGGTACGCCGCTGGCGTCGGTCGCCTGCCACGGACCGTTGGGGTTGGTTGCCCAGCTCCAGCCGTTGTTCCACTGATAGTAAGTACGCTGGCGATAGAAGGTGTTGGGCTGATCGTCCATCACGTACACGCCCAGACGCGGGTCCCAATGGCTGCCACCGCCCGGTGGCGGGGCGAAACTGGCCGAGGTCTTCGGCGCTGCTGCTGGCGCTTTGGCAGGTTCGGCAGGCGCCGTGTTCGGGCGCGGTGCGCCGGGTTGCTGGCCGCCCGGCAGATTAAGGATCGGATCCTGGCTGTGAGGCGGTGCCGGATGCTGGACAGCACAGGCACTCAGGCCAACGACCAGACCCAACAAGGTGATGCGTGCGGTACGGTACATAAGCGATTTCTCTAGTTATCCGGACTGTCGATGGTCAACGCCTGCTGCGCCTGAGTATCACTGGCCAGCGGCTGACTGCGGCCGACCCACTCACCGGTGGTTGGCTGCCCTGCGCGAGACACTCGCGCAACCAGTTGGACTTGCGCAAAGTTCGACAGGTTCAGTTGCGGCATCATTGCATCGGCATCACTCAGTTCGACCTCGGCAGGCAGGTCCGCCACCGTGATGCGTTTGACCGCCAGTGGCGCGGCCGGGCCGTTGATTGCACGGGCGAAGATGAACACGCTGTCACCCGGTTGAACGTTACCCTTGAGCGAGGCAGCCAGCGCGACACGCACCTTGAGCGCCCTGGCCTTGACCGGCGCGCCCTGCCCGGCAAGGTTTTCTCTGGCGCGGGCTATGCCGCCTTCCAGCGCCGAGCGCGAAGCGTCCTGCGCGGGCAACGCCGCCAGCAGGCGGGTCCAGTAATCCACCGCTGCCTGATAACGCTGTGTTTCGAACGCGGCAATCCCCAGCAGGCCGAGGCTGGTGACTTCTTTGGGGTCGGCCTGCAGCGCTTCGTCGGTCAGCGCCTGCACCTGTGCGGTGAAGTGTTTGTCGCTGGCGAAATACAACGCCTGTGCCCACTGCCCGAGCAATTCTGGCGATCTTCCGGCCAGTGCCACCGAGCGCTCGAACATCTGCGCGGCATCACCCGGGCGGTTCTGCGCCATGTAGCTGCGCGCCAGAAAATACAGGTTTTCGGCTGAGTCCGGCTGAGCCTGCACGCTGCGCTCCAGACGCTGGGTCAGGTCGGCCAGCGAGGTTGGCGGCCGGGCGAATTCGCGGCTCAGCGCGACGCGGTCAATGGCCCCCAGTTGCAGATAGCCCGCCAGCCCCAACACCGGCACCAGCACCGCAGCCAGCAGCAGAACGGGTTTGCCCAGACGCGACGTACGGGCAGGCTCTGCGCCTTCAGTATCGGCGAGCAGCTCGCGCGCAGCTTCGGCACGAGCGCCTTGCAGTTGCGTCACCGACAACACGCCCTGCTCTTGCTGAACTTGCAACTCGCCCAGCCGTTCCTGATACAACGCCACGTTCAGGGCTGTGCGGTCTTCTTCACGTTGCGCACGATGGCCGCGCAGCACCGGTATCAGCAGAAAACCCAGCGCCACGAGCAAGAGAAGCCCGGCGGCCATCCAGAAATCGATCATGGGCGGTGGTCATCCAGCAATGCGGCGAGGCGTTGTCGCTCGTCCTCGGAAAGCACATCGGCCTGTTCGGAGTGCGCCCTGCGACGCCGCCCGACGATGAAACCGATCACCACCAGACCGCCGATCAGCAGACCGGCCGGGCCGAACCAGAGCAGCCAGGTGCGGGCGTTGAGGCTGGGTTTGTAACGAACGAAGTCACCGTAGCGATCAACCATGAAGTCGATGATCTGCTGATTGCTCTGCCCTTCACCCAGCATGCGGTAGATTTCCTTGCGCAAGTCAGCGGCAATCGGCGCGTTGGAATCGGCGATGTCCTGATTCTGGCATTTGGGGCAGCGCAGTTCCTTGGTCAGTTCGCTGTAGCGGGCACGCTCGGCGTCGTCGCGAAAGGTATAGGCATCGATGGCAGCGTGGGCGATGCCTGAGCACAGCACGCTGAGCAGGACAATCATCAGGCAGCGCTTCATGGCCGCGCCTCATCAACCAGTTGCTGATAACGCGCGGCAAGCTTTTCTCGCCACACAGCCTCGTCGATGACCCCGACATGTTTGTAACGAATAATGCCCTGACGGTCGATCAGGAAGGTCTCCGGCGCACCGTACACGCCCAGGTTCAGCCCCAGCGAGCCGGCTTCGTCGCGGATGTTCAGCTGATAAGGGTCGTGAAACTCCTTGAGCCATTTCAGCGCGTCGGTGTTGACGTCCTTGTAGTTAACGCCGTAGATCAGCACGCCCTGCTGCGCTAGCCGGGTCAGCACAGGATGCTCCACCCGACAGGCCACGCACCAGGTGCCCCAGACGTTGACCAGTGCGGGTTTGCCCAGCAGGTCGGCGCGGGTCAATACGCGGCTGCCTTGAACTTCGGGCAGCGAAAACTGCGGAAACGGCTTGCCGATCAGCGCCGACGGCAGCTCGGCGGGGTCCAGATACAAACCGCGATACAGGAACGCCGCCACGCCGAGAAACAATGCCAGCGGCAGGAGCATGACCCAGCGCTTCACAGTGCAACTCCCGACATGCCCAATGCCTCGCGCACCTTGCTTTTGACCCGCGTGCGATAACGACGGTCAAACGCCGCCAGCACACCGCCCAGACCGGTCAGCAGACCGCCGAGCCAGATCCAGCGCACAAACGGTTTGACGTGAACCCGTACGGCCCATGCGCCATTGCCCAGCGGTTCACCCAATGCTACGTAAAGATCACGGCTGAAACCGGCATCAATGCCTGCTTCGGTCATCATTGACTGCTGCACGCTGTACAGACGTTTTTCCGGGTGCAGTTCAGTGAGCTGCGCCCCGTTGCGCAGGACGCGAACGGTGCCGCGATCGGAGGTGAAGTTCGGCCCTTCATAATGCTTCGCGCCCTCGAATACAAAGACGTAACCGCCCAGCTCAGTGGACTCGCCAGGTGCCATGCGCAAATCGCGCTCGGCGCTGTTCTGGCTGGACAACACCACACCCAGCGCGCACACCACGATACCAATGTGCGCCAGTTGCATGCCCCAATAGCTGCGGGCAAGACCGCGTGCGCCGCGAAGCAGGCCCTTGTGACGGGTCTTGTCGAGCAAGTCGCGGACCCCGGCCAGCAGCACCCAGGCGGCGAGCATGAAGGTGGCCAGCACCGCCCACTGAAAATCGCCCATGAGCAGAGCGGCGATCACCGCCAGTACGGCGCTGCCGACCAGTACCGGAGCAAGCATGCCCAGCAACCATTTCAGCGGTGTGTCCTTCCAGCGCACCAGCACGCCAACCGCCATGACCACCAGCAACAGCCCCATCAACGGTACGAACAGCGCATTGAAATACGGCGGACCGACCGACATCTTGGCTCCGCTCATGGCATCGATCACCAGCGGATAAAGGGTACCCAGCAGGATCATCGACGCAGCAGTCACCAGTAACAGGTTATTGCCCAGCAACAGGGTTTCCCGCGACCACAGGCCGAAGCCGACATGGCTTTTGACCACCGGCGCACGAATCGCAAACAGGGTCAGCGAGCCGCCCACCACGACCAGCAGGAACAGCAGGATGAACACGCCGCGTGCCGGGTCCGAGGCAAAGGCGTGCACCGAGGTCAGCACCCCGGAACGCACCAGGAACGTGCCCAGCAGGCTCAGGGAAAAAGCGGCAATCGCCAGCAGCACAGTCCAGCTCTTGAACACGCCACGTTTTTCCGTGACCGCCAGCGAGTGAATCAGCGCAGTGCCCACCAGCCAGGGCATGAACGAGGCATTTTCCACCGGGTCCCAGAACCACCAGCCGCCCCAGCCCAGTTCGTAATAAGCCCACCATGAGCCAAGGCTGATCCCGATACCGAGAAAGGCCCAGGCTACCAGCGTCCATGGCCGCGACCAGCGCGCCCAGGCAGCGTCGAGTCGGCCGCCAAGCAAGGCGGCGATGGCGAAGGCAAAGGCCACGGAAAAACCGACATAGCCCATGTAGAGCATCGGCGGATGCACGATCAGGCCGATATCCTGCAACAGGGGGTTGAGATCGCGTCCGTTGGCAGGCATTTGCGGCAGAAGACGGGCGAACGGGTTGGAGGTGAGGATCAGAAACAACAGGAAGCCCAGGCTGATCATGCCCATCACGGCGAGCACACGCGCCAGCATGACCTGAGGCAATTGCCGGGAAAACACCGAAACAGCGAAGGTCCAGCCGCCGAGAATCAGCGCCCAGAGCAGCAAGGAGCCCTCATGCGCACCCCATACGGCGCTGAATTTGTAGTACCAGGGCAGCGCCGTGTTGGAATTCTGCGCCACATAGGTAACGGAAAAGTCGTCGGTCATGAACGCGTAGGTCAGGCAACCGAAGGCGAAGATCAGAAAACTGAACTGGCCCCACGCCGCCGGACGCGCCAGGCTCATCCACAGGCGGTCGCCGCGCCATGCACCAATCAGCGGAACAATGGCCTGCACCAGTGCAAAGCCGAGGGCCAGAATCATGGCCAGATGGCCGAGTTCGGGAATCATCGATCAGCCCTGTTTCGCAGGTGTGGAAGAGCCGCCCGGTGCCGCCTGGCCACTGTCGCGCAGCGCCTTGGTGACTTCGGGCGGCATGTACTTCTCGTCATGTTTGGCCAGCACCTCATCGGCGACCACCACACCCTGAGCATTGAGTTTGCCTAACGCGACAATCCCCTGCCCTTCGCGGAACAGATCGGGAAGAATGCCGCGATAGGTGATGGTCACCGACTTGTTGAAATCGGTGACCACAAAACGCACATCCAGCGAATCCGCCGAACGCTGCAATGAGCCCTTTTCCACCATGCCGCCAGCACGAATGCGCGTGCCCAGCGGGGCCTCTCCATTGGCGATCTGGCTCGGCGTATAGAACAGATTGATGTTTTCCTTCAGCGCGCTGAGCGCCAGGCTCACTGCCAGGCCGACGCCAACCAGCAGCGTCGCAATGATCAGCAGACGTTTTTTGCGCAACGGGTTCACGAGCGATTCTCCCGCTTCAGGCGCCGCGCCTGTTGTTTCAGGAACCGCTGGCGCGCCACTAGCGGCATTGCCACGTTGATCAGCAGCACCAACAGGCACAGACCGTAGGCCGACCAGACAAACAGCCCGTGGCGGCCCATGGCGAGAAAGTCGCTGAATGACGCGAAGCTCAAGACCTGTTCTCCGACGGTTCTGGCGTTTGTCCGAGGCTACGTAGAACCTCGGCCTTGGCCCACTGGGTGCGCGACTCGCGACGCAGCACTTCAAGGCGCATACGCAACAGCAATACAACACCGAAGAAGCAGTAAAAACCCAACGCTGTGAACAGCAACGGCAGCCACATTTCGGCAGGCATGGCCGGTTTTTCCGTAAGGCTGAACGTCGCGCCCTGGTGCAGGGTATTCCACCACTCGACCGAATATTTGATGATCGGGATATTCACCACGCCGACGATGGCCAGCAGTGCACAGGCCTTGGCAGCGCTGGCGCGGTTGCTGATGGCATTGCCCAGCGCGATCAGGCCGAAATACAGGAACAGCAGAATCAGCATTGAGGTCAGGCGCGCGTCCCAGACCCACCACGCGCCCCAGGTCGGTTTGCCCCAGATCGCGCCGGTCGCCAGTGCCAGCGCGGTCATCCACGCGCCAATGGGTGCAGCGCATTGCAGCGCGACATCGGCCAGTTTGATTTTCCAGACCAGCCCGACCACGCCGCACAGGGCCAGCATGACGTAGCAGGACTGGGCGAGCATGGCGGCAGGCACATGGATATAAATGATCCGGAAGCTGTTGCCCTGCTGGTAATCCGGCGGCGCAAACGCCAGCCCCCAGATGATGCCGATGCCGAGCAGCAGTGCAGCGGCCACACTCAGCCACGGCAGCAGACGTGCGCTGATGCGGTAAAACCCTTTCGGTGAGCCGAGTGTGTGCAGCCAGGCCCAACCAATGCTGCTTTTCATGGCGTTGCTTTTCATCAGGTGTATCCAGGGTGTTGACCGGCATCGAATTCTCGATCCCGGAACCTCAATTTATTCACCGACGCTGATTTTCAGGCCAGCGGCTATCGCAAAGGGGGTCAGAGTGATCGCCAGCACGCTCAGGCAGCCCAGCCACAGCAGATAGCCAGTCGCTGGCATGCCTTGCAGCGCGGCTTGCAACGCACCGCTGCCCAGAATCAATACCGGGATGTACAGCGGCAGAATCAACAACGCCAGCAACAGGCCGCCGCGCTTCAAACCCACGGTCAGCGCCGCACCCACTGCACCCAACAGATTGAGCACTGGCGTGCCCAATAGCAGCGACACCATCAACACCGGCAGGCACCGCACCGGCAGCCCCAGCATCAGCGCCAGCAAGGGCGACAACAATACCAGTGCCAGTCCGGAAAAAACCCAGTGTGCCAGCACTTTGCTCAAGACCAGAAGGGCCAGCGGGTGCGGCGAAAGGACCCACTGCTCCAGCGAGCCATCCTCGAAATCACTGCGAAACAGCCCGTCCAGCGACAGCAACACGGCCAGCAGTGCCGCGACCCAGACCAGCCCCGGTGACAAGGCTTGCAACAATTGCGTCTGCGGCCCCAGTGCCAGCGGGAACAAGGCGACCACTATCGCAAAGAACACCAGCGGGTTGGCAAGCTCTGCCGGACGCCTGGCCAGCAGGCGAAACTCACGGACGATCAGCAGGGCAAAGACGTTGCTCATGCTGCCCACTGCCCCAGATCGATATCCCGATAGCCCGCAGGCAGGCGGCTCAGGGTGTGATGAGTAGTCATGATGATCATGCCGCCCTTTTCACAGTGCCCGGCGAGATGGTTTTCCAGTTGGGCAATGCCCTGGCGATCCAGCGCGGTGAACGGTTCATCGAGCAACCAGAGTGGCGGGCCTGGCAGATACAGACGCGCCAGCGCGACGCGACGCTGCTGCCCGGCCGACAAGGTGTGACAGGGCACATCTTCGAAACCTGCCAGCCCGACCGCGTCGAGCGCATTGAAAATGGCATCGGCATCGGCCGGGTGATGAAGCGCACAGAGCCAGGAAAGATTCTCCAGCGGTGTCAGCAGGTCCTTGAGCGCCGACGCATGGCCAACCCACAACATATTGAGCCCCGGCGCTGTCGGCTGGCGGCCCGCTGGCTGGCCGTTGAGCAGCACGTGCCCGGCCGTGGGTTGCATCAGCCCGCACAACAGGCGCAGCAGGCTGGTCTTGCCACTGCCATTGGGGCCGCTGACTTGCAGCATGTCCCCCGTGCGCACCTGCAGATCAAGGTTTTCGAACAGCATCCGCCCGTCCCGCTCACACGTCAGAGCCGTCGCTTGCAAAAATGGGGGGGCTGGGATCATCGGGCGTTTCCAGTGCTGGAGCGTCGCGAAATGTACCAAAACAGACACATACGCAGTAAAAGGCGGTTCAAGTCGGAGGTGATATGGCCGTTACATGAAGAGAAGTTAATGGCGGCTGGTCCGGTTTTGGCCGGTATTATACATGCGAGTCCTGTTATCAAAGGGGCAATTTCCTCAGGTCGATATTTCAATGACAGGCGACATCACCAGCGTCCCGGCGACAATCCCTACCACAACCCTGCTGCGCGCCGGCATCTCCCCTGCGCAGGTGCTGACCCTGCTGCAATCGGCGGATAATCTGATTCCCGAAGGCGAAACCGTCGACGCCGAAGTGCTGACCCTCAAGCAGGTCAACCAGAACTTCCAGTTGCTGCTGCGGCTGGTACTCGCCAATGGCAGCCTGACCAACCTGCAGGTCACCAGCAGCGTACCGTTCACGCCCGGCAGCCTGTTGCAAGTAGCGCAAGCCTCGCCCAACGAGCTGACGCTGACGCTGCAACAGATCAACAGCGCACTGAAAAACTCGATGACCAGCATCGATACGCAACAATTGCCGGTCGGCACGCTGTTGCAGGGCAAGGTCATGACCAGCCAGGTGATCGCGCAGGCAGTCAATCAACTGGCCACGCAAAACCCGGGCGCCGCAACGCCCACCTATCGCTCCATCGTGATGCTGCTCAATACTGCGCTGGCGGGCTCCAGCCTGACCATCGAAAGCCCGCAGCCGCTGACGGTCGGCAGCCTGCTGAGCGCGCAGGTACAAGGCAACCAGGCGCTGAACTTCGTCGCCCTGCCCGGTCGCTTCGATCAACTGGCCGTGGCGCAGCAACTGGCCGCTCAGCAAAACCGCCAGGGCTCGCTGGATAACCTGATCAACGCCCTGCAAAACCTGCAGTCAGCCACTACAACCAGTGCCAGCCCTGCCAGCAACTCAGCGATCAGCGCCCCGCTGCAAGCCGCCATCAGCCAGTTGCTGGACGATCTGCCCGACATCGAGCAGATGAGCACACCGAAAGGCGTCGCCCAGGCCCTCAATGCCAGCGGCGTGTTTCTGGAAGCGAAGCTGCTTGCCGGGCTCAACCCGGCTCAGGTTCCGGACATGAAAGCCAACCTGATGCGCCTGATTGCGCAGATTCTTCCGGGGTTGCCGGACAACACCACTTACAGCGCCGCCGCTGCGTCCAATACCCTGGCGCGGGCCATGCCCAACGCGATTCGCAATGCCCTGGGCACCCTTGGGCTGGTTGCCGCACGCACTCAGCCGAGCATCTTTCCGCTGCCGTCGCGCAACGTCAGCGGTGGCGAAAAAGAGGATGACCTGGAAATTCTGCTCAAGCTGGCTGCGGCAGCTGTTTCGCGCCTGCAAAGCCACCAGTTGGGCGGTCTGGAGCAGACCCGCACCAATGCCGACGGCACGCAGGTGACCACCTGGCAACTGGAAGTGCCGATGCGTAACGCGCATGACATCGTGCCCTTGCAGGTCAAGGTGCAGCGTGAAGACAAGCCGGATCAGGAAGCTGCCGAAGACCGCGACGATGTCGAGATCAAGGAAACCCGGGAAAAGCTCTGGAAAGTCGATCTGGCATTCGACCTTGAGCCGTTGGGGCCGCTGCAGGTGCATGCGCAGTTGTTGCGCGGCACGCTGTCCAGTCAGCTATGGGCCGAGCGGCCCGACAGCGCGGCCTTGATCGAACATGAACTGGGATATTTGCGCGAGCGGCTGATTGCCTGCGGCCTGGCAGTGGGCGAACTGGCCTGCAGCCACGGCGCACCGCCCAGTGGCCCGCGCACCGCCCTTGAACAACGCTGGATTGACGAGAACGCCTGATGCCCCTACCCGACCATGTCCCGCGCCAGGCTATTGCCCTGAGCTACGACGGCCAACAGGCCCCGACGCTCAGCGCCAAGGGCGACGACCAGCTGGCCGAGGCCATTCTAGCCATTGCCCGTGAATATGAAGTGCCGATCTACGAGAACGCCGAACTGGTCAAACTGCTGGCACGCATGGAACTGGGCGACAGCATCCCCGAGCCGCTGTACCGCACGATTGCCGAAATCATCGCCTTCGCCTGGCACCTGAAAGGCAAGTTTCCGGCAGGCCAGGACCCGGATGCGCCGCCTGTAGAGCGGGATATTACCCCGCGCTACTGATAGCGCAGGAACAAGGGCGCATCACAACGCAATCGGCTTGCGCCCTGCAAACGAGTGCGCCAGAGTGCCGCCGTCGACCAGATCCAGCTCGCCACCCAGTGGTACACCGTGGGCGATGCGCGACGCGACCAGGCCTTTTTCGTGGAGCAACTGGGCGATGTAATGCGCCGTCGCTTCGCCTTCCACCGTCGGGTTGGTGGCGAGGATCACCTCAGTGAAGGTGCCCTGCTGGCTGATACGTTCCATCAGTTGCGGAATGCCGATGGCTTCCGGCCCCAGGCCGTCGAGCGGCGACAGATGGCCCTTGAGCACAAAGTAGCGACCGCGATAACCGGTCTGCTCCACCGCGTAGACATCCGTCGGCCCTTCCACCACACACAGCAGAGTGTCATCACGGCGCGGGTCGGCGCATTGCGGGCAGAGCTCCTCTTCGGTGAGGGTGCGGCATGAGCGGCAATGACCAACGCCATCCATCGCCTGCCCCAAGGCCAGCGCCAGCCGTGAGCCGCCGCTGCGGTCGCGCTCCAGCAGCTGCAACGCCATGCGCTGAGCGGTTTTCTGACCGACGCCCGGCAGCACGCGGAAGGCATCGATCAACTGGCGAATCAGGGGGCTGAAGCTCATGGAGAAAAATCCGACAAAAACACAAGACGCGGTTTATACCCGCGCGTTGCCGTGAGCGTCAATTGAGGTGTTCGATACTGCGACCAACAGCGCCTACGTGATTAATGTGATCAGCCCTTCAGCGCCGTCTCCAGAAACTCCGTCAGTGCCTGCACCCTGGCGCTGCGGTGCTTGCGCACGGGCACCAGCAGGTTGATCGGCGCGCTGGCCAGTTGCCAATCGGCCAGCACCCTCACCAGCCTGCCGCTGGCAATGGCGTCGCTGACGTCCCACTGCGAGCGCAAGACGATGCCCTGCCCCTGCTCGGCCCAGCGCCGGGCAACCGAGCCGTCGTTGCTGAGCAGCGCAGGCTCGATGCGCAGGGTCTTTTTCGCCTGGCCCTTGCTCAGGTGCCAGAGGGTCACGTCTTCATCGTTTTCGCGAATGCAGATGCAGCGATGACACGCCAGCTCGTCAGGCGTCGAAGGCACGCCGTGCTGCTCCAGATAAGCCGGGCTGGCGCACAGCCAGCGATGGTTGTGCGCCAGCGGTCTGGCGATCCACAGACTGTCATTGAGGCTGCCGATATGAATCACTGCGTCGCTGTCATGCCGATCAGGCCACGGCGTTTCGCGCAGGTCCAGGTGCAGGCACAACTGCGGATGCAGTTTGGCAAAGCGCGCCAGCAAAGGCGCAATGCGCTGGCGACCGTAACCAAACGGCGCTGCCAGACGCAGGGTGCCGACCAGTCGCTCATCGTGCTGCCTGAACGATTCCGGAAGCGCTTCAAGCTGTTCCAGCAGGTGCGCGCTTTCCTGTGCGAAACGCTCGCCATCGGCCGTCAGGCTCAGGCGTCTGGCGTCGCGATTGGCCAGGGTAATGCCCAACTGCGTCTCCAGCTTGCGCAAGCGCATCGACAGCGCGGGCGGCGAGACATTCAGGACTCTGGCCGCAGCACTGAGGGACTCGCAGCGCGATAGCGCCACGGCCAGACGCAGGTCTTCTATAGCGATCATTCAGCTCAGCTTAAGGATTGATGACAAAGCATTGAACCACAGCTTCATCACCCGTGAGTAGAGTGGCAGCCGTACCCAGTCACGCGAGCTCTGTCCATGTCTGCCCTCTTGTCTTCTCTCGATACGCCTGTCGCGTTGCTTGATGTGCCGCGTATGCAGCGCAATATCCAGCGCATGCAACACCGCATGAATGAACTGGGTGTGCGTTTGCGTCCGCACGTGAAGACCAGCAAATGCCTGCCGGTGATTCAGGCGCAGATAGCTGCAGGTGCCAGCGGCGTGACGGTCTCGACCCTGAAGGAGGCCGAACACTGCTTTGCCGAGGGCATCAACGACGTGTTCTACGCCGTCGCCATCGCACCTGGCAAACTGGACCAGGCACTCAAACTGCGGCGCAACGGTTGCCGCCTGAGCATCCTGACCGACAGCGTGGTCGCTGCCCAGGCGATTGTCGCCTTCGGCCAGCGACATGATGAGAACTTTGATGTGTGGATCGAAATCGATTGCGACGGTCATCGTTCCGGGCTGACCGTCGACGACCCTGCGCTCGTCGACGTCGCGAGAACGCTGGTCGAGGGCGGCATGCACCTGCGAGGGGTCATGACCCATGCCGGGTCCAGCTACGACCTCGACACCCCCGAAGCGCTGCAAGCCCTCGCCGAGCAGGAGCGCAGGCTTTGCGTCAGCGCCGCCGAGCGCATTCGGCAAGCGGGGCTGCCCTGCGCGGAAGTCAGCATCGGCTCGACGCCTACCGCGCTGTCGGCGCAGAGCCTGCAAGGCGTGACCGAAGTACGTGCCGGGGTCTATATATTCTTCGATCTGGTAATGCACAACATCGGCGTGTGCCGCGCGGACGAACTGGCCCTGAGTGTGCTGACTACGGTCATCGGCCATCAGCAGGACAAGGGCTGGATCATCGTTGACGCGGGCTGGATGGCCATGAGCCGGGATCGCGGTACCCAGCGCCAGCGTCAGGATTTCGGCTACGGCCAGGTGTGCAGCGAAACCGGCGAGTGGATCGACGGCGCACGGGTGACCGGTGCCAATCAGGAGCATGGCATCATCACGCTTGCCACCGGCAGCCAGGCAGACATCACTGCGCGCTTCCCCATCGGCAGCCGGCTACGCATTCTACCCAACCACGCCTGTGCTACCGGCGCGCAGTTCCCGGACTACCACGCCTGCGATGCCGAAGGCGCAATTCACACCTGGAGTCGCTTGCATGGCTGGTGATATCGAACTGATTCGCACACCCCTGGCCGCCGCGCCAGGCGGGCATTATTCCCAGGCAGTGTTGCATGAAGGCACGCTGCATGTTTCCGGGCAACTGCCGGTGCGCGCTGACGGCAGCCACAGCGTCGACGGGCCATTCGAGGTGCAGGCCGTTATTGCGCTGGACAACCTGGCTGCCATTCTTGAGGCAGCAGGATGCACGACCGATGACCTGCTGAAAGTGACCATTTACATCGCAGGCATCCAGCACTGGCCGGCCTTCGACCGCATTTATGCAGGCTATCTGGGCGACCATCGCCCGGCCCGCGCCGTGGTGCCGGTTCCAGAATTGCACCACGGCTACCTGATCGAGATCGAAGCCGTGGCGCGCACCGTACGATGAACACTGTCGGGAGCACCTCATGACCCCGCAAAAAAGCGACGTTCTGATTATCGGCGGCGGCTTCATGGGCTCGTCATCAGCGTTTTTCCTGCGCCAGCACGGGCGCTCGGTGACTCTGCTGGAGCGCGACCAGATCGGCCAATACGCCAGCGGCGTGAATTTCGGCAATGTGCGTCGTCAGGGACGCTTTCTCGGCCAACTGGAACTCGCCAATCGCTCCTGGGCGCTGTGGAAACGCCTGCCGGAACTGATCGGCGAAGACCTGGAGTTCATCCCCAGCGGGCACATGCGCGTCTGCTACCGCGAAGACGAGATCGCTGAACTGGAGGCCTATGCCGCCGCACCCGAAGCCCGCGAGCTGGATTTGCAGATTTTCTCCGGCAGGGCCCTGCACGAGCGCTTTCCGTTCCTCGGCCCGGAAGTCAAAGGCGGCTCTTATGCGCCCCACGACGGGCATGCCAACCCGCGCCTGGCCGCACCCGCCTTCGCCCGTGCAGCGATTCGGGCCGGGGCACGGATCGAAGAGCGCACTGAAGTGACTGACGTTCAGAAAGTCGGCGGTGAGTTTCATGTCACCACTGCCGATGGTCAGTTATTCGTCGCCGAACAATTGCTCATCACTGCCGGGGCCTGGGCAGCCAGGCTGGCGGAACAATTCGGTGAACCCGTCCCTCTCGAGCCGAACGGCCCGCAGATGTCGGTGACCGAACCGGTGCCCTACGCCCTGCCGACGGTGATCGGAGTGTTCACCAAAATCAAGGAAGAAGTGATCTATTTCCGCCAGATACCGCGCGGCAACATCATCATCGGCGGCGGTAATCGCAACAAACCGGACATGGTCAACCGCCGTGCCTACTTCAAGCCAGAAAGCCTGATCAACCAGATGAAGCAGATGAAACGCCTGTTACCGGGCGCAGAGAAGCTGAACATCATCCGTGTCTGGAGCGGCATCGAGAGCTATACGCCGGATTCGCTGCCGATCATGGGCCGCAGCGGCAAGGTGGACGGCCTGTTCTATGCGTTTGGCTTCTGCGGCCACGGCTTTCAGCTCGGCCCCGGCGTCGGCGATGTCATGGCCGAGCTGATCAGCACCGGCAGCACGCGCACCTTGATCAGCCCGTTCGATATTCGCCGCTTCACTGACCCGACGGCCATCGAGATGCCGTTCACCTCCAGCCTGATGAGCACAGGCAAGCTCATATGAGCCGAAACGACCCACTTCGCCCTTGCAACGGAGGCTCCATGCCCGCGACCCCAGATACCCTCTATCGATATCGCCCGGTGACTGAGGCGGACATTCCGGCGGCCCATGCCCTCTCGGTACACCTCAAATGGCCGCACCGCGAAGAAGACTGGGCCATGGTGCAACGCACCTCCGAGGGTTTTGTCGCCGAACGTGACGGCCAACTGGTGGGCGTGGCATTCACCTGCCATCAGGGCGACTGGTCATCCATCGGTTTGGTGATTGTCAGCGATGAACATCAGGGCAAAGGCATCGGCCGCCGCCTGATGCATCTGTGCCTTGACGCAACCGCACCGCGTACACCGATCCTCAATGCCACGGAACTGGGCGCGCCGCTGTACCGGAGCCTTGGCTTTGTCGATTTTGCGCAGATCCAGCAGCATCAGGGCATTGCTGACCTGTCAGGGCTGGCGACGCCGAGCGTTGGTCTGCCGATTCGCACGCTGGGTCCGGCCGACCATGCCGAACTGATCAGGCTGGCCAACGCAGGCAGCGGTCTGGATCGCACTGTCGTGCTGAATGACCTGTTGTCGCGCGATGCAGAACAGGCGGTGGGCATCGACCATGAAGGGCGCCTGACAGGCATGGCCCTGCTGCGCCGTTTCGGCCGCGGGCATATCATCGGCCCGCTGGTGGCCGGTGATGCAGAGCAGGCCCGGCAATTGATTGCCCACCTGCTGCAACAGATACCCGGCATGTTCGTGCGCTTCGACATTCTGGCTGATTGCGGCTTGGCACCGTGGCTCGAAAGCCTTGGCCTGCCGTGTGTCGACAGGGCTCCGCGCATGGTGCTCGGAACGCCACCGCCATCAAGCAAGGACGTGCAGCAGTTTGCGCTGGTGACCCAGGCCATAGGCTGAAATCGGCGCGGATAAAGCCCCGGAACAGGTCCGCAATGTTAACGGGTTGCATACAGCAGATTATTCTTTGCAGCCCGGCAGATCGGCGCTTTTTATCCAGACCGCTTTGTTAGCTTATAGGCATATAACGGCCTGATATCAAACGGCCTGACCTCGCCCATTATCGCTCCAGGGAGCTCGCTGGATGACCTCACAGTCCTTGAACAGCCATCGCGTTGATCCAGACACCGCGCAGAAATTCTATATCGATGGTCGCTGGTCGGCGCCGCTCAACCCGGCCAGTATTGCGGTGATCAACCCGGCAACCGAAGAAGTGGTGGCGCACGTTGCCAGTGGCTCGGCCGCCGACGTCGACCGCGCGGTTGCAGCGGCGCGGGCAGCCTTTGCGGGCTGGTCCGGCACCTCGGCGCACGCCCGGGCCGAGATAATCGGGCGCATCCACGAGCTTATCCTCGAGCGCAAGGAACAGCTGGCGCAGGCCATCTCGCTGGAAATGGGTGCAGCTATCAATTCTGCGCGGGCGATGCAGGTGCCACTTGCCGCGGAGCACGTTCGTGTTGCGCGTGACCTGCTGGCGACCTATCGCTTCCAGAGCGTCGAAAGCGGCACCGCGATTGAACGCGAACCCATCGGTGTGTGCGGGCTGATCACGCCGTGGAACTGGCCGCTGTATCAAATTACGGCAAAAGTCGCCCCGGCGATTGCCGCCGGCTGCACAGTGGTGCTCAAACCCAGCGAACTGTCGCCGCTAAGCGCCTTGCTGTTCGCGCAACTGGTTCACGATGCGGGCCTGCCGCCTGGGGTATTCAACCTGGTCAATGGCAGCGGCTCTGAAGTGGGCGGCGCGATGGCGGCGCACCCTGACATCGACATGATCTCGATCACCGGTTCCAACCGTGCAGGCGCGCTGGTTGCACAGGCTGCCGCACCGACCGTGAAACGGGTGACTCAGGAACTGGGCGGTAAATCACCGAACATTCTGCTGCCCGACGCCGACTTCGCCAAAGCCGTGCCGCCCGGCGTAATGGCCGCGTTCCGCAATGTTGGCCAGTCGTGCAGTGCGCCGACCCGCATGATCGTGCCCAGAAGCCGACTGGCAGAAGTCGAAGCGCTGGCTGCCGAAACGGCTGCGGCAATCATTGTGGGAGATCCGCAGCGGGAGGAAACGGTGCTGGGCCCGATCGCCAACGAGGCACAGTTTCACCGCGTACAGGCGATGATCGATGCCGGGCTGAGTGAAGGCGCGAAGCTGGTCTGCGGCGGGCCAGGCCGTGTGCAAGGCCATGAGCGAGGCTTCTACACGCGGCCAACGGTATTTTCCGAAGTGGACTCGTCCATGCGTATCGCCCGGGAAGAAATATTTGGTCCGGTGCTGTGCCTGATTGCCTACGACACGATTGATGAGGCCGTGGCGATTGCCAACGACACCGTTTACGGTCTGGGCGCGCATGTACAGGGGCAGGACCTTGAGCAGGCGCGCTCGGTGGCTTCGCGCATTCGTGCCGGACAAGTGCATCTGAACTACCCCGCCTGGAACCCGATGGCCCCGTTCGGCGGCTACAAGCGCTCGGGCAATGGTCGCGAGTATGGCGTGCATGGCTTTGAAGAGTATCTGGAGACCAAGGCTATTGTGGGGTTTGGTTGAGTGGCGCTGGTGCTGAAAGTCCGGAAAATGGGGCTCAGACTACGATGAGGATCGTTCCAACGCTCCGCGTAAGCATGCAGTTCGTGACGCTCTGCGTCACACGGCGATTCTGTGGCGTCAGGTGGATTGGCGTTCGGCCCAGATTCTCGTTCCTCACTCCGCGAGGTAATGCCTTTCGTGACGCTCTGCGTCACACAGCGGTTCTGTGGCGTCAGCTGGATTGGCGTTAGGCCCAGATTCTCGTTCCCACGCTCCGCGTGGTAATGCCTTTCGTGACGCTCTGCGTCACACAGTTCTGCGATTCAGTGAG
>NZ_JAWHOO010000034.1:17666-52076 GCF_032586855.1 Pseudomonas syringae group sp. J254-4 | reverse complement strand
CCCCGTAACCCCACCCGCATATCCGCCCCACTAGGCTGCTGATACAAGCTCAACCCGAACTCCGGCATCACCGTAATCAGATAATCAAAAATATCCCCCTGTATCCGCTCGTACTCCACCCACACCGTGGTGCGGGTGAAGCAGTAGATTTCCAGCGGAATGCCTTGTGAGGTGGGTTCGAGCTGACGAACCATGCAGGTCATGCCTGGATTGATGTCGACGTGGCTTTTCAGGTACGCCATGGCGTAGGCGCGGAAGGTGCCGATGTTGGTCATGCGTCGGCGGTTGGCGGACATTTGTGCGACGTTGCCTTGTGCCTGGTTCCAAGCCAGTAATTCGGCCTGTTTGCGGCCGATGTAGTCGGTGAGCAGGTGGATTTGCATCAGTTGTTGTTCTTCATCGTCGCGCACGAAGCGCACGCCGCTGGCGTCGATGAACAGGCTGCGTTTGATGCGCCGTCCGCCTGATTGCTGCATGCCGCGCCAGTTGCGGAACGACTCGGACATCAGGCGCCAGGTCGGGATGGAGACGATGGTTTTGTCGAAATTTTGCACCTTGACGGTGTGCAGGGTGATGTCCACCACGTCGCCGTCTGCGCCCACTTGTGGCATTTCGATCCAGTCGCCGACGCGCAGCATGTCGTTGCTGGTCAGCTGCACACTGGCGACGAAGGAGAGCAGGGTGTCCTTATAGACCAACAGGATGACCGCCGACATGGCGCCAAGGCCGGACAGCAGTAGCAGGGGCGAACGGTCGATCAGGGTGGCGACGATGATGATCCCGGCGAAGACGTAAAGGATCATCTTCGACAGTTGCACGTAACCCTTGATGGAGCGCGTGCGGGCGTGTTCGGTGCGCGCGTAGATGTCCAGCAGGGCATTGAGCAGGGTGCCGATGGCTAATGTCATGAACAGGATGGTGAACGCCATGGCGATGTTGCCGATCACGTTGCGGCCCGCAGTGCTCAGGCCCGGGACCAGCGTGAGGCCGAACTGAATGACCAGTGACGGCACCATCTGCGCCAGTCGGTGAAAGACCTTGTTGTGGCGGAAGTCGTTGACCCAGTGCAGGGACGGCTGACGGCCGAGCATCTTGACGGCGTACAGCACCAGAAAGCGCGCCACGCGGCCAAGCACCAGTGCGGCGGTCAGCAACAGGATCAGCGCCAGCCCGGTGCGTACCCACGGGTGCTGATCGAGCATGTCCCAGATTTCCTGGGTCTTGAGCCAAAGCGAGTGAATATCCATAAAAGCATCGGGCCCGTTGAGCGAAGAGGGGGGCGTGATTAGAACATTTACCGGGTCGGACGGGGCGGCCCGTGAGCACGAAGTGCACGTCGGGCAATGATTTCAAATTGTATCGATTGCTGAAGTAGACTCGTCGCTCATTATCAAAGGAGTTGCGTCTTGCACCTATCCATCGTTCAACGCTGTGCGTCACGCCTTGGTTTGCAGGCCTTGTTGGTACTGGTCGGTCTGGCCTCGTCGACACTGGTGAGTGCCGCTGGTGCGTTACCGACCTACGGTGAAATGGATGCAGCAGGCTTTGCGGGCGGTCCGCGGGAGAACTATGCCCTGCAGGACTTTTCCGATAAATACCGTGCGACGCTGGATATTTCCGCCAAAGACGATGTGTTTCGTCCCGGCGTCATCAACGTGTACGACAAGGCCAGCGGTGCGGCCTTGATCCGCGTGCAGTCCGATGAACTGGTGCTCGGCACTGACCCCAAAACCGGCAAGGTCAAAACCAACGTGCATGAGTTGCCCTATGGCGAACAGAGCGTACTGATCTATCAGGATTTCAACTTCGATGGCATTAAGGACCTGGCCTTGATGGACGGGCAGAACAGCTGCTATCACGGCCCCTCGTATCAGGTCTTTCTCGGCACGGCCGATGGTTTTCTGCACAGCGATTCGTTCACCGAACTGGCGCAAAACAACTGCGGTCTGTTCAGCGTGGATGAGAAAGCCCACAAGATCGAGACCATGACCAAAAGTGGTTGTTGCTGGCACCAGATGTCCACTTACGGCATCCATAACGGTGAGCCGGTTCTGGAGACGCAAACAGTCATTGAACACACCGGCGGGTCGGGGCTGCCGACTGAAACAGTCAGTCGCAACCAGAATGGCAAGATGACGCACACCACCAGCATCGTCTGGGAGGAAGACCAGCAGCGTGAGATTCTCCTGTCGTTCAGGCTTGCGCCGTCCGGCAAGCGCATTGTGTTGTTCCGCTCAGGGGACGCAAGCCCGGTCTTCTACGCGGCCGTGGACAGCAAGAATCAGGTCGGGCTGCTGTTTCCCCAGGCTGAAGGTGAGCAACTGAAGTACGACGCTGCCAGTCACGTAGTGAGCTTCGTGCGCGGCGACACCGCTTACCGGATCGTGGGTGACGCAAAGGGTGCGCCCACCGCCATGCAAGTGGTGGTGCGTGGCAAGACCACCGAGCTGAAACTGCTTGCCGAGCCTGCTCAAGGTTCGCTGAACAAGGTCGCGGATGCGTTGAAAGCCGCGCAGTAATCAGGCGGCGGGGTGCTAGCCCCGATACCTCACCGCCTCAACAAACGCGCTGAATGCCGGCGACGCCTGTCGCCGGTTCGGGTAGTACAAGTGAAAACCTTCGAAGTAAGGGCTCCAGTCGACCAGCACTTCTTTCAGGCGGCCGCTGGCGATGTGCGGCTCGGCCATGGAGTCCGGCACGTAGGCCAGGCCCACGCCGTCCAGTGCGGCGTTGAGCACATGGATCATGCTGTTCGACGTAAATTGCCCGTTGACCCGTAGGTTGAGCTTGCGGCTGTCCTTCTCGAACTCCCAGGCATAGCAGCTGCCGTTCGGCGAGTGGCGGATGTTGATGCAGGTGTGTTGAGTCAGGTCCTGAGGCTGCAGCGGGACGGGATGTCGCTCGAAGTAGGCCGGCGAGCCGACCACTGACAAGCGCCAGTCAGGCCCAAGCCGCACGGCGATCATGTCCTTGCTGATGGATTCACCCAGACGGATGCCTGCATCGAAACGTTCGCTGACAATATTGGTGAAGCCGTAGTCGATGCAGATCTCGATCTGGATATCCGGGTATTGCGCGAGAAACCCTGCAAGCATGGGCCGGATAATGCCTTCGGCGGCGTCATCGGAGCAGGTAATGCGAATGGTGCCGGCGGGCTTGTCGCGCAGTTCGCCCAGCACTTCAACTTCTGCGGCAATTTGATCCAGCAGCGGCCCGATCGAGCGCATCAGCCGTTCGCCAGCCTCGGTCGGGGCCACGTTGCGGGTGGTTCTCGCCAGCAGGCGCAGGCCCATGCGCTCTTCAAGGCCGCGCAGGGTGTGGCTCAGGGCTGAAGGCGTAACGCCCAGCTTGGTGGCCGCCTTGGTAAAGCTCTGATCGCGTGCCACCTCTAGGAAGGCTTGCAGGTCATTGAGTTTGGGTGTGCTCATTACTGAATCCTTCTCACAAGCGCGTATAAATAGTGGTGTCTAATCATCCTAATACCTTTGCCCTAACCTGTGCCGACTCATTTTTAACGTCGCCAGGTCAGGACGCATGCAAGCATTTGATTCAACCCTGAAGCAGTCCGAAATAACCACTCATCCGCCAGCCTGGGGCGCCGTGTTTTCGATGGCGCTGTGTGTGATGGTGCTGATTGCGTCGGAGTTTATGCCGGTCAGCCTGCTGACACCCATCGCGCAGGACCTCGGTATCAGCCAGGGGCGGGCAGGGCAGGCGATTTCGATCTCCGGCTTTTTTGCCGTGCTGACCAGTCTGCTGAACACGCCGCTGACCGGGCATCTGGATCGCAAGCCTGTCCTGCTGGGCTTCAGCCTGTTGCTGCTGGTGTCCGGGGTGATCGTCACGCTGGCCTCCAGCGGCTGGTTGTTCATGGCGGGCCGTGCGTTGCTCGGGATTGCCATTGGCGGTTTCTGGTCGATGTCGACGGCGACCGTAATGAAGCTGGTGCCCGAAGAGTCTGTTTCCAAGGGCCTTGCACTGATCAACGGCGGTAATGCGCTGGCGGCGACGGTCGCCGCGCCATTGGGCAGCTTCATGGGCCAGTACATCGGTTGGCGCGGGGCGTTTTTCCTGGTCATCCCGCTCGCGGCGCTGGCGTTTGCTTGGCAGTGGCTGAGCCTGCCGGCCATGCGCAGCCAGCCGCACAACCGGGCACGCAATCCGTTCCGCCTGCTGCGTAACCCGCAAGTGGCCGTCGGCATGAGCGCGATCCTGTTGCTGTTCATGGGCCAGTTCGCCGTCTTCACCTACCTGCGCCCGTTTCTGGAAGAGATCACCGGGGTCAGCGTCAACACGTTGTCCCTGATGCTTTTGGCGCTGGGGGCCAGCGGGCTGGTCAGCACCTACCTGATCGGCAGGCTGCTGCACACAGGCCTGTATGCCTGCCTGATCGCCATTCCGTTGCTGATGGCGGTGCTGGCCGTGGCGCTGACCGGCCTAGGCCATTCACCTCAGTCCGTCGCCATTGTGCTTGCCGTCTGGGGGCTGATTGCCACACCTGCGCCGGTCGCCTGGGGCCTGTGGTTGAGCCGCACGCTACCCGACGATGCCGAGTCAGGCGGCGGCCTGATGGTGGCGACCATTCAATTGGCGATCACCGCCGGTGCCGGCATCGGCGGCGCGCTGTTCGACAGCCTCGGTTGGTGGAGCCCGTTCGCATTCGGTGGCGTGTTACTGGCGTGTTCGGCCGCGCTGGCCTGGACGGCGCGAGACAACGCGTCTCTGCAGGAAAGCAACACCGGTCAGGGCCGGGCAGATAAACGCGGGTCAATTTCTCAACGAGGTAACACGCCATGAAAAAGATTCTTTTGATGCTTGGGCTTTTAATCAGCTCATACGCTGCGACAGGAGCAGACATGTCTCACGGTGCCGATAATTTCTACACAAGCGACAAGGTCGTTGCGCAAAAAGTGCTGTTCAACAACCAGTACAAGATAAAAGTCGCGGGCAACCTGTTTATACCCAAAGGCTCGAACCCGAACGTTAAAGCTCCGGCAATCATCGTCGGCCATCCGATGGGGGCGGTGAAGGAGCAAAGCGCCAATCTGTACGCGCAGAAACTGGCAGAGCAGGGGTTTATCACCTTGTCGCTGGATTTGTCGTTCTGGGGCGGGAGCGAAGGCCAGCCGCGTAACGCCGTTTCACCCGATCTATACGCCGAAGACTTCAGCGCCGCAGTGGACTTTCTCGGCACCCAGACCTTTGTGGACAAGAATCGCATCGGGGTTCTGGGCATCTGCGGCAGTGGCAGCTTTGTCATCAGTGCCGCGAAGATCGACCCGCGCATGAAAGCTATCGCCACCGTCAGCATGTACGACATGGGGGCCGCCAATCGCAATTGCCTGAAACATTCGCAGACGCTGGCGCAGCGCAAGAAGATCATCGAGCAGGCGGCACTGCAGCGCGACGTGGAATACAGCGGCGGTGATACGGCCTACACCAGCGGCACCGTACACAAACTGACTGACACATCCGGGCCGATCGAACGCGAGTTCTATGATTTCTATCGCACGCCACGGGGCGAGTTCACGCCCGAAGGCCAGTCCCCCGAACTGACCACTCACCCGACGCTGACCAGCAACGTCAAGTTCATGAACTTCTATCCGTTCAACGACATCGAGACGATATCGCCACGCCCGATGCTGTTCATTGCCGGTTCGGCTGCGCACTCTCTGGAGTTCAGCGAAGAGGCCTACAAACTGGCCGGTCAGCCCAAGCAACTGATTATCGTACCGGGCGCGGGGCATGTGGACCTTTATGATCGAGTCGATCTCATCCCGTTCGACAAGCTGGGTGAGTTCTTCAAGAAAAACCTGAAGTAATCAGCCCGTCCTGAATACTTCAAAAGGCCCTGCAACAGCAGGGTCTTTTTCGTCGTCAGCCTTTTGCGACTTCAAATCTGACCGCCACTGCACCCTGGTGACAGAAACTGTCCCTCTCCCCACTTAACATGGCACGGACAAGGCAAAGCCCTTGATGAGCGCTTGATGCAGCGGAGACTGTTGTTGCCTTGGCAATTGAATCAGTAGCTGATTGAGGAGATCACCATGTCCAGTGTTGAGCCGCTTGATCCGTCGTTTCCATTAAGCCAACAGATGGGAATCGATGCTGCCCCCATCGTATTAATCAACGTCTGCACTATGTCAGCTGAGGACGAAGCAGCCTTTCTCATCGCGTGGGCAACTGACGCTGCGTTCATGAAAAAACAGCCTGGCTTCATCTCGACGCAGCTGCATCGCGCGCTGGGAGACAGCCCAACGTATCTCAACTACGCAGTGTTCGAGTCTGCGCAGTCCTGGCGCACCGCTTTCAAACACCCCGACTTCCGCGAGATCACCAAGGCCCATCCGCCATCGGCGGTATTTCGCCCGCATCTGTTTCAAAAAGTCGCTGTAGCGAATTTATGCACAGCCTAACGACGGGAATTCCACTCCCGACAGTTATTGACGCAGTAAGAGGAATACTTATGAAAGCCGTTCAGTTCAACGAATATGGTGGCACCGATGTATTGAAGATCGTCGACATAGACCCTCCGCACGCTGGGCCGGGTGAGGTGCGCATTAAAGTGCAGGCGGTCGGTGTCAATCCCATCGATTGGAAAATACGCGCGGGGTATGTTCATGACTTCATGCCCGTTACCTTTCCCGCCGGGGTTGGCTCAGAGGCGGCAGGCATCATTGATGAGGTCGGTGAGGGTGTTTCAGGATTTGCAGTCGGTGACGTCGTTTTTGGCTACGGACGAAATACTTTGGCGGAACAGGCAGTCCTGAGAAGTTGGGCGTCTGTGCCGCGCAACATGCCAATCGAGGTGGCAGGTGGTTTGCCTGTCATTGTTGAAACTGCGACCCGCATCCTCGATCACGTCAATATCAAAGCTGGCGAAACACTCCTGATAACGGGCGCGGCAGGTGGTGTCGGGTCTGCCGCCATCCAGATGGCACTGCATCGCGGTGCCATCGTGATCGGTACGGCGAGTGCTCCCAAGCATGAGTACCTTCGCAGCCTGGGCGCTGTGCCGACCACCTACGAACCCGGCCTTGCCGCCAGAGTCCAGGCCTTGGCACCCAACGGCGTCAATGCCGCGCTGGACCTGGCCGGAGCTGGCAGCGTGCCTGAACTGGTTGCCATTGTCGGTGATGCCAGCCGGGTCGTGTCCATTTCTGATGTGTCGGCCCCGCAGCATGGCGTGGTTTTCTCCGCGAAATCGCTCGACCATCCCGAGCGGGCATTTAAAGAAGCGGCGCACTTGTATGAGGTGGGAGCGCTTGATCTGCGTATCGAGCAAACCTTTTCGCTCGGGGAAGTTGCCAATGCTCAAGCGATCAGCGCCGCCGGGCGCGTGACCGGCAAGCTCGTCATTACGCTGGCTTGATCAAAACACCGGGTCGCGGCCTGTGTCTGGCGGGGCGAAGATTGCGAGGGCGGCTGCTTGTATCAGCAGGTCTCGCCCCGGACGTTGCACGGCAGAATCTCCAGTGCTCGCCACTCTTTGATAAGTTGGCGGCGGTTGCGCGTGTAGCGTTCAGTCAGCACGTGCGCCTGCGCGATGTCATCCATGTCGATCACCCGGTAACGGCTGTCGCCCTCACACCAGACCGCCAAATGACGCCTGGACTCGATGAAGCCGAGCATGATCGGCCAGATGATCTGCGGGTCCTTGGGCGCGTGCTCTATCGAAAGCGTGATGCTCAGCTTGCACTGGTCGCGCAGCGCACGGCGGATCTCACTCAGGTCGATGGTCGTTGCAACGCTGAGCGGTTTGCTGATGTAGAACGTTTCGTCTTCCAGTGTCGGGCGCATCTCCACAGGCAACACGGCGCTAATTTTGGCCAGGGCATTTTTTACGGCGAAGGCGAACTTGTCGTCTGTCTGGCGACTGACCCACTGCGCGCCGATCATCAGCGCCTGCACTTCTTCCTCCGTGAACGACAATGGAGGCAATAGAAAACCGGGCTTGAGGATGTACCCCAGGCCCGGCTCGCCGTCGATATCAGCACCCATGCCTTGCAGGGTCGCAACGTCGCGGCGGATGGTGCGCAGAGAAACGCCCAGTTCCTGCGCAAGAGACGCGCCTGATACCGTTCTGCGATGCCGACGAAGCGCTTGCATCAATTCAAACAAACGATGACTTCTGGCCATGCCTACTCCATCGCGATAACACCTTTGCCACCGAGCTTGCGACCTTTCTCAAGTTCGTTGATCAGTGTGATTGCGCTGCTCAAGGGAACCACTTCACCCACCGGGATCTTGAAGGTGCCCCTGCTGGCGGCTTCGGCCAGCTTATCCAGAATCTCGACGCGTGGCGAACCTATGATGGGCTTGAGCCTGCGATCGAAGAGGGCGCGTATGAACTTGCCGGGGCCAGGATTCAGGTCCAGAAACACCCCGCCCGGTCGTAGCATCTCAACGCCTTCCGATACCGTCAGCGTGGCGGCGGTGTCGTACACCACGTCGAAACGTGCGGGAATAGCCGATACGTGGGTGGTTCTATAGTCGTAAACATTCAGCACGCCCAGCGCCTTCGCCCGGTCGAAATCCCCGGCACTGCAACTGCCTGAAACCGTAGCGCCGAAGTAACGCGCGATCTGCACCGCTGCTTCGCCGACCGCTCCCGAGCAGCCGTTGATGAACACATGCTGGCCTGCCTGCAGCTTCGCTTTGTCGATCAGCCCATTCCAGGCGGTGATGCCCGGCGTGCCGATGCAGGCTGCATCTTCGAAAGAGAGCGACTCGGGTTTTTTAGCCAAAAACGTTTCTTTTGTCACGACAGCCTGACCAAATGCGCCGCTTTCCTTGAAACGTGCAAGCCCCAGCACCGCATCGCCGACCTTGAGCCGAGTGACATCCGCGCCAACCGTGATGACGGTACCCGAGAAGTCCATGCCCATCGCCCGGGGAAACGCGTTGCCCGTGACGATCTTCATCATCCCGTTGCGCAGTTTCCAGTCGATTGGATTAATAGCCGCAAACCTGACCTGTACAGCCACCTCGCCTTTTCCGGGCGCGGACAACTCGAAATTATCGAGCCGCATCAACTCCGGCCCCCCGTATTTGCTGTATTGAATCCGCTGCATCAGTCATCTCCCCCGGTGAGTGTGGAGATGACAGTACACAGCGACAGGGACAGTTTTTGTCACCATGATTAGCCGGAGCAGCCTGTATCACCCCGCCATGCGACGCCCCCGCAACGCGTTCATGCATTCACGCCCTGCGTCCTCGGCCGTTTGCAGCACCGAATGGCTGCTGTTTTCGATGATCCAGGTCAGCATCCGCACCTGACTCGTAGCCTGGCTGCCGCCGTGCATGCGATTCAGAGTTTCACGTTGTTTGAGCATGGCTTTCATGCGTGTGGCCAGCAGAAAGATGTCGTCGATGAAACCGTCTTCGACGTTGTCGTGATGCTCGATGCCCAGACCTGTTGCGTCGTGGTCGATGCGCAGGTGGTAGTGCATCGCCCCGGTGGCGTCTTCGCTGCCGAACAGTGCGATGACGAAACCTTTGCCCAGCAGGGTGCGCAGGGCGTGCTGGATGATTTCCTGCACATCGGGGGTGATCTGCCTGACTTCGCGGCTCATGTAACGACTCCTGACCTGATGAGTAGTGCAGGCAGTATTCAACGACGGGATGTAAAGCGCGGTCCGGGCCAGGTAATGCTGGGTAAAGACCGCCTTGTTCATGCTGTAAAAGGTCCGCCTCAAAAGGTCTGGCCCAGCGAGAACTGGAACACTTGGGTCTCGGCGTCTTCGGGCTTTTTGATCGGCACGGCGAGGTCGAAGCTCAGGGGGCCGAGCGGCGAGTACCAGGTCACGCCGACGCCGACCGAACTGGCCATCTGGTCGATATTGATGTTGCCGCAGTTCTGCGTGGTGGTCAGGTAGCACTTGTCCGCGTAAACCGTGCCGAAGTCCCAGAACAGCGAGGTGCGCAGGGATTTCTGGTCTTTGACGAAGGGCATCGGGAACAGGTATTCCATGCCGCCGGTGATCAGGATGTTGCCGCCCAGCGCTTCGGTGTCGCGGTCGGAATAGTAGATTTGCCCCTGACTGGCGTAGGTGCCGGTGGCCGGGGTATTGCGTGGTCCCAGCGTGCCGTCCTTGAAGCCGCGTACCGTGGCCTGGCCGCCCGCCGTATAGTTTTCGTAGAACGGTAGGCCATCGGTGTCGCCGTAACCATTGCCGTAGCCCAGTTTGGTATGCAGGCGCAGCGAGGTGGTGTCGCTGAGCGGCAGGAAGGTCTGGCCGTTGTAGTCGAGTTTGTAGAACTGCAGGTCACTGCCCGGCACGGTGCTGGTCAGGGTCAGGCTTTGTGAGTGACCGCGAGTGGCCAGCACGCCTTTGTTGAGGGTCGATTCCGACCAGCCGACGCTGGCCTTGAGGTTGGTGAACGCATCACCCTCACGCTCGATGAAGTCATAGATCTCGTCGGCGCTGTAGCTGCCGGGGTCGAGGGTGTCGTGCTGGATCGACAAACCGTAGGTCAGGCGCGAGGTTTCGCTGATCGGATAGCCGAGGTTGACCCCCGCACCGACGCTGTTGAGCGAGTAGTAGGAGACCTCGTCGCTGTCATCGTAATACTTGCTGTAATCAGTGGCGTTGTAAAAAACGTTGTAGCCCAGGCTCACCCCGTCAGGCGTGAAGTACGGGTTGGTGAACGCGAAGTTGTACTTGGTCTGATACTCGGAGCGAGTCATGCCAAGGCTGGCGAAGTTGCCGGTGCCGAGGATGTTGTTCTGCGAGATGGAGCCGCCGAGTATCAGCCCGGCGCTTTGCGAGAAGCCTACGCTGGCGGTGATGTTGCCTGAGGCCTGTTCTTCGACGGCGTAGTTGATGTCCACCTGGTCGTCGGTGCCCGGCACAGCAGGCGTTTCGACGTTCACTTCCTTGAAGAAACCGAGACGCTCCAGGCGCACCTTCGACTGGTCGATCAGGTAGGTCGAGGCCCAGCCGCCTTCCATCTGACGCATTTCACGACGCAGCACCTCATCGGCAGTCTTGGTATTGCCGCGAAAGTTGATGCGGTTTGCGTAGGCCCGCTTGCCGGGGTCGACCATAAAGCTGATGTCTACGGTATGGTCGGCATCGTTGGCTTTCGGCACGCCATTGACGTTGGCGAATGTGTAGCCATCGTTGCCCAGACGACGGGTGATCAGGTTGGTGGTGTCAGTCATGACCTTGCGTGAAAACACCTGGCCCGGTTTGACCAGAATCAGTTGTTCGAGCTGGTCCTTCGGCACTTTCAGGTCACCGCCCAGCTTGACGCTGCCCACCGTATACCGGTCGCCTTCGGTGATGTTGACGGTAATGAACACGCCTTTCTTGTCAGGCGTCAGCGACACCTGCGTCGAGTTGATATCCATGTTGATGTAGCCGCGGTCCAGGTACCAGGAGCGCAGTCGTTCCAGGTCGCCGGAAAGTTTTTCGCGGGCGTACTTGTCATCGTTCTTGAAAAACGACAGCCAGTTACTGGTCTTGAGCTGAAACTGGTCGGCCAGCTCCTCATCTGAAAACACCGTATTGCCGACCACATTGATGTGCTGGATAGACGCCACGGTGCCTTCATCAATGGTTATTTTCAGCGCGATGCGGTTGCGCGGCGCAGGTAACGCTTCGGTATCGACTGAGGCACTATAGCGGCCTTGAGAGACGTATTGACGTTGCAGTTCATTGCGCACGCCTTCCAGGGTAGCGCGCTGGAAGATTTCACCTTCACTGAGGCCCGACTGCTTCAGCCCTTTCATCAGGTCGTCGGTGCTGATTGCCTTGTTGCCGATAATCTCGATGCTGGCGATGGACGGGCGTTCGACGACATTGATCACCAGCACGTTGCCGTCGCGGGCAATGTTGATGTCTTGAAAGAAACCGGTCTTGAACAGTGAGCGCGACGCGTCGGCCAGACGCTGTTCATCGGCCTGATCGCCGACATTGAGCGGCAGCGCAGCGAATACGCTGCCGGCAGACACCCGTTGCAGGCCGTTGACGCGGATGTCCGAGATGGAAAAAGTGTCGGCATGTACCAGCGGGACGCTGAATAACAGGCAGAACGAGAGAAGCAGACGCGAAGAAATCATCAAACCCTTTCCAGAAAGCGGCGACAAAGGCATTTGAGCGCTGCCGATGACACGCCAGAAAGGGCCGGTCCGGCGGGCGCTGTTGGCTGCGCAGCATAGGGGGAGGGCATGTTGGGGACGGTTAACGCGGTGTAAGGTTAGGTAAAGATCATCAGGCCTGGCTGACACGCTGCAGCGCCGCCGGGATAATCGCCAACCACCAATCAAGGGCCTGCCATGACTCGCGTATTGCTTGTCGACGATGATCGGGAGCTGACGGAAATGCTCAGCCAGTACCTGACCCGTGAAAGCTTCGACGTGACCTGCACCAACAGCGCTGAAGAGGGCGAGGTTGAAGCCTTGTCCGGCCGTCACGACATTGTCGTGCTGGACATCATGATGCCGCGCCTATCCGGGATCGAAGTGCTTCGGCGCATCCGTGCGCAAAGCCAGGTGCCGGTGATTCTGCTGACGGCCCGTGGCGACAATATCGATCGTATTTCCGGGCTGGAACTGGGCGCTGACGATTACGTGCCCAAGCCCAGTTCACCGGGCGAACTGGTGGCGCGCCTGCGGGCGATCATGCGCAGGGTGAGGGCGGTGCCGGTGGTCGAGACGGTCAGGGAGGTGATTCAGGCCGGTGAACTGACGCTCTGGCCGGGCAAACGTGAAGCACGCTGGCAGGGCGTCACGCTGGAGCTGACCGGCAACGAGTTCTGCCTGCTGGAGGAGCTGGCGCGTCATGCCGGGCAACTGGTCAGTAAGCAGAACCTGTCAATGAACGCACTGGGGCGGCCGCTGGCCCGCTACGATCGCAGCATCGATGTGCACATCAGCAGCATTCGCCACAAACTCGGGCCGCGCAACGATAACCAGAGCTGGATACAGAGCGTGCGCAATCTGGGCTATATGTTGATCACGCCATGAGACCGAGCCGGTTGTTCTGGAAGCTGTTTCTGGCGTTCTGGCTGGCGACCAGTATGACCTTCATGGTCGGTGCGGGCTTGTTCATGCTGTCCCGGTCGGGACCGGGTGATCCCTCTTTCAGCACCGTGTTCGACAACGAAGTGCGCATGCTTCAGCAGTCGGGCATTCCCGCAGGGCAGGCGTTACTCGATGCCTGGCAGCCTGACGGGCAGGACCGGGTCGGGCTGTACGATGAAAAGGGCCGGTTGCTGGCGGGCAAGCCGGTAGATAACCCCCGTTTCGAACTGGCCGTGCACACGCGGGAAGGCGCAGTTGTAAACATCAGGGCCACCCAGCGACCCAACCACGAAGACCGGCCTTCCCACCTTAACCCGCTGATCACCGGCACCATCATGAGTGCGCTGTTCAGCTGGTTCCTCAGTGCTTATCTGGTGGCACCGCTGATTAAGTTGCGTGAGGCGATGGGCAAGGTCGCCAGAGGTCGCTTCGACACCAGGGTGAAACCCGATATGGGCCGACGGCGCGATGAAATCGTTGATCTGGCCGAGGACTGCGACCGTATGGCCAATCAGCTCAAAGTCATGGCCGACTCTCAACAGCAACTATTGCATGACATTTCCCATGAGCTGCGTTCGCCGCTGACGCGCATGAGTGCCGCCATCGGCCTGCTGCGCCAGGCACCGACGCAACTGGACATGCTCGAACGCATTGAGCGCGAATCGGAGCGAATGGACTCGCTGATCGAAGAATTGCTGACCCTGGCGCGCATGCAGAGCGATGTCGAAAGCCTGACCCGCGACCAGGTCGATGTCATCAGTCTGCTGGCAGCCATCGTCGAAGATGCCGAATTCGAGGCCGGACTGAAGCAGTGTCGGGTCAGGCTGCAGGCCCCCGAACCTTTTGTGGCACAAATCGACAGCGAATTGCTTTACCGGGCCTTCGAAAACGTGATCCGTAATGCGGTTCGCCACACGGCGGTGGGCACTGATGTGGTGGTGGTCGCCAATGTTCAGGCGCAGCCGCCGGGCTTGACGGTCAATGTCATTGATCAGGGGCCGGGTGTGGATGCCGATTGCCTGCAACGTATTTTTCAGCCCTTCGAGCGCGGTCCGGAGAATGCCGCGCAGGGCTTTGGTCTGGGCCTGGCCATCGCCCTGCGGGCTATCGAAATGCACGGCGGGCAGATCGCCGCACGCAATCGGCCTGGCGGTGGGTTGGTGGTGGATATTGTGCTGCCGGTGTGCTGAGGCGTGCTGGTTGATCACCTTCAGCGGTTCGAATGTGCTGCTTGCGGCGGTGCTTCTCCGGGCAATTCATAAACAAAATCGACCTTTGTTGGTAAAGAAACTCGGCCCCGGCGCTCGAAACCGTTACGCTATGCGGCTGTATTTTTGTTTTTCGTCGAGGTAGCACCCGTGTTTTCCGAATTCGCCCTGCACGAACGCCTGCTTAAAGCTGTGGCCGAGCTTAAATTTGTCGAGCCTACGCCTGTGCAGGCGGCCGCCATTCCGCTCGCACTGCAAGGGCGTGACCTGCGGGTGACAGCGCAAACCGGTAGCGGCAAGACCGCGGCATTTGTGCTGCCGATCCTCAACCGCCTGATCGGCCCGGCCAAGGTCCGTGTCGATATCCGTGCGGTAATCCTGCTTCCTACCCGCGAGCTGGCTCAGCAGACGCTCAAGGAAGTCGAGCGCTTCTCGCAGTTCACTTTCGTCAAGGCCGGTTTGATCACTGGTGGTGAGGACTTCAAGGTTCAGGCCGCGATGCTGCGCAAGGTGCCGGACATTCTGATCGGCACGCCGGGGCGTCTGCTGGAGCAACTGAACGCTGGCAACCTGGACCTCAAGCACGTTGAAGTGCTGGTGCTGGACGAAGCCGACCGCATGCTGGACATGGGCTTCTCTGAAGACGTCGAGCGTCTGGCAGGCGAATGTGCCGGTCGCGAGCAGACCATGCTGTTCTCCGCAACCACCGGTGGTGCCGGCCTGCGTGAAATGATCGGCAAGGTGCTCAAGGATCCGCAGCATCTGCAAGTGAACAGCGTCAGTGAGCTGGCTTCCGGCACACGCCACCAGATCATCACCGCCGACCACAACGTGCACAAAGAGCAGGTGCTGAACTGGCTGCTGGCCAACGAGACCTACCAGAAAGCCATTATCTTCACCAATACCAAGGCTATGGCCGACCGTCTGTATGGCCGTCTGGTGGCGCTGGAATACAAGGCGTTCGTGCTGCACGGCGACAAGGACCAGAAGGACCGCAAGGCGGCCATCGACCGTCTGAAGCAGGGCGGTGCCAAGATCATGGTCGCGACCGATGTGGCGGCTCGCGGTCTTGATGTTGAAGGTCTGGACATGGTGATCAACTTCGACATGCCACGCAGCGGTGACGATTACGTCCACCGCGTCGGCCGTACCGGCCGTGCGGGCAGCGATGGTCTGGCGATCTCGCTGATCTGTCATGGCGACTGGAACCTGATGTCGAGCGTCGAGCGCTACCTCAAGCAGAGCTTTGAGCGTCGTGTCATCAAGGAAGTCAAAGGCACCTACGGCGGGCCGAAGAAGGTCAAGGCTTCCGGCAAGGCTGTAGGCGTGAAGAAGAAAAAGACCGACGCCAAGGGCGACAAGAAAAAGACAGCGGCCAAGGGGCCGACCAAGCGCAAGACGGTCAACCGTCCCAAGTCCGATCTGGTCAGCCAGGACGGCATGGCTCCGCTGAAAAAACGCAGCACCCCGGCTCCTGCTGCCGAGTGATTGCAATGATCGCTCCCGCGCAGGCGGGAGCGGTCAGCTTCTCCTCAGTCTGACCCGTGCAGACAGCCCCCGTTATACCTTCCGGCAGCTTCTCTGAACCGCGACAAACCCCGCAGGTCACATTTTCTGAGTCGTATGCCTGTGGCTGGATGTCATGGGCGATCAATCCATGCTGGACGGAGGTTTAGAAAAATGACTTACAACTGGGACCTTATCGAGCGTTTGTTGCACGAAGTGCAGAACGACGGCACCAAATCGACAGCCACTGAGTTTGAGACACTGCTTAATCGCGGCTTCGTCGAACCTCGTCCTGGCGAGGAGGGCGGTGATGGCTCGAGTTACATGCTGACGAAGCGCGGCGCAAGCCTGCTTTCTTTGATCGACAGCAGCATTCCGGGAAATGATCACCCACGGCAGGTACTGAATGAGCAGGCAGGCGACCCGCTTGACCCCGCGCTCTTCGACACCATCGCTAAAAAGCCACAGATTGCCTGATACCCGAGATGCTCTGCGTGCCGATTCAACACCGGACGCAGAGCGTCCGGAAAGGCATGCCCACGCGGAGCATGGGCACGATAGCAGGAGGGCGTGGGCGCGATGGTGGGAGTGCTATCGGATCACTGTTGTGACTTCAGGCAATCCAGATCAGTGAAGTCCTTGCGCATGTCGGCGATGCGGCTCAGCAGTTTTGCACGCTGTTCCGGTGTGCTCATGGCGGTAACGTCGACAATCAGCGATATCGCCGCTTTCTCGGTCTGGTCATAGGCCTTGCGATATTCGGGCGTCCAGAAGGTCTCACGGTCTTGCAACAGTGCGGCGATGCGCTGCGGGAAATCGCTGGCCTGACGCTGTTGCACAGTAGCCAGAAACAGGTTCTGCCAGCGAGTACGGTTTTCAATCCACGCCTTGTTTTGCTCGCCAAGCGAGGCGGACCAGGCCTGGATTCGATCTTTCTGCGCCTGATTCAGCTTGCCGATCCACGGCGTCAGGCGTTTTTGCATGCGGTCGGCGCGCTCGGCAACCTGGCGTTCCAGTGGTTGCTCAAGGTATTTGTTTTCACGTTTGCGCTGATCCTTGGCGAACGACTCCTGCATCTCCTGCACTTGCTTGTCATCAAAGCGCGAGAGCAATTCCACAGCAGACGGGGTAATTTCCTTCGATATTTTCGCTATCGCCTCTTTGGCTTCGCGAGTGCGGGCCTCCAGCCCCTCGTACGTCACCTGGTCGGTTTTGACCATGTCCTCAAGCTTGTCCAGCCAGGTCAGATACTCCGGCAACTGGGTACTGCAATGCCAGCTCAAGTGTTGCTTGAGCCGCACATCCAGCCAGCTTTTCTGTTCCGAGTTCATGTCCAGGTAGTCGCTGAGCGTCCACGGGATGATGACGTCGAGATTGCGATACGCCAGTCCAACCTGATTGCATCCTGCAAGCAGCGCAACGGTCATCAACAGGGTGATGAGGGCTTTGAATAAAGACTGCATGACAACTCCTTGGCGTACTGACGTGCAGTAGAGGAGTGTAGCGTCTGGCAGTTCAACCGGTTTGAGCCTTTAAAAGAACGAGCGCACCGCTTTGAGCGTAAACGTCCCTTCACAGCGAGCGTTGTGGCCGCTGTAGACACTGCAATCGCCGCCGCTCAGGCTTGAGCCGCTGTAGATGAGGTTCATGTCAATGCCCAGCCAGGGGCGTGACAGGTTCAGCGACCAGTCGTTGAAACCGTTGATCAACCCGCCGTCGGCGGAAGATTGCGGGGTATCAAACTGATGATTGGCGTACTGCATGCGCACGCCCACACCCAGTTGCTCGATAGCCCCCAGGTCGACAAATACCGTGCTGTCGCGTGTGCCGACATCGTTACTGAATGCTGCGCCGATGCGGCTGTCTCGCATGCGCAGTCCGGCGTAGAACTCGTGACTGTCGATCTGGCTGGTATCGGGGTAGCTGTAACGAATCATCCCCAGTTCATAGCCCAAGGTATTATCGAAGGGTTTCTTGAAGCCCATGTAGGAGTCAAGTTCCATCCCGGAATCGGAAGCAAACCCCATGTTCGGTGCCCACTGGCCGAAGTAGAAGCCGCTCTCGTGGGTCAGGTCCAGCCCGCCATGAAAGGAGCCCGAGCCGCCGCTCGGCGTCACCAGGCCTTGCGCCATGCTGCGCGTGGGCGTAGTTGCCAGTTTCAGGTCGAAGTCGCCCAAGTCCCGCTCCAGAACCTGGGCAGAGACGGACTGACAGACAAGCATGGCGCTGAAAGACAGCACATGTAAGCGAGGGCTGAGCATGGCTCACTCCTTGATCTGCGAGGAGTGTGGTCAGGGATGGCGTATCGAAAATGGCTCAGGAGCCGACACAAGCCGCGAGCTAGAGCCTCGCAAGGATACCGTTGAAATTGGCCGAGGGCGCACCGTTCGTCGATCCGTTGTGTGTCAGTTAGCCGCAGTGGTGCGCGCCGAGGGGATGACCAGGCCGCGAATCACTACCAGCGCCTGTTGAAACGACGGGTAGCCGCTCTTGGCGACGTCCAGTTGGGAGTACTCGGCCTGGTAACGTTCAGCAAGTTTCGGGTCGCTGACGCTCAGCTGTTGCGAGAGCAGGGCGATGGCCAGTGGATGCTTGTGTTTTGCCGCAGTCTGCAGCAGCTCGATAATCTGTTTTTGATCGGCCTGCTGACGGATCAACAGTACGGCCTGATAGAACTCGGCTTCGCCTGATGCGTCGTCAAGTGCGGCACGGCGCAACATGGCTTCGGCCAGTTCGTAGTTTTCGCGGTCGTCTTCGCTGATCAGCAACTTGGCCTGGAGCATGTCGTTCTGATAAAGCAGATGCCCCGCCCGGCATGGGCTGTCGGTGAGCTGACTGTCATTGGGACCGTTTTCGCAGTGGTGCGATGCGCAGCCGCCAAGGTAGACAAGTGCGCCGAAAAGCATCCAGTTCTTCATTCGAGCATTCCACAAAGAAGATAACGTCCAGAGCGTGATCCAGCTCGTGGTCATAGTGATATCAGAGGAGAGAGTAGCAGCGTGACCGGAAGAATATCCAGCGAAGGATCGTCAATCTAGCGCCTTGAGCGTCAAGGCGCATAGAGATCGACAGGCAGGGCGCGGTTTTACTTTTTACCGAGATTGATCTGCTTGGAAGGTGCGAAGGTCTGGCCACTCACGCCTTTGGCAATTTGCTGGATTTCACCGCCGGACTTCAGGAAAGCTGCAATCTGCGCGTTGATCGAATCGCTCGTTTCAACGGCTGGGGCGGGTTTGGCTTTCGAGTGGGATGCTTTGATACGCATGGCTGCCATTTACCTTCATAAACGTAATACGGCCAGCCAGAGTACAGGAAACGCTTGATTATTGCTTGGCAAATATGGCATTCGCCCGAGGTCGGCCGTTTGGCGGAGCTGCCTGGGCTCTGCGCGATTTAAATCTAACACTCTGTTTTAAAAGACAAGTTTATGACTGGTAGCCTTTGTGCTGCCCGAGCGCGTCAAGCCGTTTCGATCGGGGAAACTGACGAGTGGAAGCCATGTCGGCACCTTCTGCCACGCGGCGCGAACCCGGCGTTAAAGTCGGGTAGAATGCCGCCCACGCAATGAGGGTATCTGGAAATGGCTTTAATCGGGCGCTACAACAGCTTGCAAATCGTCAAGCACACGAACTTCGGTCTGTATCTGGACGGTGCGCAGGATGGTGAAATCCTTCTGCCCAATCGGTACATCCCCAAGGATATTCCTACTGAAGATGAAGACTGGCTCAATGTGTTCATCTATCTGGACAGCGAAGACAAGCTGATCGCCACCACTGAAAAACCCAAAGTGCAGGTCGGTGAGTTTGCCAGCCTCAAGGTGGTTGAAGTCAACAGCATCGGCGTGTTCCTCGACTGGGGCCTGCCCAAGGACCTGTTGCTGCCGTACTCCGAAGAGAAGCGTACCTTGCAGGCCGGTGAATACTGTGTGGTTCATGTTTACCTCGATAAGCACACGCGGCGCATCACCGCCACCGCGCGCCTGGATCGCTATCTGGACAAAACCCCGGCCAGTTACAGCGTCGGCCAGGAGGTTGACCTGCTGGTCGCCGAAGCGACCGATATGGGTTTCAAGGCGATTATCAGCAACAAGCATTGGGGCTTGATTCACAAGAACGAAGTGTTCAAGTTCATGCGCGCCGGCAAGCAGGAAAAGGGCTACATCAAGGAAATCCGTGCCGACGGCAATATCAGCCTGAGCCTGCAGCCGGTGGGCGCAGAAGCAGCGAGCAGCCTGAATTCGAAAATTCTCTCAAAGCTGCGTGAGAACAACGGTACATTGCCAGTCAGCGACAAAAGCGATCCGCAGGTCATCAGCGGCCTGTTTGGGGTCAGCAAAGGTAACTTCAAGAAAGCTATCGGTGCGTTGTACAAACAGGGGCAGATCGTGATTCACGCTGACCGTATCGACCTGGTCTGATATATCGCCCGGGCCCGGAATTTCATCAAGGACGTCCCATGAAAAGAATACTCACCGCTTACCTCGGCACGTTACTGGCGTTTCTGATCCTCGACGGGTTGTGGCTGGGCGTGCTCATGGGGCCGACCTACCGTGAATGGCTCGGGCCGCTGATGCTTGCCACGCCCGTGGCAGGACCTGCAATAGCGTTCTATCTGCTCTACGGGGCAGGCGTTGTGGTTTTCGGCGTAATGCCCGCGGTCAGGGAGCAGCGACTGAGCCGTGCGACCTTGTTCAGTGGCCTGCTGGGGCTGGTTGCCTACGGCACTTATGACCTGACCAACTGGGCCACCTTGCAGGGCTGGCCTGCGCAACTGGCGCTGGTGGACCTTGCGTGGGGCACGGTGGTATCGGCATTGGCCGGGACGGCGGGGTATCTGGCGGTGCGTCGGTTTACGTGAAGCGGCAGGCCGGGATGAGGTTGCCGATTGGCAACTTTCATCCCGAGCCGTGCGGGAACGTGGCGACTGCTGGTGCAGCTATTTTTGCAAGAAGGCGGCAAAACCCAGGTTGCTGCCCTTGGGGCGCATGTCCTTGAGGAATGAATCCTTGTCGGCGCTCAGCTCCAGACTGACGGTCGGCTTGCGTTTGTCCGCATTGCGCACTTCAAGGCCTTCCATGTGATCACGCATGAATACCGTGGTCACTTTCAGGTGCAGCAACTGGTCGGTTTCAGGTGTGTGCAGCAGCAAGTGCAGCCATTCGTACTGACCAACTTGCAGGCGCGGTACAGGCAGGTCGAACCACCAGATGTTTCTTTTTCGGTCCAGCACGGCGAAGTGCGTGTTATTGACGCCGAGCACCGCGCCGCCCAGGTCCTGGTTTCTGCGTGCAATGGCCAGCTTTTTATCAAGTTTCATAACGTTCCTGTGAATCGGTTTGTTCAGCGTGTCGGCCCTGCCGGACAACAGTGGCGCGCATTCTCGCACAAACTTCGATGCAAACTCGCCGTCGGCGGGCGAAAAGCGCGCCATTGCAAATGGCAGACGAGCGGCATCAGCCGGCCAGAAAATAGTTGAAACTCTTCGCAACAGGCGCAGGTCAACCGTTTTGTCGAGTACGACATCCGATTCCAGCGCGGTCTTCAGACCCAGGAGATTCACGATGAGCAGCACCAGCGATAAAGCCAAAGGTATGGCCAACGAAGCAGTTGGTAACGTCAAGCAGGCTGTTGGCAAGGCTACCGACAACACCAAACTGCGGGCTGAAGGCAAGGCGCAAGAGCTGAAAGGCGAAGGCCAGCAAGCCAAAGGTAAAGCCAAGGACGCGATCAAGAAGGGCGTGGACAAGGCTTGAGTCGAGTGGTCCCGGCGCTTTCATGCCGGGATCAGGCAAGACTGATAACGGCCATCCACGGATGGCCGTTATGCTTTCTGCTCTGCGGGACTGAAACCTTTCACGACCTGTCCAGTCAATGTGCCATCGGTATTCGCATCTCAGCGCCACATGCGGGACACTGCATGCATGAAGTACCGGTTTTCAGGATGTGAGGTTTTCCAGTAAGGGAGCGAGAGGAAGCGCCATGATTTTCCCCCATTTGCGTCAACTGCCAGTTGGTAAAGTGCTGTTGCGCACCGTCAACGAGTTCCTCGACGACGAGATGTCGACCTATGCTTCGGCACTGGCTTATCAGATGCTGTTCTCTCTGTTTCCGTTTCTGTTGTTTCTGATCGCATTGATCGGCTTTCTGCACCTGCCGGACTTTTTTTCCTGGTTGCGGCTGCAATCGGAATTCCTCCTGCCGCCCCAGGCGCTCGAGCAGGTCAACCCGGTCATCGACCAGTTGCAACAGTCCAAGGGTGGCTTGCTGTCCATCGGTATCGTGATCGCGCTATGGACCGCCTCGGCGGGTGTGCGCCTGATGATGAGTGCCATGAACGCTGCATACGACGTGGTCGAAGGGCGGCCTATCTGGAAGCGCCTCCCGCTTTCGATCCTGTACACCGTAGGCATTGCCGGCATGTTGCTCGCGGCAGCGGCTTTCATGGTACTGGGGCCGCAAGTGATGAACTGGATTGCAGCCCAGATCGGCATGGAAGACTTCATCGTGACGCTGTGGACCATCCTGCGCTGGCCGGCGATCATCATTCTGCTGATGGTTGCGGTGGCGTTGATCTATTACGTGATGCCTGACGTCAAACAGGAGTTTCGCTTTATTACCCCAGGTTCGGTGCTGGCGGTGGTGGTATGGATCGTTGCTTCACTGGCCTTCGGTTTTTACGTCAAGACCTTTGCCGATTACAACGCCATGTACGGCAGTATCGGCGCGATCATTGTCCTGCTGCTGTACTTTTACATTTCGGCTGCCGTGCTGTTGCTTGGGGCTGAAATGAATGCGGTGATCGAGCATATGTCCGCCGAAGGCAAGGACGCAGGCGAGAAGGAAGCAGGCGACGGGCTGGGCGAGGAAAGCAGCGAAACAGGCAAACAGCATGTTTCCGGTCTGGGCCGCGATCACTCGGTGCCACTGCAGAAGGCTGACGAAACCTGATCGCGTTCTGTGGCAAGATTGCTTTTTAGGCAAGGAACAACGCAGCCATGATCCGTAGCATCCTGAAAATGGGCGATGAGCGCCTGTTGCGCATCGCCCCTCCGGTGCCCGCAGACATGTTCGGCAGCAGCGAACTCAATACGCTGATTGCCGACATGTTCGAGACCATGCACAGCGTGGGCGGTGTGGGCCTTGCCGCACCGCAGATCGGCATTGATCTGCAACTGGTCATTTTCGGTTTCGAGCGCAGTGAGCGCTACCCTCAGGCCGAGGCTGTCCCTCAGACCATCCTGCTTAACCCGCTGATTACCCCGTTGAACCCGAGCCTGGAAGAAGGTTGGGAAGGGTGTCTGTCGGTGCCGGGGTTACGGGGTATGGTGAATCGTTACCAGAGCATTCGCTATGAAGGTTTCGACCCTGATGGCCAGCCGATCGAGCGTGTTGCCCATGGGTTTCATGCGCGGGTCGTGCAGCATGAGTGCGACCATCTGATTGGTCGTCTCTACCCGTCGCGCATTACCGACTTCAGCAAGTTCGGCTTCATGGACGTAATGTTCCCGGACATGGACCCCAATGCCGATGAATGATCGTCTAACCGCTCTGCAAAACCGTCAGGCTTCCCGACAAAGCGCAATCAGCGGTTTGCTGCGGCTGTAGCGCATGAATTTCTCACCGAGGGTGTGTGGCAGACGTTGTGCTGTCTCAAACCCGGCGAGCTGGTAAAACCCCAGCAAATCCGGATGGCAGAACAGCCATACCGGCCCGTTCAGCGGCTGCAGCGCTGCGTCGATCAAGCTTCGCGCCACTGTTTTCCCGCGCATGGAGGGCGCTACGAACAGCCCGGTCAGCCAATGCCCATCAGCGACGGGCGTCAGGCACAAGGCGCCGATGATTTCTGCCTGCTTCGCCACCCACGCCTGCCCCTTGCTGGCCGCGCGCATTGATGACTGGTGCTCACGGTAAAACTTGCCCAGCAGCGGGCGGCATGCATCGGGTAACGGGTAAAAGCGGATTTCAGACATCGCGGACGGGCTCGGAACGTGGGCTTCGCATCATACAGAGGCTAAAGCCGTCACAACTAATCGCTACGGGCTGCTGTCGATAGTTTCAGACCCGTTTTTTCCCGCGCCATTTGAGGTGAGCATGAAATCGATAACACGACTGTTGGGCTGTTCACTTCTGGCGCTGGGGCTGCTTGGGCAGACAGCAGGGGCTGCTGAAAAAAACGCGCCTATCCAGTTCGGTGCGCTCACCTGGGAAAGTGGCAGCCTGATCACCGAGGTGCTGCGTACCATCGTCGAGAAAGGCTATGGCTACCGTACTGATACCTTGCCCGGCAGCACCGTCAGTCTGGAAACTGCGCTGGCGAAAAATGACATTCAGGTGATCGCTGAAGAGTGGACAGGACGCAGCCCGGTGTGGGTCAAGGCTGAAGCTGACGGTAAGGTGCTCGGCCTGGGCAACATCGTCAAAGGCGCGACTGAAGGCTGGTGGGTGCCTGAGTACGTAATCAAGGGCGATGCCGCCAAAGGCATCAAACCTGTAGCGCCCGATTTGAAGTCTGTTGCTGACCTGGCGCGCTACAAGGACGTTTTCAAAGACCCTGAATCGCCCGACAAGGGTCGTTTTCTGAACAGCCCGAGCGGTTGGACTTCGGAGATCGTCAACACCCAGAAGCTCAAGGCTTATGGCTTGACAGACAGCTTCGTCAACTTTCGCACCGGCTCGGGCGCGGCGCTGGACGCCGAAGTCGCATCGGCCATCCGCCGTGGCAAACCAGTGCTGTTCTATTACTGGTCACCCACACCCCTGCTGGGCAAGTACAAGCTGATCAAGCTGGAAGAGCCCGCTTTCGATGCAGAAGCCTGGAAAACCCTTACCGATGCCAGCAACCCCAACCCGCGTGGCACCTCCTCGCTGGCGGCGACGCTGTCTATCGGTGTGTCGGCAGAATTCAGCAAGCAATACCCTGATTTGGTGAGTGTCTTCAAAAACGTTGATTTTCCGATTGATCTGCTCAACCGGACACTGGGTGAAATGAGTGACAAACATGAGGACCCCAGCGTCGCCGCCGCCAGGTTCCTCAAGCAGCACCCTGAGGTCTGGAAAGCCTGGTTGCCAGCCGATGTTGCCGCCAAGGTCAGTCACAGCCTTTGACCGTTGCGCTGCAAGGATCATGGACGGGGCATAGCTGATAGCGTCATCAATGGCCGGTATACGACGTGCCGGGTGGTAAAGCCCTGCCGAGCTGTTAAGTTCAGGGTTCAGTCAATTCATGCTCAGGAGGAGCCATGGCTGATCACATCCAGGGCTCGCGAGGTGCGTGGCAGACCTGTCTGGCGCTTATGGCTTGCCTGTGCCTGGACGCGATGCACCCGGTCAACGCCGAAGAAGCGGATGACATGGCGCTGGCGTTGGTGGAACAGCGAAATCTGGGCGAAGGTCTGGCCTGGCTGGGTTATCAGGTCGCCTCGCGCACAGCGACGTTTGCCGGTATCGTGCAGGCAATTGGCAAGACCGAAGCTCAGGAACTGGTGCAAAAAGAGTTGCAGCGCCTGCAACCTGAGTATCAAGCGCAATGGGACCGCAATCTGGCAGCGGCCTATGCCCATTCATTTACGGCCGAGGAATTGCGTTCGCTCAATCAGGGCGAGGACTCGCCTTCCCTGGTGAGCAGATTCAGAGCCAGAAACACCCAGGTCAGCGCCGACATGAAAGCCCGGTCCTCGGAGCTGCTGGGACAATTTGTAAGTCGTGCGCTGGGCAACGCTCAGGCAGCACTGCAACGCTGACATCCATTCGATGATATGAGGCAAAACCATGGACGCATTCATGCAGGCTGCAATCGATGAGGCACAACTAGGGCTGAAGGAAGGTGGAATCCCCATCGGTTCGGTCATTGTTCACGATGGCAAGATCATTGGTCGGGGGCATAACCGCCGTGTGCAGGAGGGCAGTGCAACCAAGCACGGCGAAATGGATGCTCTCGAAAACGCCGGCCGCCAACCGGCCAGCGTATACCGTGATGCGGTGCTCTATACCACGCTGTCTCCTTGTGCGATGTGCAGCGGAGCTATCCTGCTTTACGGCATTCGCAAGGTGATCGTCGGCGAGAACCAGTCGTTCATGGGCGAGGAGGAACTGCTACGCTCGCGTGGCGTGCAGATCGAGGTGCTTGATAACCAGGATTGCAAGCACATGATGCAGGGCTTCATCGCCAGCAAGCCTGAGTTGTGGAACGAAGATATCGGCGAGTAAGGGGGGGTTAAACCTCCAGGTCATGAGCCCGAGAACGGGCTCGTGCCAGTGCAATTGACACAATAGTCATCGCGATACTTGCCTGCCGTGCCAATGCTCTGCGTTGACATGCCTTTGGTGACGTTCTGCGTCACACATCCTCAGCCTGCGAGGCAGCGCGCTTAGCCGACGCTCAGGCCTCAATGGCCCGATCCTGATCATCGATCAATAATCTTCTTCCGCCCCGGACTTAAAGTGCTGTTTGTGCCACTAGTGTGCCTTTAACGGTGATAATCTCCTCTCATCATCATTACGGTATGCACAACAGGCCGTGTGCCTGATTATTTTCGGAGCCCGATATGTCGGTCCAACAGCGCAATAACGTCAATATCGTGGGCGACGGACCGACCACCCTGATTTTTGCTCATGGATTCGGCTGCGATCAGCACATGTGGCGCTTCATGGCTCCGCACTTTGCCGAACGCTTCAAGGTTGTGCTGTTCGACCTGGTTGGCAGCGGAGACTCTGACGTATCGGCCTGGTACCCGCACAAATATGCGTCGCTCAAGGGCTACGCAAGCGACTTGCTGGAACTGGTCGACGAGTTCGCCGGAAACGGCCCGGTTGTGCATGTCGGTCATTCGGTCAGTTGCATGATTGCAGTGCTTGCCGAGCTTCAGTCGCCCGGCCGGTTCGCCGGTCATATCATGGTGGGTCCATCGCCCCATTACCTCAACGACGGTGATTACGTGGGCGGCTTCACTCGCGCCGATGTCGACTCGTTGCTTGAGACGCTGGAAAGCAATTACCTGGGCTGGTCGAGCACCATGGCACCGACACTCATGGGGGCCTCTGACCGGCCTGAACTGGGTGAAGAACTCGCCAGCAGCTTCTGTCGTACCAACGCCGAGATCGCCAGGCAGTTTGCCCGCGTGACCTTCCTTTCCGACCATCGTGCCGATGTCGCGAAACTCAAAAGCAAGACGCTGATCATGCAAAGCAGTGACGATCTGGTGGTGCCGGTGCAGGTTGGCGAGTACCTGCACCGTGTCATTGCCGACAGCACCTTGCACATGATCGACAACGTGGGGCATTACCCGCACATGAGCGCGCCGCAGGAATGCATAACCGCCATGAATCAGTTTCTGGCGTCTTACGAGAGCGCTGCACATGACGGTTGAACAGGTGAGTCTGCCAGTGACAGAAGACCTGTACGAACATGCGGCCTGCGGTCTGTTGGTTACCTTGCCCAATGGCACCATTGAGCGTGCCAACCTGACGTTCTGCCGTTGGCTGGGCCTTGGGCGTGAAGCTGTTCTGGGTCGCCGCTTTCAGGACCTGTTGAATCTGGCAGGCAAAGTCTTCCTGCAAACCCACTGGGCACCGCTCTTGCAAACTCAGGGGTCAATTGCCGAGGTCAAGGTCGAATTGATTCATGCCGATGGCCGCGCCATCCCCATGATGCTCAATGCCGTGCGCCGCGAGCATCCGACCGGGGTTTTGCATGAAGTGGCCGTGTTCATGGCCGAGGAGCGTAACAAGTACGAACGCGAACTGCTTGCTGCGCGCAAGATCGCCGAAGAGCTGTTGCAGCAACAAATGGCTGTTCAGACAGAACTTACCTCGGCACGCAATCGCCTGCGTCTGGCTCACGCCGAGGCGGAAATACGGGCCATTTTTGCCGAGCAGATGATTGGCATCGTCAGCCACGACCTGCGCAACCCGCTGGCGGCGATCAAAATGGCGGCCGGGCTGCTGGAGCGCACGCAACTGGAGTCTCGGCAAGAACGAATCCTCGGGCACATCCATCACTCCACTGACCGGGCTGACCGCATGATTGTGGATCTGCTGGATTTTACCCATGCCCGCGTCGGCAGCGGTATTGCCGTGGTGCCTCAGGCTATCGATCTGCACGCGGTTGTCGCCCGGGGCGTCGAAGAGCTGCGCCAGGTTTTCCCGCACAGAGTGCTGACGCATCGCAGCGAGGGGCAGGGTGCGTGCTCGGCGGATCCGGATCGTCTGCTGCAAATGCTTGGTAATCTGGTGAGCAACGCCATCAACTATGGCACGGACGGCAGCGAGGTTTTGATCACGTCTTCCTTCGATACCTGGCTGATCAAGCTGTCGGTGCACAACGTCGGCGAACCGATACCCATGGAGAAAGTGGACGACCTGTACGAACCCGTCGTACGGGTGGTCAGTGACAGTGACGAAACCCGCACAGTCGGGCTCGGCCTGTTCATCGTTCGCGAGATCGTTCGAGCTCATCTGGGTGAGGTGACGGTTCGCTCTTCTGCTGAGGAGGGTACGACGTTCACCGTGGCCTTCCCGCGCCCTCCTGCGTGAATGAGCGTACGGCCAGGTTTCTTCGGCCAACGTGGCGTATTCACGGGTGCACAACGATCGTTACAGACCTAAACTAAACGCTGCGCCATTACCTCAAGGCTGATACAGGTTCTCCATGCGGCAATCCATTTCAAATGATGTAGCCAAGATCAGCCGGATCAGCGCGGTTCCGGCCATCCTGCAAGTCATCACCGAATCCACCGGCCTGGGTTTTGCCGCCGTGGCGCGTGTCACCGAAAGTACCTGGATGGCCTGCGCGGTTCTGGACAAGCTGGATTTTGGTTTGAAACCCGGCGGCGAGCTGGAACTGAGCAGCACAATCTGCCACGAGATTCGCAGCTCCCACAAGGCTGTGGTGATTGATCATGTCGCTGAGGATCCGCTGTTTTGTGAGCACCATACGCCGCGTTTATACAACTTCCAGAGCTACATATCGGTGCCGATCTTCCTCTCCAATGGCACCTTTTTCGGCACTATCTGTGCGCTGGACCCCAAGCCCGCCAAGCTGACCGGTACACCCATCGAGGCGATGATGGCGTCGTTTGCGCGTCTTCTGGCACTGCAGATCGAGGCCGAGGAAAACCTGCAGCAAGTGCGTGAAGACCTTCTGGCCGAGCGTGAGGTGGCAGAGCTGCGCGAGCAGTTCATCGCCGTTCTGGGGCACGACCTGCGCAACCCTTTGTTTGCCATCAATGCCAGTGCCGAATTGCTGCTGCGTCGGCCACTGGATGAAAAGGCCCTGCAAGTCGTGCAACACATCCTGACGTCTGGCAAACGCGCCTCGCAACTGGTCGACGACGTGCTCGACTTTGCCCGTGGCCGCATGGGGCATGGTATTCCGCTGAGCATGCACGATGCGCACGGGCTGGATGAAACGCTTGAACATGTTGTGTCAGAGATACGCCGCGTTCACCCGTCCCGGCTGATCAGATCGGATATAACGGCGCTGGAGCGTATTCGCTGCGACCACGAGCGGATCGCGCAATTGCTGTCCAATCTGGTGTCCAACGCGATCAGTCACGGTGATCCCCAAAGCCCGGTCGAGGTGACGGCGGGTGTGCGCGGTGATCTGTTTCTGCTCAGCGTTACCAATCAGGGCGAGCCGATACCCGAGTCCGTTCGTTCGCAGTTGTTCCTGCCTTACTCACGGCCAATCACCGACGAGCCGCAAGCCGGGCTAGGCCTGGGGCTCTATATCGCCAGCGAGATAGCCCTGGCGCATGGCGGTACGCTTGAAGTGTGCTCGACACAAGAGCAGGGCACTGTCTTCACCTTCAGCATGCCTTTGAAGTCGGCGAAGTCGGCGTAGTTACGCCCGTAAAACACGACGTGCGATTGCATGACCTGGGCGCAGCGCTTCCTTGCCTTGCGCCAGGGCCGAGCCTGCGTGGCGTCGCGCATGGCTGAAGGTATGCGCTTTGAACATCCTTGTTACAAACTCTCACACCGCTATGCTTGCTCATCGACACTGTCGGGTCGAACCTGAGGCCTGGGCTGCCGTCAAAGGCCTGAGTCTTCACGGTTACCCCGCAGTTTCACCTTTGCCAAGAGGTAGTGATGAACAGTTTTTTGCGCAATCTTGTAGGGGGCGTGCTGATCGCGTCATGTGGCATCGGTGCTGTTCAGGCGCAGACACTGCCAAACAGCACACTCAACAACGGCGCCAGCAGCAACCCCTATAACAGCCCGATCAAGCGCTCCAACCCCAACAGCCGTCAGGGCACCGAGTCAATCACGCCCCGCGCGCCCGGCTCCAATATTGCGCCGCCTGTGCGCAGGCCTACGCTGGAGAACGGCGGTATCGGCAACGGCTACCCCACGCGCCAGAATGCTCCGCGTCCCTCTACGCCGACAACCGACCCCAGCCGCGCCAATTGAATCTTCAACCCTGCGAGCCCGTTTCACCGCGGGACGTCGACTCAATGCATAAGGAAACGCTCATGCTTAGAAAAACCCTGATCGCCACATGGTGTACCGCTGCCATTTTGAGCCTGCCGCTGACGGCAGGCGCCGCCCCGGAAACCTACAAAAGCGAACAAGGCACCGTCACGGTCACCCCGGTTGCCGAAGGTCTGGATCACCCATGGGCACTGGCATTTCTGCCTGACAAGCAGGGCATTCTGGTGACGGAGCGTTCCGGCAACCTGCGTATCGTGTCGGCGGATGGCAAATTATCCGAGCCGCTTTCCGGTGTGCCGCAAGTCTGGGCAAAAAAGCAGGGTGGTCTGCTCGACGTCGTGCTTTCCCCGGACTTCGCCAAGGACCGCATGGTGTATCTGACCTACTCCGAAGGCAGTGGCAAGACCGCCGCCGAGGGTGATACTGCGGGTACTGCGGCAGGGCGAGGCCGTCTATCCAAAGACCTGACCAGGCTGGAAGATTTTGAAGTCATCTTCCGTCAGCAACCAAAACTATCGGTGGGCAACCACTTCGGCGCGCGGATGGTATTCGATCGCGACGGTTACCTGTTTATCGCGCTGGGCGAGAACAACGATCGTCCCACTGCGCAAGACCTGGACAAGCTGCAAGGCAAGATCGTACGTATCTACCCGGATGGCAGCGTGCCGAAAGACAACCCTTTTGTCGGGCAGAAAAACGTCCGGCCCGAGATCTGGTCCTACGGCCATCGCAACCAGCAGGGCGCAGCGCTCAACCCGTGGACCGGTACGTTGTGGACCAACGAGCATGGGCCCAAGGGCGGCGATGAATTGAACATCATCGAGCGTGGCCAGAATTATGGCTGGCCGATTGCGACCCACGGTATCAATTATTCGGGCGAGCCGATTCCGGAAGCCAAAGGCAAGTTTGTCGAAGGCACAAAAGTACCGTTTCAGGTCTGGGAAGTGTCACCGGGCATCAGCGGTATGGCGTTCTATGACCACAGCCTGTTCAAGGCGTGGGATCACAATCTGTTCATCGGCGCGCTGGCCACTGAGGAATTGATCAGGCTGCAATTTGATGGCGACAAGATCGTTCATGAAGAACGGCTGTTGAAAGGCATGAAACAGCGGATACGCGATGTGCGTCAGGGGCCGGACGGTTACTTGTATTTGTTGACGGATGAAGACAAGGGGAAGTTACTGAAAGTCGGGTTGGCTCAGTAATAACCTGTTAAACCTTTGGAAAAGAAAACTCCCACAATGTAGTGGGAGTTTTCTTATTGTTTCTCGGTGCGATGACTGTTAGTGCAGTCGGATCAGTTATCCTTTGCGTCACGTACCACTTCGCCCGTCTTGGCATCGACGTCGTAGTTCCATTCCACACCCTTGGCGTCTTTCAGTTCGATCTTATAGACCAGGCGGCCGTCGCGTTCTTTTTCCAGCTCGGTATCGTGGACCGTGAAGCCTGTGTGCTTGGCAACGGCCTGCTTGTTGAACTGTTCAAAGTCACCCAATGCCTGAGACTTGTAAAGGCGGATCACTTCATCGGGACCAACGTCGGCCTGGGCGGCACCTGCAACAGCAGTGAGGGCAACAGCGGCGAAGACGGCAGGCATAAGTTTCATAGGGTATTCCTTTCTGATTGATCTGTTTCAATGGATTCGTGACACGCTGATTGGTTCAGCGGTTTTGTTGAATTCAGATTAGCCACACTTACTTAATTCACGCTTAATTATTCCGGTGCGCTACGTTTTTTGCGGTGGCTTCTTTCCCCTGATACGTAAGTAGAGTTTTTCCGCGTCATTCGTTTACCGGCAGACCGTCACGTAAAGGTTGAAAAAAAACGGCAGTGAACGTAAAAGGTTGGCCCCCTGCCGGAAGGTGCATCGCGTCTGTCCAGGCACCTGTCCTTGCGGAGTCTGATCGATGAGTACGCCCTACCGACCTGCCATGCGTCATGCCTGGCGATTGTTACCGTTGGGCATGGCTGTTGCCTCGCCGCTAATGGCTGCGGATCCGCTCACTCTGGACGCGGTCAACGTGACCGGGTTCAGCGAACAGGAAGGTGCCAGCGACTATAAAGCTGGTCGGGCGTCGATTTACGGGTTTGATCAGGCTTCGCTGCTGGACACGCCTGCCTCGGTTTCAGTGTTCAGCGAAGCGCTGATCAAGGACCGTCAGGCAAAACTGCTGAGTGACGTGCTGCGCAACGATGCCTCGGTCGGCGACGGCTATGCGCCGGTAGGCTATTACGAAAACTTTGTGGTGCGCGGCTTCTCGTTGAACGCGGCCAACAGTTATCGCATCAACGGCCGCAGCATTGCCGGCGAGCAGAACGTGGCGCTGGAGAACAAGCAGCAGGTCGAGTTGCTCAAGGGGCTGTCCGGCTTGCAGAGCGGCGTTTCAGAGCCCGGTGGTGTCATCAACTACCAGACCAAGCGCGCGCAGGATGTTCGCTCGGTAACGGTATCTACCAACGAACACGGCGAGCGCTACCTCGCGACCGATGTCGGCGGCTGGTTCGGCAGCGAACAGCAGTTCGGGCTGCGCGCCAACCTGGCCCATGAAGACATTCGCTCGTACGTCGAGCACGCCGATGGTCAGCGTGATTTCGCCTCGTTGGCCTTCGACTGGAACATCAGCGAGCGCGCCTTGCTGCAACTCGACATCGAGTATCAGAGCAAAGAGCAGCGCTCGGTGCCCGGTTATCAATTGCTCGGCGGCACGGTGCTGCCTCACGACGCCTCGCCACGCAAGCTGCTGGGCTATCAAAACTGGTCCAACCCGGTGGGCATCGACTCGCTGAACATGAACGGGCGTTTCGAATACCGGTTCAACGACAGCTGGAAGGGCAGCCTGAGTGCGTCGCGCAGTCGCGTGGTCATTGATGACTACAGCGCCTTTGCATGGGGCTGTTACGGCTCGGCCAGTTGCGCAGCCGAAGCGGTGCCCAACCACTTCAGCGCCGAGGGTGGCTACGACATCTACGACTTCCGCAGCCCGGACGACACGCGGCGTAATGATGAGGTCGAAGCGGCCATGTCCGGTACATTCACTACCGGATCACTGGGGCACGAGCTGACCTTCGGCACCAGCGCCTACCGCCGCACCGTCGATACGCGCGGGACCTTCAATGAATTCGTCGGCTCGGGCACGATCAACGAGTCGCCTGAATCGGTGGCACCGTCGCCTATGACGCTGCCACATACCGAGCGCCGTCTGGACAGCCGTCAGTACGGGCTGTTCATCACCGACCGGATCAGTTTCAACGAGCACTGGCAAACCGTGCTGGGCGGGCGCGGGGTGCGGCTTGATGAACAGGCGTTCAACGAGGACGGCAGCGATGCGCGACACACCGAGCGCTATGTGTTCCTACCGCAGGCGGCGCTGATCTACAAGCCGGTGGACAACGTTTCGCTCTACACCAGCTACAGCAAGGGCCTGTCGCTGGGCGGGACGGCGGCCTGGTTCACCACAAATGCCAGTGAAATACTTGCGCCCACCGTGTCTCGGCAACTGGAAGCCGGCATCAAGTATGACTGGCAGCGTATAAGCCTGACGGCAGCAGTGTTTCAGGCCCGCCAGGCCTACCAGTATTCCAGACCCAACGATGACGGCACGTTTACCTACGTCCAGCAGGGCGAGCAGAAGAACACCGGCCTGGAACTGGGGGCGAGTGGCTGGGTGACCGACCGCCTGCAGATATCCGCCAGTGCGGCGGCCATCCGGGCGCGGGTCGAAGGCAGCGGCACCGAGGCCTATGACGATCATCAGGCCCTTAACGTGCCCAGATACCGTGGCACCCTGCAAGCCGACTACAGCCTGCCGGTGCCCGGGCTCGCCTTACTCGGCGGGATGCAGTACAGCGCCAGCAAGTACGCTGACCGTGAAGGCTCCGTGCAGGTCAATGACTACACACTGTTCAACATCGGCAGCCGTTACAGCACCCGAATCAGCGGCTACGACACGGTCCTGCGCCTGACCGTCGACAACCTCTTCGACAAACGCTACTGGCGTGATGCCGGGGAGTATCTGGGTGACGACTACCTATTCATGGGCGCACCCAGAACGGCGAGATTGTCGGCCACCGTCAACTTTTAGTGGACGGGCTCTACTGCACGTAGCGTTGGCACGATCGTCGGGATTCTCGTTCCACACGCTCCAGCGTGGGAGTGCAGTTCACGACGCTCTGCGTCGTCAAGAGGACGCGGAGCGTCCAGAAACGGCATGCGACGCGGAGCGCCGCACGATAGTTG
>NZ_JAWHOO010000034.1:0-17566 GCF_032586855.1 Pseudomonas syringae group sp. J254-4 | reverse complement strand
TCACGACGCTCTGCGTCGTCAAGAGGACGCGGAGCGTCCAGAAACGGCATGCGACGCGGAGCGCCGCACGATAGTTGCGATCATCGTTCCCGCTACAGGCCTCAGCTCCGTATCAGTGCGCCCGCAAGCTTTGCTATTCTTCGCGCCCTGTGAGCGCCAGGCGCTTTTTTCAGCCATGTTTCGGGGGCTTCATGACGGCCATCGTTCAATCCACTCCGCAACCTTTCACCAAAGGCGACTACAAGACTCTGAGTCTTGCGGCGCTGGGTGGCGCGCTGGAAATCTACGACTTCATCATCTTCGTATTCTTCGCGCTGACCCTCAGCCAGCTGTTTTTCCCGCCCGACATGCCCGAGTGGCTGCGTCTGCTGCAAAGCTTCGGGATCTTCGTGACAGGCTATCTCGCACGCCCGCTGGGCGGCATTCTGATGGCGCATTTTGCCGACCGGCTGGGACGCAAGCGGGTGTTCAGCCTGAGTATTCTGATGATGGCCCTGCCTTGTCTGCTGATCGGCGTCATGCCCACCTACGCACAGATTGGTTACTGGGCACCACTGGTGTTGCTGGCGTTACGCATTCTGCAAGGCGCAGCGGTCGGCGGCGAAGTACCCAGTGCCTGGGTCTTCGTGGCAGAGCACGCACCCCAGGGGCATCGCGGCTACGCACTCGGGGTGTTGCAAGCCGGCCTGACGTTTGGATACCTGCTCGGTGCGCTGACCGCAACATGGCTGGCAAGGGTCTTCAGCCCGGGTGAGATTCTTGACTGGGCGTGGCGTATTCCGTTTCTGCTGGGCGGTGTTTTCGGCGTCGTGGGCGTCTGGTTACGCCGCTGGCTGAACGAAACGCCAGTGTTTATCGCCATGCACGCCCAGCGTGAAAACCTGCCTGCACTGCCGCTTGGCCAGGTCCTGCGCGATCATCGCCAATCCTTGCTGCCTGCCGCACTGCTGACGTTTGTGCTGACCTCCGCAGTGGTCGTGCTGGTGGTGATCACGCCGACGGTCATGCAGCAGCGCTTCGGCATCAGCGCGAGCACTACGTTTGCCCTGAGTGCGGTGGGCATCGTCTTCCTCAATATCGGCTGCGTGTTGGCAGGCATGCTGGTTGACCGCATCGGTGCGTGGCGCGGCATCATCATCTACAGCCTGCTGCTGCCGCTGGGTATAGGCGTGCTTTACGCCAGTCTCATCCAGCAATGGATGCCGCTGGGTATCGCCTACGCCATCGCAGGGCTGGCCTGCGGGGTTGTCGGCGTGGTGCCTTCGGTGATGGTCGGACTGTTCCCTGCGAACATTCGTGTGTCTGGCATCTCGTTCACTTACAACATCGCCTACGCTTTTTGGGCGAGTACCACGCCATTGCTGCTCATCGCGCTGATGCCCTGGAATATCTGGGTTTGTGTGCTCTACAGCCTGGTCATGGGAATTGTGGGTCTGACGACCGCTGCAGTATTCGGCTTGCGCCGGTGTGTGGTGGTAGATGACCTGGCAGCCGGCCGAAACGGTTAGCATCAAGCCTGTTCCTGCTGGCGCGCCTCTTTCTCGCAAGCAGCCGCTCATCTATATGGGCGGTTTGCGCAAATGAAAAACATCAAGAAAGTTCTTCAAGTCAGGCGCGGTCAATTGTAACAAGTGATTGTAATTCTGTTTGCTCAAGTCTATCTTGCGCCCCTCTATATTATTTTTATTTACTGAGCTGGTGTGCTGTTGGCTGCCACGATTCCGACGTGCCTCGATTGGTGGGTTATTTGTGATTTCGTTAAATTGATAGAGGTAATTGTTCTGTATTTTCTGTAGGAGATTTCTTTAATAGTTTATTGCTTCATGATTATTCTCACAGGTCTTTGTTTTTGGCAGGATTTTGGTTTCTATTCGGATTTAATAAAAAACAATACTAAATAAAATGGTTTCTGTGCCGATTTACTTTTTAGGTCATGGAAGACGTGTGTATGAAACATCCTACAAATTTGCTTTAGGGCAAAATGATGGCAAGGGGAAGTAGCATGGAGGTGACAATGAGAGAGCAAGAGGTTCTTGGCCTGCTGTTGCAGGGCTGTACGAATAAGGAAATCGCCAGGCAGCTCCGTATCAGTGACTATACGGCTCGCGATCACGTGTCTTCGCTACTAAGAAAGAGCCGTGTAAAGACCCGTGTCGAGCTCATGGCGCGTTGTGTTTCTTTATGGCTTCCGGGAAAAAGTAACCGACCCCCTACATCTGTCGGATTGCGCAACGAGTCAGCACATACATAATGTGTCTTGTCACAGAACACATCTTGTCAGGGCGATCAGCGTTATCGGGGCAGTGCCCCAAGGTCAATAATTTCACTATTGCACTACGGTTGATTTCCGGTGGTCGGCTATCTGGTTGCCCGGAACAGATGGTTCTAAAGTCCGTCCTTACGGCAAACCGTAAAAAATAAAAAGGAGCAATCATGACTGTTTGTTTTGTTCGGGGCCGTTCTGAGTCCGATCAGTCATTGCGGCTGGATCCGCATCGGCCCGGTTTGAATCTCACAACAGACTTCCATCGCCTGGCAACCCGGCAGTCGGCACTTTCGGTAACGCAACTTGCCGAGCAACAGAAAAAACTGTCCGGCCCCGTTGGCCTGTTTGCCAAGCTCTGCCGACAGGTTCGTTCGCATGGACGCCAGGCCCCGTTGATCGAAGAGGTCGAGCGGCTTGAGGGGCGCAAGCGCAAGTGGCTGGCCGAGCAGGCTGTACAGTTCATCCTGGGCTTGCACGGCCGCCGGCCAGCGGTCGACAACCCGTTCAAAGGCCTGTTGCGCGAAGACCTGTGTTGCATCGTGTTCGATGACGAATCGCTGCACACGCTGGTCGAGCGTTACACTGCCGGTGAAGCACTGCGGCACCAGGACAGTGAGTACTTCGTCAAACTCATTGCCACCACACGGAACACGGTCGAGCGACGAATCGTCTTCCACGGCCTGCTCGAACACTTCGACCGATTACTGCCGATCGAAAAGAGCATCTACCCGCTCAATTATCGCGCCACCCAGCTTGCCCATCTGGAGCAGGAAGAAACCCTCTACGGCAAGTTGATCATGGAGCAGCCCATTAGCGCACTGCTTGAAGTGCATACCCCTGCATGGCTGTTGGAAAATCTTTCCTTTTTTGAGTTTTCGATTGATTGAGAACCCGCCCTGGATGTCCACGGGCTAAGGCTTTTTCTGAAAAGTATTTGATATGGATATATAAAGCTGTTCGGGGTTTACGATTTTTTCAGTAATGGTTTTAAATTTTTTCGAGCTTTTTGAAGGCGTAGCATTAAATACCGCATGTTTTTATCAGTGGCTTATACAATAAAAGAGTAGTAAGAAGAATCGCAAATGCCGCGTGTTTTTAATGATAAATCATTGGGAAAAGTGTTATGAAAAAAATAGTACCTCTGTTGCTGTTGCTGTTGTTTTTGTCTTCGGCCAGTCAGGCTGCAGATTACTCGGTGACAACTACAAGAACACCTACGACTATAAACGGACCTGGGCATAATGCATTCTCCAGGCACCAGTTGAGATTGTCCGATTACCCTCGCGGGGCGGCCAATAACTCCCGATTGCGGAAAATCTCATGGACGGCGACATCATTTCCGGACAGTAAAGGTGAGCGCGCCAATCTTTGCTTTCGAACCACGGGTGTGCACGATATCGATTGTGTAACTATTATTCCTGGCGCTCCAGGTAGTACTGAGCTCTTCAATAATCTCGGTTTTAGCTACGCGTCGGATGTGATCATTCGGCACAACGCTGAAAGTGGACCTTGGCAAAGTAAGCCGTTGGGGGCGGAAACAGTCACCTTTCATTTAACGTATTGATTGTCGACCCCTGACGATAAACGTCAGGGGTTCTATAGGCCAGGAGTCCACTTTATGCGGGTAATCAGCTCTGGAATAGAAGCGCTGGTAACAGCAAGGCAACTCGATGAAAAAATAGCCTCTAAAAAAATACCCGTTCTTGCTAACTCATCCAGTCATACAAACTTTCTGGACCCCTCCGTGACAATCAGTGGCGGGGCGATTCTCAAGCAGAGAATTTTCGGACTGACAGACCCTAAATTTCCAGCACCCATGCTGGGTAAGGCAGAGTGCGGCACGTCCATGCCTGAAACCTCTTTTTTAACACGGGATGACCGGAGGCTTCTTGGCGAGGTTTATGAGTGGGCCAGAGATCAGGGGGCTGATCTTTTCTACGTCGATGACTTGGCGTTTGGGCTGGCATCCTACAGGGAGAAAGACGATGGAAGGATCTGGTCTCGTCATAACCAAGGCAAGACCTATGACATGGAAGGGCACAAGGTCTTTTACAGTTTTACAGATACAAATGCGGCGACGGCCAAGCGTATTAGTGAGGGAAGCGCTTTAACAACGACACGGCTGGATCAGGGTTTTATTCGTTTTATCACGGACAAAGACTACGGTGCCCTTGGTCACAACCACTTTGAGTTCATGGAAAAAGTCATCAATCGTTTTTCGACGTCGGGGGAAAGGGACCAGCAACTTGGACCTGACTATGCTACCTATAAAAGCCAGAAAAACGACTACATTAGAACTCTGTCAAAGGAAAAGTACGCCCCTGGCGAGGGTGACATTCGGGAAACAGGCATCCCCGCTCAAAAAACCGCAAAACCCAAGGAAATCACCCTGGAAAGCCTGCGAGAAGACATGCGCAACTCGTTCATGAAGGCGATGGGCATCAAGAACTTCTCATCCCTGTTTGACGTCCTGTTCAAGAACCGGCGTTGACCGGTCAGGCATCGGCACTCAGTGGCTGGAGCTCTGACGGCATATCCTGAGCGCTGGCCACGCAGTTGCGACCGGTGCTTTTGGCGAGGTACAGCGCCTTGTCTGCTTCGTGCAACCAGGATGAAGCGTCCGGCAGTTCAGGAGAATAGGCGGCTATGCCGATACTCAGGCTGACCTTGAGATCGCGCTGCAGAGAGTAGGTCATTTCATCTATCGCCAGACGCGTGCGCTCCAGGATTTCCCTCGCTTGAAACAAGCGGGTGTCCGGCAGAATGACGCAGAACTCATCTCCGCCACAACGTCCGATCAAATCCGAGTCCCGCAGGTTTTCCATCAGTGCTTCGCTGATGTTCTGCAGCACGGTGTCGCCCATGAGGTGGCCGTAGGTATCGTTGATGACCTTGAAATGGTCAATGTCGATCAGTGCGATGACGCACTGCTGATGCTGGTTCTGGCTTTTTGCGTACTCCAGATCAAGCAGGTCTTTCCATGCGCCATGATTGAGCAGTCCGGTGAGGCTGTCGGTACGGCTTATTTTGCGCAGGATGTTGCGATGCTCCCAGAGCTTCAGGGTGACCTGATGGCTCATCCAGCCGATGAAAATAGGGTAAATCACCAGGACGGGAAGGCAGGCGTAGATCTGTGCAATGTTGCCATGCAGATTGACTACGGGGTTAAGCACGGCAAGCGAGATCAGCACCCCCAGCGCCTGTGCGCACAAGCCTTGCAGCATCAGGCGTGGCCCGGCAGCAGCCATGTTATGCATGGCCATCATTGCGATGACCGTAACGCTGGGCACGGCACTGAAGCCCATCGCGCCAATCCAGAACCCGCCCATCAGCGAGTCGAAGAGTAGATTGCGCCATTCAGCCTGATAGGGTTCGCGCGATTTTTTCGCAATCTGGTAAGCAACATGCGGCCAGATCAGGGCATTGAGCAGCGCCAGTGTCCAAAGCCAGTGTGCAGCATTCACGTAATACAAAGACACAGCGACAGTAATAAAGCCAACGCTGACACCGAGTGATCTCGGCGCGTAGATCCGCTTGGCGAATGCCAGTCCCTTGCGGTGATATGAGCTCATAGTTCCTTACCGGACATAACGTCTTGAATCGGTCAGAAACCATGACTCCTTGACCGAAAGGCTGGAGTTTGAGCGTTCGCCAGTGTCATGGGAAGAGCATTTTGCAGTGCAGTGTCAATTAGCTGCACATCGGGAAGGCTTGCCTGTTTCGGAGTCAATTAACTGACAAAAACAGCCAGGAAACAGGTTCAAAAATATGACGAAACATACCAGCAGCGGCACTCTGGAATAACCGGGCAGTGTAGTTGCGTCGTTGCAAAAGTACTGCCCGGTGATATCCGGCTAATCGAGCCGGGCCAGTTTATGCGCCGGCCTTGTTTTTCTGAATCCCGGTCATCCAGGCAACTGCAATGGCCAGTAACGCAACGACGGCTGCGACATACCCCACCGCATTCAGGCCCAGATGCTCAATGGTCAGGCCGCCAATGATTGATCCCAGACCTATACCTGCATTGGCCGCCGAGACATTCAAGGTTCCTGCCAATGCTTGGGCCTGCGGTGCCGCTTTCATCACCCTGATCTGACAGATAGGGAACAACGCCGTGTGAGCAATGCCCCAAATCACCAGCACCACGGCCAGCAGCGGCATCGAGCCTGCGGCGGGTACGCTTGCGGTCATGCCCAGTGCGAGCAGCAGCGCAAAGGCCATGGTCGAACCCAGCGGGCTACGGTCTACATAACGGCCGCCCAGCGCATTGCCGATCAGGCCGACTGCACCAAAGCCCATCAACCACCAGCCCACTTGAGCCGACTCGATACCTGCGATGCGTTCCAGTGTATCTGCCAGGTAGGTATAAGCCCCGAACATGGCAGTGAACAGCAAGATGGACAGCAGCAAGTTGGCGAGGAACAGCGGATCACGCAGGATTTTTGCCTGCTCGGCGAGGCCGACCTTTGCGGTAGGTTCAATGCGTGGCATCGACAACGCCAGTAACACTGCCATTAATGCAGACAGCAGCGTCAGCGCCCAGAACGCGCCGCGCCAGCCCACTGCATCGGCAAATACGGTGCCCAGCGGGATACCGAACAGCATGGCGGCGGAGATACCGAGGTAGACCTGCGCCACTGCCTTGCCGGCGCGCTTCGGTCCGGCCAGCAGGCTTGCGGTTTCACTGGCGGTACCCCAGAACACAGGCAGCGCCAGTGCCGGAATGAATCGCGCCAGTGCCAGCACCCAGATGTTGCTCGACACCGCAGCCAGAGCGTTGGAGGCCGCGAAGATCAGCAGGATGACGATGAACGTACGCTTGCGGTCCAGGTGCGAAAGCATGGCTGTCAGCGGCGGGCCAAACAGCATCACGGTGAAGGCGAATAGCGTAACCAGCAAACCGGCTGTAGAAATAGAAATTCCCAGATCGCGGGCCAGTGAAGGCAGCAGTCCTATGATGAGAAATTCGGTGGTAACGATTACGAAGCCAGCCAGCGCCAGAATCGCGATGGACAAGCCTGCATCGGTCGAGCTTTCGCTCTTGGTGCCGGAGGCGGCAGTTTCCAGAGACGGCATGATACGAACCCATGAAAAAATAAGTTCGCCAGCTTATTGCAGAAAATGATTCCTATCTTTGGCAAATATTCATTACATTGCGGAATTGAATTCACTAATGGGTAATCCACGTGCTGTCCACCGACCGCCTCAAGGGCATCGAAACGTTTGTCGCCGTTGCCAATGCAGGGAGCTTTACGGCAGCCGCTGACCGCTTGAGTCTGACCAATTCCGCAGTCAGCAAAAGCGTTGCACGCCTGGAGAGCCGCCTGGGCATGCGTCTGTTCGAGCGCACTACCCGAAGTCTGGCGCTGACCGAGGAGGGGGCGGCCTATCACGCTGTGTGCACGCGCATGCTTGCCGATCTGGAGGCTGCCGAAACCGCATTGGCGGCGCAGCGCACAGAACCTGCCGGACAATTGCGTATCGATCTGCCTGCGACCTTTGGTCGTTTGCACGCGCTGCCGCTGATCCTCGCCTTCACCGGGCAGCATCACAAGCTGCGCCCGCGGATAACCTTCACTGATCGTTTCGTCGACATTCTTGAGGAAGGTATCGACCTGGCCGTGCGCATCGGCGGTCCACCTGTCTGGCCAGCGGGCGTGGCGCACCGTTACCTGGGCACCGAACGGGTGATCTTCTGTGCGGCACCGGCTTATCTGGAGCGCTACGGCGTACCGACGACGTTCGAGGACCTCGCCAGTCACGCGTGCATTCTGTTTGGTCGTGGCGATGGCAGCACCAGCCCTTGGTTGTTTGTTGACGACCAAGGGCAGCGGGAGGCGCGCGCTGTCGAAGCGCGACTGGTTATCGGCAACGGCGAAGCCCAGGTGGCTGCGGTGACTTCGGCGTGGGGCATTGCTCAGTTGGCAACCTGGCTGATCAGGGAGCAGTTGAAGCGTGGCGAGCTGGTGGAGATCCTTCCACAACTGGCCACTGACGGTTTGGCGCTGCATCTGGCTTGGCCGCGCAACCGCGAGTCATTGCCCAAGGTGCAGGCGCTGGTCGAGCGATTGTCAGAGGCGTTGCGGGTGGATTAAGCCACGCTGGTCAGAGCCACCCGATGCTCGAATCATTCGCCTATGACGGCTTTCACCAGTGCTGCGTGCTCTTTCGGGTTCTTCGCGTTGGAGACCACATTGAGCACGGCTGCGCGGGCACCCGAAGCGGCAATGATCGATGTGCTCAGAACCTGGGCGTCGCTCATGGTCGCCGAGGTATCCAGCTGCCGCACACCCAGACCGTTCTTCTTGACGATCTTTTTGTCACCCAGCTTTTTGAAGTCTTTGTAGCCGGTACTCTGCTGGGCAAGTATCCCGGTGACCAGGCCATCAAGCACTACGCCGTCGTTGTCGCTGGCCTGCACGCCCATTGGCATAGGCGTCTCGGTAACGATCAGCACGCGCTTTTCAGCGGCGTTGGTGTAAAGCGCACCCGTTACCCCCTGAGCCTTGGCCTTCGCGTCAATCTCGGGCATCTCGCCCTGCACGTAGCCCGCAGGAATGGTAAACGCCAGTTTGCCACCCAGCAACGAAGCCTTTTGTACCGCAGCGGCGGCAGGCGCAGCCGCTTGGGGCTTGGTCGCGGCCTGAACGCTGACCATGCTCTGGCAGGCTGCCAGCGCGACACACACAACGATTGCCTTGAAACCGAAAGACCGCATGGAAATTCCTTTTTTGTCTGTTAAATGGATCGAGTAAATGGATCGAGGCCTGTGTGCCCGAGGAATGTGAGTTGCCCGGCAGGTAAAAGTGCCCATAAAAAAACGACCAGCAAGATCACTCTGGCTGGCCGTCCTTTTGCTGCGTTTCGCTTATTCGGCGATCTGCAGTTTGCGCGACTCGGTATAGACGTAACGCACCTTCTCGTACTCGAATGGCGAGTTCAGCTGGCCATAGCGGAAGCTTGTGACATACCGGCGGTCAATCGCACGCAGCACGGTGATTTCCGGATGGTCGTCGCTGACTTCGGCAACGTTCAGGAAGTTGATCTGGTTTTCAGCCGTGTAGTCGAACAGCATGCCGCCAGTGTCACGCAGGTTCGATGGGCCGAACAATGGCAACACCAGATAAGGGCCGGCGGGAACACCATAGAAGCCCAGCGTCTGACCGAAGTCTTCGCTCTGGCGCGGTAGCCCCATCATGGTCGCCGGGTCCCACAGACCGGCGATGCCGATGGTGGTGTTGAGCAGCAGACGGCCGGTGGTGTCCAGCGAACGCTCGCCCTTGAACTGCAGCAGGCTGTTCAGCAGGTTGGAGATGTCGCCCAGGTTACTGAAAAAGTTGCTCACGCCGCTGCGCACGAAGCCGGGTGTGATGTAGCGATAGCCGTCCACGACCGGCAGGAACACCCATTCATCAAAGCGGTAGTTGAAGTGGTACACCCGACGGTTCCAGGATTCCAGCGGGTCGTAGACTTCCAGCGCGTTGATGGAGGCGCGCTCGAACTCACGCTGATCCAGCCCCGGGTTGAATTGCAGTGACTTCAGCGGCTGAGTGAAACCGTCAGCATCGGTCTGACGGGCCACAGTGGCCGGGTGCTGAGCCTTGTTGCTGGTATCCGCGTCAGCGGCCTGGACTGTGCCGGCACAGAGCAGAGCGGCAAGAAGTAAAAGACGTTTAGCCACGGAAAAACTCCAGCATGGCGTCGGTGTTGACGCGGTAATTAAGGTTGCCGCAATGCCCGCCGTACGGATAAACGGTCAGACGATCCCCGAAGGTCTTGCGCAGGAAGCCCAGATCACCCGAGCCCAGAATCACATCGTCAGCGTTGTGCATGACGGCAATCTTGGTGTTGCTGTGCAGGTAATCCTTGAGGGCGTAAAGGCTGACCTGATCGACCAGCTGCAGCAGGCTACCGCCGTCAGTGCGGGCGCGCCACATCGGAATGACCTGTTCGGTCAGGTAGCAATCGAAGTCGCATTGCAGGGCACGCTTGAGGAACGGCGGCAGGCTGGTGCCTTCAGAAATAGGGAATTTCGGTGGCGTGATCAGACCGCGGCGGTTGATCAGGTCCGAGGTGAACGCGATGTCGGCAGACGAGAAGCGGAACGAGGTACCGATCAGCATCGCCATCTGCTCGTTGGTCAAATGCTGCTTGGACTGCTGGAAGTCGAACAGCAGTGCATCGTTAAGGTCGATGTAACCCTTTTGCCGGAAGTAACGGGTCAGCTTGGCCAGCACCAGTTCATAGAACGTGGTGGTGTTGTTGATGCCCTTGACGTTGGTCTGCACCAGTTTGTCGAGGTTGCTGATCGAGGTGTAAAGGTTGACCGGCGGGTTGAGCAGCAGCACTTTCTTGAAGTTGAAGCTGCGGCGGGTTTCATCCAGCTTGCTGACGAAGGCGGCATTCAGTGCGCCGAGGCTGTAACCGGTCAGGTAATAGTCGGTCACCGGCAGTTGCGCCTGCTGGGCACGAATGGCCTGCATGACGCGATAAATGTCTTCTGCGTCGTCGGTGGACACGCCAGGAGTGGCAAAGCGCGATGCCGAACTCATGAAGTCGTAGCTGGTGGGCGAAGACAGCTGCACGACGTGGTAGCCCGCGCCGTAATAGAGCTTTTTCAGGAATTCATTGATGGTGCTGTTATACGGCGCGCCGGTGCCGGCGATCAGGAAAATCAGCGGGGCAGCGTGGTCCTGCTTCGCCAGGCGATAGTGCAGCTTTTTTACCGCCCAGAAGTTGTCCGGTAGGGTGAATTCGCGCTCGGGATGCAGGTTCAGGGTGTAGACGTCCTGATCGATGTCTTCATCGTCAGGCAGATCAGGGCGCAGATCGGGCGGGGTGGTCGCAATGGTCGCTTCAAACGGATTAGTCAGCGGGTAGCCATAGGTGGCAGAGTCGACGGTGGTTGCCAGAGCGGACGCACTTAAACACAAGCCACCTATAACGGTAGCGAAGCGCAGAAAACGGAGCATGACTAAATCCCTTGGGAAAGAAGTGCTGATGAGATACGCAGGCTATGACCAAGGTGTAGTGCCAAAGTGCCGCATCCACCGGTTAACCGTGTAAATTATGACGGAACAATACACGTTCTTTGGAATTTGCAATGCAGTTATGCGGTTTATTTTTCGCAGGCGACGTAGATTGGCGCACTTTGATCATGCAAGCGGGGGGCTGACTGCCGCTACATGCCGCTACGCTTCAGCTTCCTGGGGACGAAAAACACAAAGGAGAGCCGTAGCTCTCCTCCAATGTGTTTTACCTGCTCTTTTTATTGTTGTAGGGCGGCCTGTTATTGTTGTTGATGGCCAGTCCCTTTACAGCGTTGTTGGGCGACCCCCATTCGGGGTCAAGAGCAAACGTATTTTTTTGAGCGCTGACTCGCTTTAATCACCTGTCTGCACAACATCGTGATCCCACCGGTTCGGGAGCTACCTGAAGGTAGTTTTATTGTTCTCTGTCCGGTCGCGAGGCCCTTCACCGAAAGGTCCCTGTAAAGCTGATCCACTCCAAAAAAATCTGTTAGCTGCGCCTCTGTCCGTTTTGTTCTTGTTATGTCAGAGCCGTTACGTCTTGTTCTTATTGGTTTGCCGCTTCGTTTCTTGTTTTTGTTGTACAAGAGAGATAGCAGAAGCTGTGCCAACTTTCTAAAGTGCTTTTAAATCATAAGCTTACGATTATTGGCATCGCTCATGCGGGCCTGACGCCGTTAAAAATGTTTCCGTGTTACCCGTTCGAAGCGTGGTTCACGAGGCTGCGGTAACACATCCTGTTTCCTTTGCTGAATGAGACAGGGTGGTGCGCCGCAGATCTCCTGCGTCTATACGACGATCGTATCGATGTGTGTGTGGGGCGCGTACGCAAACCGTTCTGAAAGGTACAGGCAGGGTCGGGCAAGACGTTTTTAGGTGGGCGTTGTCGCTGATGGCTCGTTGTTGTCGTTTCCCGTTGTCCCGGTGTCGCAGACAGAGCATGTCTGCTTGCGCAGCAAGTCGATGATCAAGGTGGCGTTGCGGTGCGTGTCACTGCGCGTGGCAGCGATCAAAACGTGCAGGGCGCAGCGTGCCCCAAAGCCGGGCGTGGGTGCGGTCTTGAAAACAACGTTAACCAGTGCCGACAACCGTCGGTGCAGACTTCCGGGGAAGCGACAATGATGATGCGAAAAATACTGGGGGCGGGTGCCGCTCTGGTGCTTGCTGTCAGCTCCACGCTGGCGATTGCTGAAACCAAGACCCTGACCATCGGCTATGTGGAAGGCTGGTCCGACAGCGTCGCCACCACCTTCGTGGCTTCCGAAGTGATCAAGCAGAAGCTTGGCTACGACGTCAAACTGCAATCGGTCGCGGCCGGGATCATGTGGCAGGCCGTGGCCACCGACAAGCTCGACCTGATGTTGTCTGCCTGGCTTCCGGGCACCCACGGCGAGTACTACACCAAGTACAAGGATCAGGTCGTCAACTACGGGCCCAACTTCAAGGACGCCAAGATCGGCCTGATCGTGCCTGAATACGTGAAAGCCAAGACCATCGAAGACCTCAAGACCGATGCTTCCTTCAACAAGAAGATCACCGGGATCGATGCAGGTTCAGGGGTCATGCTCAAGACGGACCAGGCCATCAAGGACTATGGTCTGGACGGCTACAAACTGCAGGCGAGTTCCGGAGCAGGCATGATTGCCGAACTGACTCGTGCGGAGAAAGCGCAGAAAGCCATCGTCGTCACCGGCTGGGTACCGCACTGGATGTTCGCCAAGTGGAAACTGCGTTTCCTGGAAGACCCTAAAGGCGTTTACGGTGCAGCTGAAACCGTCGACAACGTCGCCAGCCTTGGCCTGGAGAAAAAAGCCCCCGAGGTCGTGGCCTTCCTGAAAAAATTCCAGTGGGCATCCAAGGATGAAATCGGAGAGGTGATGCTGGCGATTCAGGACGGTGCCAAACCTGAAGCTGCAGCCAAGGACTGGGTAGCCAAGCACCCGGATCGGGTAGCCGCATGGACCGCTAAATAGTTCTACAGCCCTCTGCAAAAGCCGTTTCAAGGCCGTCTGGTGCCATCGCCAGACGGCCTTTGGCGTTTCTGGATCACGGTATTTTCTGCACAGGCTGACTGATGGCGGACCTGTGCCGTGCAAAGAGGTTCATCTGCGGCTAATGTCGTTCTAATACTAAGGTCGTCTGGAGTGCGCGCAGGACCCGACTAAAGTGCGTTACGTGACATCTCATCTGTGCTGCGAGGACAAAAACAATGAACGACAGCATTTACCTCTCGATTCAAAACAGCCCGCGTTTCAAGGAGCTGGTATCCAAAAGAGAGCGGTTCGCCTGGATTCTCTCGGCGATCATGCTTGGCCTGTATGCGGCCTTTATTCTTTTGATTGCGTACGGACCCCATATTCTGGGGGCCAAGTTGAGTCCGACTTCAACCATTACCTGGGGAATGCCGATAGGCGTAGGGCTTATCCTCTCCGCGTTTGTGCTGACCGCCATCTATGTTCGCCGTGCCAATGGCGAATTCGATGACCTGAACAACGCCATCCTGAAGGAGGCTCAGCAATGATCCGGCGCCTATCAGCAGCACTTGGCCTGGCCACATTCGCGCCGACTCTCTGGGCGGCAGACGCATTGACGGGCGCCGTGCAGAAGCAACCCCTGAACATCGCCGCGATTATCATGTTCGTGGTATTTGTCGCCTTCACGCTGTACATCACTTACTGGGCGTCGAAAAAGAACAAGACCGCATCGGACTACTACTCGGCAGGCGGCAAGATCACCGGCTTCCAGAACGGTCTGGCAATTGCCGGTGATTACATGTCGGCAGCGTCCTTTCTGGGTATTTCCGCACTGGTCTACACCTCCGGTTACGACGGCCTGATCTACTCGATCGGCTTCCTGGTGGGCTGGCCGATCATTCTGTTCCTGATCGCCGAACGCTTGCGCAACCTGGGTAAATACACGTTTGCCGACGTTGCGTCGTATCGCCTCAAGCAAAAAGAGATTCGCACCTTGTCCGCCTGCGGCTCGCTGGTGGTAGTGGCGTTCTACCTGATTGCGCAAATGGTCGGTGCCGGCAAGCTGATCCAGCTGCTGTTCGGTCTGGACTACACGGTTGCGGTGGTACTGGTCGGTATCCTGATGTGCCTTTACGTATTGTTCGGCGGCATGCTGGCCACTACCTGGGTGCAGATCATCAAGGCGGTCATGTTGCTGTCCGGTGCGTCGTTCATGGCCCTGATGGTCATGAAGCACGTTAACTTCGACTTCAACATGCTGTTCTCCGAGGCGATCAAGGTTCACCCTAAAGGTGAAGCGATCATGAGCCCTGGCGGTCTGGTGAAAGACCCGATTTCAGCGTTCTCGCTGGGTCTGGCGCTGATGTTCGGTACTGCTGGCCTGCCGCACATTCTGATGCGCTTCTTCACCGTGAGCGATGCCAAGGAAGCCCGCAAGTCTGTGCTGTACGCGACCGGCTTCATCGGCTACTTCTACATCCTGACCTTCATCATCGGTTTTGGCGCGATCCTGCTGGTCAGCACCAACCCGGCGTTCAAGGATGCAGCGGGTGCCTTGCTGGGCGGTAACAACATGGCAGCGGTTCACCTGGCCGATGCGGTCGGTGGCAGCCTGTTCCTGGGCTTCATCTCTGCAGTCGCCTTCGCCACCATTCTGGCAGTGGTTGCCGGTCTGACTCTGGCAGGTGCTTCGGCGGTCTCCCATGACCTGTACGCCAGCGTGATCAAAGCGGGCAAGGCCAACGAGAAAGACGAGATCCGTATCTCGAAAATCACCACCATTGCGCTGGCGGTCGTGGCGATCCTTCTGGGTATTGCCTTCGAAAGTCAGAACATCGCGTTCATGGTGGGCCTGGCGTTCTCGGTCGCTGCAAGCTGCAACTTCCCGATCCTGCTGCTCTCCATGTACTGGAAAAACCTGACCACCCGTGGCGCCATGATTGGCGGCTGGATGGGCCTGATCAGCGCCGTGGTGCTGATGATCCTGGGGCCAACCATCTGGGTGCAGATCCTGCATCACGAGAAAGCCATTTTCCCTTACGAATACCCGGCGCTGTTTTCTATCGCCATCGCCTTCGTAGGTATCTGGTTCTTCTCCATCACCGACAAGTCGAAAGCGGCAGAGGGCGAGCGCGCCTTGTTCTACCCGCAATTCGTCCGGTCACAAACAGGCCTGGGTGCCAGCGGCGCGGTTTCGCACTAAGTGCTGAAGCAGTAAATGAAGCAGCCTTCGGGCTGCTTTTTCATGGGCCATAAAAAAGCCCCGCCTGGAGAGGCGGGGCTTTTGCCTGTTGCTTGAAGCAACAGGTTATATCTTGCCGAGCAATACCAGAATCAGCAGGATCACCAGGATAGTACCGATGATGCCCGACGGACCGTAGCCCCAGCTGCGCGAGTGCGGGAATACCGGCAGACCGCCAACCAGCAACAGAATCAGAACGATGATAAGAATAGTGCCGATGCCCATGATGAGTTCCCTCTTTCATTTAAGTTAGTTAACAGATGCAGTAAAAACTTTCATACCCAACGGTATTGAATTTGCCTGCTTGATTCATCCGACTGCGGTCGCTCAAGAAAGGTTTCATCTATTTTTAATAATTTCTTACATATCTAAAAAATCATTAAAATCATGGGCTTGATGTGTTTTTGTCGGACAATAATTCGGTTCCAATTGACAGAAAATACCTGAAATAGTCTTAAAAATAATTGAACTAAACGACGTGAAAAATTTCGGCTGATTTGCACAGGTGACCTGATTGAAGTCCAGCAGAGGGTACGCAGATGTTTTATCGAGTGACGGCAGATGCCGTGGTCGCGTTTCATCTACTGTTCATCGTATTCGTCCTGTTCGGCGGTCTGCTGGTAGTGAGCAGGCCGTGGCTGGCATTACTGCACGTTCCGGCAGTTGCGTGGGGGGCTGCGGTCGAGTTTCTGCACCTGTATTGCCCGCTGACACCGCTGGAAAACTCACTGCGCAGCACAGCCGGTGAGCAGGGATATGACGGCGGCTTCGTCGAGCATTATCTGATTCCGCTGATCTACCCGGCCGGGCTTACGCCGGGCATACAGCTGTGGCTTGGGGGCATTGTGCTGTTGGTCAATGTGTCGGTGTACGGCCTGTTGTTGATGCGTTTTGTATCACGCGTGCGGCATTCATAAGCTGCGGGTTTGCTCCAGGCATTCAGCGCCTTGATGGTGGGGTTATAGGGCCCCGGCTGTGATTACACTCAGGCAACTCCTGCACATCACAAGGCACTCGGCTATGCAAAACCGCATCATGATTACTGGCGCCGGCTCAGGTCTGGGTCGTGAAATTGCACTGCGCTGGGCGCGCGAAGGCTGGCGGCTGGCGCTGTCTGACATCAACGATGCCGGTCTGCAGGAGACCCTGACGCTGGTGCGCGAGGCGGGTGGTGACGGGTTCGTTCAGCGTTGCGATGTTCGCGATTACAGTCAGCTCACGGCGTTTGCTCAGGCATGTGAAGAGCGACTGGGCGGCATCGACATCATCGTCAACAACGCTGGCGTGGCGTCGGGTGGCTTCTTTAACGAGCTGTCACTGGAAGACTGGGACTGGCAGATCGCAATTAACCTGATGGGCGTCGTCAAAGGCTGCAAGGCGTTTTTGCCTATGTTGCAGGCCAGCAAAGGCAAAATCATCAATATTGCGTCGATGGCCGCGCTGATGCAGGCCCCGGCCATGAGCAATTACAACGTCGCCAAGGCAGGGGTTGTAGCGCTTTCCGAAAGCCTGTTGGTTGAACTGCATGATCAGGGCGTCGGCGTGCATGTGGTCTGCCCGTCGTTCTTTCAGACCAACCTGCTGGATTCGTTTCGAGGCCCGACACCTGCCATGAAAGCGCAGATCGGCAGACTGCTGGAGAAGTCACCGATCACTGCCGCAGATATTGCCGACTACATCTTCAGGCAGGTAGCCGAAGGCGAGTTCATGATCCTGCCCCACGAAGAAGGCCGAATGGCCTGGGACCTGAAGCGCAAACAGCCACAGGCGATGTATGACGAAATGACCGTCATGTGCGCAAAGATGCGCGCCAAGGCGCAGAAAGGGCACGCCTGACGCCGCCCAGAAGCGGACGCGAGCATCTCACTATCGTGCGACGCTCCCACGCTGGAGCGTACGGAACGATATGACTATCGTGCGACGCTCCGCGTCGCATGCGTTTCCGGACGCTCTGCGTCCTCCTGCGACGCAGAGCGTCGCGACCTGCATTCCCACGCTGGAGTGGTATGACCCCCGAAGGTTGGACGCAACCTTTGGAGGCGTCATGGGTAAATAT
>NZ_JAWHOO010000033.1:0-66620 GCF_032586855.1 Pseudomonas syringae group sp. J254-4 | reverse complement strand
ATCGTTGGCCAAAGCCTTAGCGTAGGATTTCGCCCTCTCCCGCAAACGACCCCTGACCGGCTCCTTTGGGTTGATCCCGTCCTGGAGCAAGGACAGCAAGTTTGCCAAACACACCTACAATGCTCGATCAGAGACAGTGGCCGAGAAACCGTCGTTCCGACATGCATGGCGTCAGGCGCAACATTGCATTATCCCAGCGGTGGCCATCTATGAGCCGGACTGGCGATCAGGCAAGGCAATAGCCACGCGTATAGCCCGTGCAGACGGCGAGCTGCTGGGTATTGCGGGCCTATGGGAGCAGTGGCGCGATCCGTCCACCGACCAGATCCTGCACAGCTACACCATGCTGACAGTGAATGCGGATGATCACGACTTCATGAAGGCGTATCACAAGCCCCAGGACGAAAAGCGCATGGTAGTGATTTTGCCGAAGGGCTCGTACATGGACTGGTTGACCGCGCGGCCGGAGCAGAGCGCAGCGTTCATGAACCAGTACCCGGCAGATCGGCTGACAGTGGCCGTGTGATCAGTCTTCCCTGGAGCTGGTGGGGGCAGGGTGACTTGTCGCGCTGGACGGCAGCAGCCACCAAGCCGTAGGCGCGGTAGAATTTCCCGTAAACATCACGGTACGCGGGCATATAAGCTATCCAGCAGGCCCGCAACCAACTCTCTCAGGACCGTTAGCGATTCGTCACCAATCCTTACAGAGAGCACTATGACTTTACCCATCCTTCGAGCTACATCCTTTCGCGCTGGACAATTCTGGGCGACAAGTCACCCTGTCCACCACCAGCTCCACGGACAACGGAAAAGAAATGGACAGTGAAACCGATATATTGCATTGCATGGCTATCCGGCATGAGTATCTTCGGTGTAAAGACGCCTTTGAACTCTTCGTCGCGCAAGGTGAGTCCATTGTCATGCAGGGCCATAGTCATCAGCGAGCGTACCGGGCCTACAATGCCTACTCCAGCTTCATTCACCATCTGTACGAACTGTATATGGCCCTGTTTGCACGGGACCATCAAGTCGCCGATATCAAAAGTTGCCGTAGGATAAAAGCCTGGGTGAAAGGCGAGCAGGCCAAAAGAATTGGTGATGAAAAAAGTAAAGTCGGTACGCATACGTACACTGATGGGGCACTGAACGAGCAGGTTCACCTTCAGGCCATGCAGTGGCTATCGAGCATCGACAGGGGCGCTGTCTCCGCCAAGATCCACCCACGTTCCCAATACGAACGCATGCTACCTGTCGATCAAGATTTCGGTCCCGCCTTTCGATCCATGCGAAACAAGATTGCAGGCCATGTGACGTATGAAAGGATCGAGCTGGTCAAGCTGACCGAGTTCTTCCAGAAGTACCATCCCTATCTATGCATGCTTTTCAGAAATGTAGGTGGTAGCTCATTCGGACGTTATCTTGATACTGTGCCGGACTTCGGAGAGGTGACGAGCTTCTTGGGAATATTCATCCGGCCTGACCCAAACACCAATATCGAGTAGTCACGGAAAAACAAAATGCCCTATAGCCAAAAAAAATCACTTCTCGAAATGCCAAAAGATTGGCCTTTGCCAGATCACTATCTCCTTGAGCTGGGCCGCATAGCTGCTACCTGGTCGGTCCTTGAAGGTAGCTTGAATCTTTATATAAAAAAGTTGTTAGGTATCAATGACCCTGACGACGCTAGACCACAAATAATCACTACACATATGAACTTCAAGCAAAAGCAGGATGCCTTTGGAACCCTATGTGACATTCTAAAAGACTCACATCCAGGACTGAAAGACTACCAGGCGGTAATAGCAGCCATGAATAAAGCGGCAAAGGCACGCAACAAATATGTGCATGGCTCGCTCCACTATGACCCTGAGACGGCGAATCTTTTGCTGTCTTCGGTGAGTGCACGAGGAAGCTTCAAAGTCACATTTGTCCCTACAACGGTGGAGGATTTGAAAGGTGTGTCTGTACTCATTCATAAAGCAAGCGTGGCTCTGCACAACCTAGTTACAGGGTCAAAACATCCAGGTCTTTTCCCAACCCAGGCATGAAGCTGAATGCTAAATTCTTGGCATGCAGATCTCCCGTCCCCCAATACCTTTGAAGCCATCCCACCGCTTGCCACCGCTGAACTCAGGCTGTATCAAGCCACGAGTCAGTACTTCACTTTAAAGGTCGGTGAATCCTCCGGCCGCTGACCGCGCCGGTCGTAAAGGCGGGTGGTGCTGATGTTCGCGTGCCCAAGCCACATCTGCACTTTGGCGATATCGGCGTCGTGCTCCAGGGCGTTGGTCGCCGCCGTTGCGCGCAGGCCATGCACGCCCAGGTGTTCGACGACGATGCCGGCCTTCTTGGCATAGGCCTCGACAACGGTATAGATGCCGTTGGCCGTGATGCCGGCGCCGGTGGTGGTGCCGCGCAGCGAGCGAAACAGCGGACCGGGCGTCGCGGCACGCTCGTTATCTTGTTCCAGGTACGCGTGGATGCGCTCAGCAGCCACAGGATGAAGGGGCAAAAAACGGATCTTGCTGCCTTTGCCGTGGACCCGCAGGTGCTTGATGCCGCGTCGTTCCTGCAGATCGTGGGTGTGCAGCTGTGCCGCTTCTTCGCGGCGCAGGCCGTGGTAGAGCAGCACCGCCAGAATCGCCCGATCACGCAACCCCTTGAGCGTTTCAGTGTCCGGAGCCTCGAGCAGCTGCTTGGCCTGGTGATCACCGAGGGCCGGGGTCTTGCCTTCGTTGGTCTCAATCCGAGGCCGTTTGACCCCATGCACCGGGTTGCCGCCGGCCACGGCGTTGTTTTCCAGGAGGTGATCGAAGAGACTGGCCAGCGCGGCCAGTTTGCGGCGAATGGTGGCTCCGGCCAGGCCGCGGTGCTCCAGATCGGCGCGCCAGGCCAATACGTGCGACCGGGTGACCTGGCGAAAATCATCGGCGCTGGCCAGCCCTATAAAGGAAGAGAAATCCGTCAGGTCATTTTGATAGGCACGGCGTGTGCGTGGGTTGTCCAGGTTGGCAAACCACTCAAGCGCTGAGGGTACGGTGGCCAATTGCTGAAATTCGACGGCGGTCAGCCTGCGTGGATCGCCTGCGCCAATCTTCGTCACGTGCTGCATGTATAACCCTCGTGCGCCTCATAAATAATCGAAATCTAAATCTTGGTCATAATGGCAACGCCAATGACCGATACCGCACACCATTTGGAAAAGCCGAGAAAAAGTGGTGATAACGTATTTCTTACACTGATTAAGCAGCGAGCGATGCATAGTGCGTTGATTCAACCCTGTCCAAATACCATGTGGGATGACGTTGGGGTACTGGTGCAAACGCTTGAGCAGTCCAAAATCTCATTGATGCAAGGTAAGCTGCAAATCACTCAGTTTATAGGATGGCCGCACATGAAATTCATAAGCCTTACTGACGCTGGACGGCGCACTGTCGCGGCCATGGCACTAGCTGTAGCGTCAGTGGCACAAGCCGCTCCTGCGCACGTGATTGACGTTTACCGGGACCCCAATTGCGGATGCTGTTCCAAGTGGATTGCTTACCTGCGGGACAATGGCTTCACGGTTAATGACCATCTGGAAGAAAACATGAGCCCGGTGAAGGCCAAGCTGGGTGTGCCTGAGAAATTGATGTCGTGTCACACCGGTGTAGTGAACGGCAAGTTCATCGAGGGGCATGTCCCGGTCCAACAGATCGCTGAGCTTGAACGCCGGACTGACCTAATCGGCGTGGCGGCACCCGGCATGCCAATGGGCTCACCGGGCATGGAAACAGGGCACAAAAGCGCCTATCAGATCATCGGACTGAAAAAGACCGGCGAGCAGGAGGTGGTGGCTGACTACCCGGCGCAGTGACAACCGGTTTCATGTCCGCCAAGCCTGGGGGGCCTGGCTTAGCGGTGCCCAGGCTATCAGGCCGGCATGTCATGTTCGTGGGCCAGATGACCGCACGAAGGTGAGGATGAAGGTCGTTCGGCCCTCGTGGGATGTACACGAGATAGTACCGCCATGCGCTTGCATCAAGGACCGGGCAATCGCCAGCCCCAGCCCCGCATTCCCGGCGCCTTCGCGCCGCGCCGGATCAACCCGGTAGAACCGGTCAAAGATGCGGTCCAGGTGCTGCGGTGCTATTTCAGGGCCAGGATTTTCCAACCGAAGCTCTACCCTTCCTCCGTGATCGTGGATGCTGACCTTGATCGTCTCTCCGGACGGCGTATAGCGCAGGGCATTGGACAGCAGGTTCGACACGACACGGTCGATCATCACGCTGTCAGCGAAGATCGAGGCGTTGCCTGATGCTTGTAGCTGAATCCCCTTGTCCTCGGCCAGAAACTCGTAATAGCCGAACAGCTTGCTGATGACTGTTCTCAGATCCAGTTCAACAGCCTCGGGCACAATTAGCCCGTTATCAGACTTGGCCAGGAACAGCATGCCGTCGATGATACCCGAAAGACGATTGAGCTCTTCCAGATTGGAGCTCAGATTCTCTTCGTACACCTCGGGCGCACGCTTTTTGGCCAGGATCACCTCGGTGTGGGTCCGCAGGTTGCTGATCGGGGTACGAAGCTCGTGCGCAATGTCAGCAGAGAAATTCGATAGGCGCACAAAGGAATCGTCCAGGCGACCAAGCATGGAATTGAACGCGGTGATGAGCTCACGCAACTCATCCGGTACCGGCCCCAAGGGAATGCGTTCCTTCAGCGAGCCAGCGGACATTGAGGCGGCGGTCTGGGTCACCCTTGCCACCGGCCGCAGTCCGTTCTTGGCGACCAGCCACCCGAGGGCCCCGCTTAACGCGGTACTAGCCAATAGAACGCCCCAGAACCAGCGTTCGAGCATGGCAAAGAAGTGCATATGCGTGGTCACATCCAGGACAAGCCAGGCGGTCAGCGGTGGGCTGGCAGTGGGTAGCGATATCGAGGCGGTCAGGGCCCTGAACATGCGGCCTTCGTTCTCCCACTCCCAGACGCCATCGCGCTGGGTGGCCTGCGCGAGCGACGGCGCCGCTGATTGGGGAGGTTCTGCAAAAAAAGGCGTCCCATCGGTCTTCAGAAATACAGCACTGAGATCGGGATGTGCCCCCAGGAGGGTGTGCCAGCGCGCCTTGAGCAGTTCCGGGTTTGCGCCTGATTCCTTCGCGATCTGGTTAATCGCTTCCAGCTTTTCTCCCAGCGCTTGCGCATCCAGGGCGCGAAAGTGGTGACGGCTCAGCTCGTTGAAGGCAACGCCCACGATCATGAGGACGACGGCGACCGCGACCACAAACAAAAGGCTCAAGCGCAGGGTGAGTGAGCCAGGCTTCATCCTTCGTCCTGCGCGTCTAGCATGTAACCCATCCCCCGGCAGGTATGCAGCAGTTTTGCCTCGAAGTCATCGTCAATCTTGGCCCTCAACCGCCGTATCGCCACCTCGATAACATTTGTGTCGCTGTCGAAATTCATGTCCCAGACCTGGGAAGCTATCAGCGATTTGGACAACACCTCACCTTGCCGGCGCATCAGTAACTCCAGCAGTGCGAACTCTTTGGCCGTAAGGTCGATTCGCTTGCCGCCCCGAGTCGCCCGACGCTTGAGCAAATCCACCTGAAGGTCTCCGATTTGCAGGCTTGTTTGAACCGGCAGGCTGCTGCTGCCGCGCCGTAGCAGTGTTCGCACCCGTGCCAGCAGTTCTGAAAAAGCAAATGGCTTAACCAGGTAATCATCGGCGCCCAGCTCCAGGCCCTTGACCCGGTCGTCTACCCCGTCGCGTGCGGTCAGAAACAGCACCGGTACGGACTGGCCAGCGGTGCGAAGGCGTCTGATGACTTCCCAGCCATCCAGGCCCGGCATCATCACGTCAAGAATCAACAGGTCATAGGCTTCATTGAGCGCCTGGTCAACGGCATCTGTGCCTGTGACCACGCGGTCCACATTGAAGCCGGCCTCCCGCAGGCCTTGCTGCAGATAGATTCCAGTCTTCGGTTCGTCTTCGGCTACCAACAGTTTCATGACAGCGATCTCATTTGCAGATGGGTTTAGTCTGCCAACAAACCGATAGGTGTGGTGCCACCTTACACAAATGTAATCGGCCAATCAGGTGCACGTCAGCTGCCAAGGGCTAGTCTGGGCTCAGCTCTCTTCAAAGACCTCCGCTCCTTGGTCTCCGGCGCCTGTCCAGGCGCCGTTTCTTTTGCAAAGAACCGTCTTAGGAAAGCCTGAACCTAAGGGAAGGACAGGAATCAGGCAAGCTCAGCGGGATAGCCTTTTTCCTGAATTGCTTCGAGCAGGGCCTGCGCTGGCTGGCGGCTTTGAACCTGTACGGTACGGCTTTCCAAGTCCACATCGACCGTGGCCTCACTGTCCAAAGCCGTGACCGCTGCGGTGATCGATTTGACACAATGACCGCAATTCATGCCTTGCACGTTGAACTGATACATAGCGTGTCTCCAAATCATGGGGGGCAGCGCTACTTTCAACGTTGACATGAGGTCAAGGTCAAGCCTCTTCTGTTCTTAAGCGTTAGGCGCGGTTGGAGGTTGACCTTTACATGAGGTCAAGGTTGATCCTCTACTCATTGATAGCGAGGAATCCGGCATGGCTGAATTTAATCTACCTATCCAAGGGATGACCTGCGCCGCGTGTGCCGGTCGCGTGGAGCGTGCGCTGAAGAAAGTGGCCGGCGTACAGGAAGCCAGTGTGAATCTGGCCAACGAGCAAGCCCGAATTGAAGCGCCGCAGGACGCCATGCCGGCTTTACGTGAGGCGATTACCCGCGCCGGCTACGGGGTCCCGGACGAAACCCTCGTATTGAGCATCACCGGCATGACCTGTGCCAGTTGCGTTAACCGTGTCGAACGGGCCTTGCGCAAAGTGCCCGGCGTGGGCGAGGTCAGCGTCAATCTGGCCACCGAACAGGCCCATGTCACTGCCATAGCAGGCACGTCTGTGCAGGCCTTGATCGCCGCCGTAAGGAACGCGGGCTACCAGGCTCAACCTCCCACTACCAAGGTCCCAGCCGCTGAAAATACTCGACTCACACAGGAGCGCTGGGCGTTGATCGCAGCCTTGCTGCTGGCCGCTCCGCTCGTGCTGCCCATGCTGCTGCAACCGTTAGGCATTCACATCATGTTGCCGGTGTGGCTTCAGTTCGCTTTGGCCACACCGGTGCAATTCCTGCTCGGTGCCCGTTTTTACCGCGCAGCCTGGAAAGCGCTACGGGCCCGCACTGGCAATATGGATTTACTCGTCGCCCTGGGGACCAGCGCTGCTTATGGCTTGAGCGTCTACCAAGCCGTGACCGCTGTGCCCGGCCAGTTCCCCCACCTTTATCTAGAAGCTGCAGCTGTCGTGATTGGCCTGGTCCGTCTGGGCAAATACCTTGAAAGCCGAGCTAAGCGGCAGACCGGTGAAGCCATACGTGCGCTTCAGGGGTTGAGGCCCGAGCGCGCCCTACGTCTGGAAGCTGATGGCCGTGAGCAGGAGGTTGCGGTGGCTGACTTACGCCTGAAAGAACGTGTACGGGTCAGGCCCGGCGAGCGCATCCCGGTGGACGGCCTCATTGAGACAGGCGACAGCTATGCGGACGAAGCCCTGATCAGTGGCGAGAGCCGACCGGTGGCCAAACAAGCCGGCGACAAGGTCATTGGTGGCTCCATCAACGGTGAAGGCACGCTGATCGTTCAGGTCACAGCCCTTGGGGGAGAGAGCGTACTGGCGCGGATCATTCGTCTGGTTGAAGACGCACAGGCCGCCAAGGCACCCATCCAACGCCTGGTGGACAAGGTTAGCGAAATTTTTGTGCCGGTGGTGCTCGGCATTGCCCTGTTAACGCTTGTGGGCTGGCTGCTGGCAGGGAGCGACTGGGAGACGGCGCTGATCAACGCGGTAGCCGTACTGGTCATTGCCTGCCCTTGTGCCTTGGGCTTGGCCACTCCAACTGCAATCATGGCAGGCACCGGCGTTGCGGCACGTCACGGCATCCTGATCAAGGATGCACAAACCCTGGAAGTCGCCCATGCCGTGCAAGCGGTGGCCTTTGACAAAACCGGTACCCTCACCTCAGGGGAGCCCCATCTGGTGCATATGGCGGTAGCTTCGATCCCCGAAGCGGAAGCCTTGGCGCTGGCGGGCCGCTTGCAACGAGGTAGTGAACATCCCCTGGGTCGTGCTGTTCTGGCGGCCTGTAGTGAACGCGGCCTTGATACCCCAATGGCTGACAGCGTCCGTGCGCTGCCTGGTCGTGGCGTCCAAGGCTCTGTCGAAGGCCGGCAGCTTGCCTTGGGCAATGGCCGATGGCTTGAAGAGCTAGGGCTCGAACCAGGCGCGTTAGCTGAACACGCTCAGCTATGGGACGCCGAAGGCCGGACCTTGTCCTGGTTGATCGAGCTAGGCGCTGCGCCCAGGGTGCTGGCCTTGCTCGCGTTTGGCGATGCGCTTAAGCCTGGCGCCCAGCAGGCTGTAGCGGCCTTGGCAGCACGTCAGATCAGCAGCCACTTGATTACCGGGGATACCTGGAGCAGTGCCCGGCAGACCGCTGCTCAGACGGGTATTGAGAACATTCATGCCCAGGTACTGCCGGCCGAAAAGGCGGCCGTCGTTGCAGGTCTCAAGGCGAAAGGCACACGGGTGGCCATGGTCGGCGACGGTATCAATGATGCTCCCGCCCTGGCGGCCGCCGATGTCGGCATTGCCATGGGCAGCGGTACCGATGTGGCCATGCATGCCGCCGGAATCACCCTACTGCGCAGTGATCCACGACTTGTACCGGCAGCGCTGGATATCGCCCGGTGCACCCACCGCAAAATCCGCCAAAATCTGTTCTGGGCCTTCGTTTATAACGTGATTGGCATCCCATTGGCAGCGTTCGGCCTCCTCGATCCGGTTTTTGCCGGCGCAGCCATGGCCTTTTCAAGCGTAAGCGTGGTCAGCAATGCCTTGCTGCTCAAACGCTGGCAACCGGCATTGGAGGACATACCTTGAACATCAGCCAAGCTGCACACGCCAGTGGGCTGACGCCCAAGATGCTGCGCTATTACGAAAGTATTGGTTTGCTTGAGCCTGCCATACGAACAGCAAGCGGTTATCGCCAGTACCGGCCTGCCGATTTGAATACCCTGGCTTTTCTCAAACGTGCTCGAGACCTGGGCTTTTCCTTGGAGGAAGTCGGCACCCTGCTCGAACTGCAACGCGACCGACACCGTGCCAGTGCCGACGTAAAAGCGCTGGCCAATGCTCATGTGCAGGACTTGAACCGCAAAATCGAGGAGTTCATCAGCCTGCGCGATACGCTGCAGGCCTTGATCAATGAATGCCAGGGCAATAACGATTCTACCTGCGCCATTCTCGACTCGTTGGCCGGAGTCAAGGGCAAATAGCGCAAAGTGCCGATGTCAGACCAGCCAGCGTGTTAAGCCAGGCGCCCTGCAGTTGCGGTACCTACGAATCAGGGTACCGTCAGGTACTCAGATCTTCAGTCGTCGTCGCGCTCGAATACGGTGAGCCTGGAGGAGGAAATAGCATGTTGGAATCAGTAGCATCGATAGCAGCGGTGCGGTAAGCATACCCCCTATCATCGGTGCTGCTATGCGCTTCATGATCTCCGAACCGGCCCCTGACCCCCAGAGTATGGGCAGCAGCCCCGCGATGATCACGGCTACCGTCATCGCCTTGGGCCTCACCCTGAGCACTGCGCCTTCCTTGATAGCTTCTGTCAAATCCTGCTCGGTTCCATGTCCTGCTGCGAGGCGGGGCGACCAGGCGCTGCGCAGGTACACCAGCATGATGACGCCAAACTCGGCAGAAACGCCGGCAAGGGCGATGAAGCCCACGCCTGTAGCGATGGACAGGTTATAACCCAGGACATACAACAGCCAGATCCCACCGGACAACGCAAAAGGCAGCGTTGCCATGATGAGTACCGCCTCGCTGGCCGTACCGAAGGTGAAGTACAGCAACACGAAAATGATCGCCAGTGTAGCCGGTATCACCCACAGCAGGCGCTGGTTTGCCCGCTCTAGGTACTCGAACTGACCCGAGTACGAGACAGTGAGGCCGGGGGCGAGTTGGACCCGGGATGCTATCTGTGTCTGAAGCTCTTTCACTGTCGTGGCAAGGTCGCGCCCACGCACGTCCACATAGACCCAACCCGAAAGCCGGCCATTTTCGCTACGCAGCATCGGTGGGCCGTCGGTGATGCTGACATCTGCCACCATCGATAGGGTAATTTGCTGGCCGCTGCTGGTGACGACGGGGAGCCCTTTTAGCGCCTGTGCCGTATCTCGCCATTCGCGTCCGTAGCGCAGGTTTATAGGGTATCTGGCGAGCCCCTCTACGACTTCGCCGATGTTGCTTCCGCCAATGGCACCGGAAACCACTGCCTGCACATCACTGATATTCATGCCATAACGCGCTGCGGCCTGGCGATTGATACGTACGTCTACGTAGCGTCCTCCTGTCAGCCGTTCCGCCAGTGCGGATTGGACGCCGGCGACTTGCTTGGCCACGGCCTCGATCTGTTGAGTTGCCTGGTCTATCTGCGCAAGCGAGGTGCCCGCGACCTTGATCCCTACCGGGCTTTTAACGCCCGTGGCAAGCATGTCGATGCGGTTGCGAATGGGGGGCACCCAAATGTTCGAAAGGCCTGGGACCTGTACCGCCTTGTCCAGCGCCTCGATCAGCTTTTCAGGGGTCATCCCGGCTCGCCATTGCTCCTTGGGCTTGAACCGTACAGTAGTCTCGAACATTTCCAACGGCGCCGGATCGGTAGCTGAATCCGCACGTCCCGCCTTGCCGAATACCCGATCCACTTCAGGAACTGTGAGGATCATTCGGTCAGTAAGTTGGAGTAGCTGGCTCGCCTTGCTGGCCGATAAACCAGGCAAGGCCGATGGCATGTACAGCAAATCGCCTTCATCCATTTGAGGAAGAAATTCTCCCCCTAGTCGGCTTAAAGGCCAAAGCGTCGAGAGAAACACCAGGGCGGCGATAAGCAAGGTGAGTTTTGGCCACGCCAGAACCGTGTCGATTGCCGGGCGGTACACCGCGATCAGCCCGCGGTTGAGAGGGTTCTGATGCTCGGATGGAATCCTTCCCCGGATCCAGTAACCCATCAGCACGGGGACCAGCGTCACCGAGAGCCCTGCCGCGCCTGCCATTGCATAGGTCTTGGTGAAGGCCAAGGGCCCAAATAGCTTGCCTTCCTGGGCCTGCAGCGTAAAAACAGGCAAGAAAGACAACGTAATCACCAGCAGGCTGAAAAACACAGCCGGCCCGATCTCGGCAGCGGCTTGAGCGATTACGTGCCAGTGAGCCTGGCCTTCCAGCGGCTCCCCAGGATGCTGCTGCTGCCACGCTTCGATGTGTTTGTGCGCATTTTCGATCATCACTACTGCAGCATCGACCATCGCTCCGATGGCGATCGCAATCCCCCCCAGTGACATGATGTTGGCATTGACGCCCTGGTAGTGCATCACAAGAAAGGCAACCAAGATGCCCAGGGGCAAGGTCACGATGGCCACCAGCGAGGAACGTACGTGCCAGAGGAAGACTAGGCAGATCAGCGCGACCACCCCAAATTCTTCAAGCAGCTTGAAACCCAGATTGCTGACGGCGCGATCGATAAGCTGTGAGCGGTCATAGGTCGTGACTATTTCAACCCCAGCCGGCAGGCTGCTGCGCAAGTTTTCTAGCTTCTCCCTAACGGCAATCAGGGTATCGCGTGCATTCTTGCCGGAGCGCAAAAGAATGACCCCGCCCACAACCTCACCTCTGCCGTCCAGCTCAGCAACGCCGCGCCGCATTTCAGGCCCAAGCTGGATATTGGCAACTTGCCCGAGCAACACCGGGATGCCATTGCGAGAGGTCCGAAGAGGAATGTTGTTGAAGTCCTCCAGGCTTTCCAGATAGCCGGACGCCCTGACCATGTACTCCCTTTCGGCCATCTCCAATACCGCACCACCCGCTTCCTGGTTGGCGCCCTGGATGGCCTGGGTCACTTCCTGTTGGGTTACTCCGTACGCTGCCAGCTTCAGGGGATCGAGTACCACCTGGTACTGTTTGACCATGCCGCCGATTGTCGCGACTTCAGCCACGTTAGGGAGGGACTTGAGCTCGTACCGAAGGAACCAGTCCTGGATCGACCGTAACTGAGCGAGGTCATGGCTACCCGAGCGGTCAACGAGCGCATATTGGTAAATCCAACCCACGCCCGTTGCATCAGGCCCCAGACTAGGCGTAACGCCTTTTGGCATGCGCGCCTGCGCTTGGCTGAGGTACTCCAACACCCTTGATCGCGCCCAGTACAGGTCAGTCCCGTCTTCAAAGAGCACATAGACAAACGAGTCGCCAAAGAACGAGTAACCTCGGACCGTCCTTGCGCCTGGCACCGAAAGCATCATCGTGGTCAGAGGGTAGGTCACCTGATTCTCCACAAGCTGTGGAGCCTGACCGGGATAGCTGGTTCGAATGATGACTTGGGTATCAGACAAATCAGGCAGCGCGTCCAGTGGTGTGTTGCGCACGGCCCAGAGCCCTGCGGCTACCACGACGAGCGTAGCTAGCAACACCAGGAATCGGTTGGCGATAGACCAGTAGATCAGCCGGCGAATCATTGGCCAGTCTCCTGCTTGGAGAGCTGTTCAACGATAAGCCCAGCGTCGCTTTGGGAAATTCCAATGGCGACGTGATCACCCACCTTGAGCCCTTTAGCCACGTCCGGCCTCGCCAGTGGGAAGGTCATGGTCATGCCGGGCATGCCAAGACTTTGGAACGGGCCATGGGCCAGTGTGACGGTCTCGCTGTCCAGGTCAATGATCTGACCCGTACTTGTGTGCCATTGCGCTCCCTCTGAGGGGCCCTCACGCGCGAGCAGGCCTTGGAGGCTCGCTTCCGAATCAAGCAGAAATTGCCCTGAACTGACTACCTCATCTCCTTCGGCCAGGCCCTTGACGATTTCTGCTTGTCCCCCAGATTCTTTGCCCAGTTCGACCACCTGCGGTCGATATCGCCCCTCGGGTAACGCAACCATGACGAAGGACCGCTTACCGCTGCGGATTACGGCTTCGCTCGGGGCTAGGAGTACAGAGGGCTGCTCTTCACCCTGCAGGCGAACCTGAGCGTACATGCCTGGACGAAGCTTCCCGTTTGCATTGGGTAGTTCAGCGCGCACCGTGACCGTCCGCGTTGCGCTGTCAGCGGAGGGCAACATGGCAATGATCTTTCCCTGTATAGCTTGGCCAGGCCAGGCGACGAAAAAGGCAGAAATGGGGTTGCCCACCGCCACACTGGATGTCAGAGCCTCAGGTACGGAGATGTCCAGCCATACCCTCGAAAGCCCATTGATCCGAGCCAGGTCCTGGCCTTTGGAGATAGCCATTCCGGCCTTGGCGTCGAGGGTCAGCAGCTCACCGGCGATGGGCATCACGATAGTTTGTACGGCAGCCGCTCGGCCGGTGCGGTCTACAGCTGCAATGGTGGATCCGGGCATTCCCAGCAAGCGAAGGCGTTCTTTCGCAGCGGCAGTGAGCTGAGAGTCTCCGGTCTGTTTTACAGCCAGGTATTCAAGCTGCGCAGCGGACCACTGAGGGATGAGCAGGTCTACAAGCGGTGTGCCGGCGGCTAATACGTCGCCCGGAGCCCGGCCGTAGACCTTATCAACGTAGGCGTCGGCACGGGCCTGGACCGTGGCCAGCTCCCGCTGGCTGTATCCCAAAGTGCCGGCGGCATCAATGCTTGATGGCAATGCCCCGCGTTGCACCCGCACGGTTCGAACACCCAGGCTTTGCACTGTTCCTGCCGCCAGTCCCAAGGATGTTGACGCTTGCTCATCGGCGTATTTTGGAACCAGGGCCATGTCCATGAACGGCGATCGACCGGGCTTATCAAAATGCTGGTCTGGCTTCATGGGGTCATACCAATACAGCGCGTTGCGCGCTTGGGTCGTGGTAGTGCCAGGTTCGACAGCTGTCGATTCGCTTGCCGTGCCGAGCCAAAAGCCAAGCAGAGCCCCCACGCCTACCAGGCAGGCGGCGGACAACGTACCCATCACGTATGAGCCCTTCATTGCGCGCCCTCCGCGTAGGCAAAGAAGAGTTTGGCGGTCAGAACCGACAGCTCTTCCTCCAACCCGACCTTGCGCAAAGTCGCTTCAATCAGCTGCCGGCGCGCAGAAACGACCGTGCCGATGTCAGCGCTGCCAGCCTTGTAAGCCACCATTTCCAAGGAGAACCTACGCTGGGCCAGCGGTATAGCGCTCTCGGTGCTTCGCCTGAGTACCGCACGTAAGCGATCCTGTTCAGCCAGCCCCGATTCCAACTCCATCTGGTGACTGCGTAACATCACTTCCTGTTCTTGCTCCATGCGCGAGAGGTTCTTTTCCCTTGATGTGATTCGCGGCCCTTGCCTTGCCCCGGTGAACAGTGGAAGGTCGAACGTCACCTGTAGGCTGACCATATCGCCGAATCGCTTGTCGCGGTTGCCATAACCAAGCTCCACGCCCCAGTCGGGCTTTTTCTCGGCGACTGCTTCGCCCAGCTCGGCCTTGGCCTCACCGACCCGAGCGGCGGCGGCCTGGATATCGGGATGATGGGCCAGACCATGCTGGCTATGAGTAGCTGACCACTCCAATACAGGCGCCGACCCAGCCAAGGGCTGGTCACCTTGCGCACCCAGGAACTGGCGCAATTGTGCCCTGGCGCCGGCTACACCACTGATCAGCTGATCGCGCCTGTCTTCAAGGTCCAACGTCTCTTGTTCGAGCGCCACGGCGTCAGCAGGCTTTGCTGTTCCCCCGGCAATCAGCGCAGGTACCGTGGAGCGTTGTAGGTTGAGCTGTTTCAACAGGTCATCAAAAGCGGAAAAGCGTTGCTGAGCATAAAAGAGCCTCAGCCAACTGGCGGCAACGTCCTGCTTGACCTTGATCAGAGCCTGGCGCTGCTCGGCTTGCGCAAGCTCAGCGAAGGCTTCAGCCGAATGGCGCCGTGCACGGCGCTTGTCGCTGTTAGGAACTTCTTGCATAACCCCGATCCGACGCATCGTCATTGAGTCGTCGTCCAATGAGTAGCGCTGCTGCCCTTCTACGGGCAAGTTATCGATGCCCAGAAAGAGCTTGGGATTAGGTAGCGCATCAGCGGGGCGAATGGCGGCATTTGCCGACGCGACCTGAGCGGCCCTGGCTAGATTTTCAGGGGCCATTGTCTCTGCCAGCTTCAGCGCATAATCGAAAGTAAGGGCGTCAGCCAGGGCCGGCTGGGCCGCAGTTACAAGTAGCAAGAGTGCAAGCGCGCTAGATATGCCAGCGGCAAAAGCGGGACGAACAGGCATGACCTGCCTCCATGCGAAACCAATGTATACGCAGACCCGGCGGTATTGCGCCGTTGGTAATGCGCTCGGACAAAGGAATTACACGAAGCGTGGTGGACGCCAAGGCGTAGCGAAGGCCTCTTGAGGCGCTGGCCTAGCTACGCAGGCGTGAACTGGCAGGGGGCCCGGCTTTGGGATTTGTAGGATGAACAGGCTGATCAGAGAGCTGGTTTTGCAATCCTGTCCCCATTTGCATGGCGCTGTCTGGCTATCCTTGACCTTTTTCTCCATATCCGCACACGGTGTCTGAGCGCGCTTTTGGACTACTTGCATTGGACATGGCTCCGCTGGCAGCGGCCCGCCACCCTGGCCATAAGCGGGGAGAAGAAGACTTAGAATAAGCGCAAGTACAAAAACCACGCGAGCCATAGGATTCCATGAAGCGGGCCAAACCATTGGCTGTCACCGAGGCTGATTATAGAGCGAAACGCTTGCTGGGCCAGCTATAGCGCGCCTTGCTTACAGCATTGTAATGGGGTCTAGGCAGCTTCGAAGATATCCTTGAAGTATTCCATTCCAGGTGACTATTCCAGCAGCCCCTTGCCAAAGGGCCTGGCTTCAATCAGGAGCAACGATGAAAAGAAAGACGATCATGACCTTGGCGGCCCTGCTTATCGCGAGTACCGCTCAGGCGGCGGAGACGCTTGAGGTCGATGTCCACCGTGATGCCAATTGCGGGTGCTGCAAAGGCTGGATCAAGCACCTGGAGGCTGAGCGCTTCACCGTAAATGACCAGGTGGAGCAAGACATGACTGCTGTGAAGGGGCAGCTTGGTGTGCCGCAGGGACTGCGCTCGTGCCATACCGCTGTCATCAACGGGCGCTTCGTGGAAGGGCATGTGCCGGCAGAACAGCTCAAAGCGCTGAACACGCGTACAGACCTAGTGGGGATTGCGGTCCCAGGCATGCCGCCGGGTTCTCCGGGCATGGAGCAGGGCACTGCCCGGCACGCTTACAAGGTCATCGGGGTAACTGTTGCCGGACAGCAGGAAACGGTCGCAGCGTACGATGCCAGGCCTTAAAGGGTTCCATACAAGCCACTCCGCAAGAGGAGTCGCCTGGCTCTTCTTAGCATCTGAGCCAGGCTTAATGCACAGCCAGTAGCGCAAACTATTGCATCGCCATCTCCACCTCCGGGCTGAGCGTACCCAGCCAGGCGATCAGCCCAAGAACAACCACCGCTGCAGCAAGCTCTGTGGCCATACTCCAACGCAAGGCCTTGGCGGCCCCGGTGTAGTCCCCGTGCCCAATGGAATGCTCAAGGTGAGGGCTGAGCCGAAAGCGGTTCAACGAGGCCAAACCAATCATTGCCGTAAACAGCACCAGTTTAGCCATCAGCAACCACCCGTACGTGGTATCAGCCAGGCTGTCCAACTGGGGGCCAACGATGAACAGGTAGTTGACTATCCCTGTGACCAGGATGGTCGCGACGATGACACCACCTGCTGATTCAAAGCCGGTTAGCGTCCGCGCCAGGATCTTCACAGAACCGTGGTTATCTACCTTTTTAGCTCGCAGCAGTAAGGCAAAGGCCACCAGAGCACCTACCCAGCCGCCTGCGGCAAACAAATGCACGATGTCGGTCGCAAAATGCCAGAAACGGCGACTTCCTTCATCCATAGCACCGTGGCCCGTCCAGGCCAGTGTGGCCAAGGCAACCCCGCTGAGTGCTGTGACCACCCAAAGACTGCCTGTCGGGCTGCGGCTGGTTAGCAGACCAGCGACCGCTATCATGGCAAGGGCCGCCATGCGTACGTTCCAGGAAAAACCCACCTCGGTTTCTGCCAGCATCATTTTGATATGAGGGAAAAGCTCCTCCCACTCAGTAGCACCACTCATTGCCTTAGTCATCTGCAACAGCGCGGCAAGGGACAGCAACGCTCCCAGCACGGCTGTCCCGGTGAGTAATAGCTTGAAGTTCAGCACCGCGCCTGACTGGCGCTCCGTTCCCCTCAAGCTGTACAGGCCGAAAAGGGCCAAGCCAAACAACACCATCAGGTCGGTATAAAGCGCAAAACGAAGCGCGATGCTGAGTGGATCGGCCATGCTTATTTCACCTTGAAGGTGACGTTGCCTGTAATGGGATGGGTATCGGACGAGACCGCGCGCCATTCCACCTTATAGCTGCCCGTCGTGAGCGGCGACGCTGGGGTAATGACCATCGTCTTAGGATCGCTGCCAGCGGCCACGCTTGCTTTTACCGACATAGGGGAATTAGGCATGCCAGGCATGTCCGTCATGATCAGCTTGGCACCGGAAAACTGGGTGACCAAGTTTTCCGAGAAATGAAGCTCGACCTTCTCCGGCGCAGCACCATCAGCCCCTTGCGCAGGCGTGGAAGACACAAGCTTCGGATGGGCTTGAGCCAGGGCGCTTGCCAGCATGCCGGCAGCAAGAAGGGTGGCGATACCTGTGGACTTCAAGAGAGACATAAAACGCTCCTCACAGCGGATGGCTGTTCGATTGGGGTAATTACTGGGTGAATGTAGCGGTTAGAACCACAGGCGCACGCCGAGAACCAGGCGGGCTTCACTACGATCCTCACCCTCGTCGCGGGCATAATCGGCCGTGTTCCCATATGACCGGTTCCAGGTCACACCAATGTAGGGGGCAAACTCGCGGCGGATTTCGTAGCGCAGTCGTACGCCGACTTCACTCTCGGCCAGACCCGCACCGGTACCCCTCTGTGGGTCATTCTTGCCGTAGAAATTGACCTCGGCAGTAGGCTGCAGGATGAGTCGATTGGTCAGAAGGATGTCGTAGTCACCTTCAAGGCGCATGGCTGTTTGGCCGCCTTCGCCAATAAAGACCGTAGCCTCGGCTTCGAAGTTGTACAGCGCCAGGCCTTGAAGACCAAAAGCGGCCCAGGTCTGCGGATCTCCTGGCTTGAAATCCTGGCGAACGCCTGTCACAACATCCCACCAGGGGCCAACAGCATGGCCCCAGAGGGCCTGAACTTCCGCTTCTTCGGTTTTGCCATTGAGCCGCTCACCTTCCGAGCGCACCCACAGTCTGTCGATGTCGCCACCAGCCCAACCGGTGAAATCCCAGTTCAGCGCGCTGCCGCCGTCAGCGTCCTGCCATTCAAGCTGATCGAACAGGAGCATGTAGTTGATCGACTCATCATGCACCGTGTGGCCCGCGTCCGATTTATAGACGGCGGCGCGGTCCGCTGCGTTAATCGCGGGGATGGGCGTACGGCTCTGAGTCGGAGCAGGCTTTTGGGGGGACGAGGCCATGCTCGTCATGGAGTCATCCATACCCTGCATCTGGCTGTGGTCCATACCCTGCATCTGGCTATGATCCATCCCCTGCATGGTGTCTTCCGCTGCCGCATAGGCAAATGGGGCCAGCATCAGGCTCGTTGTGATCGCCAGACGCTTCCCATTGCGGGCTAGTAATGTGTCCATACCTGTCATTCCTCTACCCGGACTTCACGGAACATGCCCATCTCCATGTGGAACAGGAGATGGCAGTGATAGGCCCAACGGCCAAGCGCATCCGCGGTGACTCGATAACTGCGTTTGGAGCCAGGAGGCATGTCAATCGTGTGCTTGCGCACCATGAAGTTGCCGTTCTCGTCCTCGAGGTCGCTCCACATCCCGTGCAGGTGAATGGGGTGGGTCATCATGGTGTCGTTTACCAGTACCACGCGCACTCGCTCGCCATATTTCAATCGCAGGGGCTCAGCATCAGCGAACTTGACCCCATTGAATGACCAGGCGAATTTTTCCATATGGCCTGTCAGGTGCAGCTCGATTGTTCGCCCGGGCTCTCGGCCGTCCGGGTCTTCAAAGGTGCTTCGCAAATCAGAATACGTAAGCACCCGACGACCGTTATTGCGCAGGCCTAATCCGGGATCATCCAATTTAGGCGTAGGACTCATGGCCTGCATGTCAACCAACGGGTTGTCCTTCTCGGTAGCCGGGTGGGCTTGCATCGGCATGTCACCCATGCCTGACATCCCCGCCATGCCGGCCATGTCTCCCATGGACCCGTGGTCCATGCCTGACATTTTGCTATGGTCCATGCCCTGCGTCTGCCCGCCGTCCATGCCCTGCATGGGTGCGCCAGACATACTGTCCATGCCCTTGTCCCCTGCGCCCATTGCGCCGTGGTCCATTCCCTCCATGCCTTGCATGCTGCCCATGTCGCCCATCGAACCGTGATCCATACCGCCCATACCCATGTCCGCCATGGTCACCAGTGGTCGAGGATCAAGGGGCGGTACGGGCGCTAAGAGGCCTTCACGAACCGCCAGGGTGCCGCGCGCGAAACCAGTACGGTCCATCGACTGAGCAAACAAGGTGTACGCCTGCTCGGTAGGCTCAACAATGACGTCATAGGTCTCGGCCACCGCGATGCGCAGCTCGTCAACGGTGACAGGCTTCACGTACTGTCCATCCGAGGCGACCACCGTCATTTTCAGGCCAGGGATACGCATGTCGAAATACGTCATGGAGGAACCATTGATAAAGCGAAGCCGAATCTTTTCACCTGGACGGAAAACGCCCGTCCAGTTCGTGTTCGGCGCGTGGCCATTCAGGAGATAGGTGTAGGTAGCCCCGCTCACATCGGCCAGGTCAGTGGGGTTCATCTTCATTTCAGCCCACATTTTTCGGTCAGCCATGGTCGCTGACCAGCCTTGCTTGTGGACGTCCTCGATAAAATCGCCAACCGTGCGCTTGTTGTAGTTGTAGTAATCCGATTGTTTTTTCAGCTTTCGCATCAACGAAGCGGGGTCTTCGTCAGTCCAATCGGTCAGCATCACTACATAGTCGCGGTCATACGCAAAAGGCTCGGGATCCTTGGCTTCAATCACTAATGGCCCATAAACGCCAGCCTGCTCTTGGAAACCGGAATGGCTGTGGTACCAGTAAGTGCCATTCTGCTTGACGTGGATTTTATAAACGTACATCCCGTCCGGCTCGATGCCGGCGAAGCTTAGTCCTGGTACACCATCCATATTGGGGGGCAAAATAATACCGTGCCAATGGATCGATGTGTGATCGCGCAGCTTGTTGCGCACCCTAAGGGTTACAGTATCGCCTTCTTTCCAGCGCAATAGGGGCCCCGGAAGCCCACCGTTAATAACCATTGCCGTACGCGGTTTGCCGGTGATGTTTACAGGCATCTCACCGATTGAAAGATCAAAATCAGTGCCGGTAAGCGTGTTCAGTTGACTAGGCCCTGAAAGCGCCCACGACGGGTTTCGCCAGAGACCCAGGCCACCTAGAACCCCCATGGCCGTCAGGCCCTTGACGAAAGTGCGTCGCGACGTTTTCGATTGCATATTTCTGCCTGATAGTTGGAAAAATCTACTGCGGTTGCGCTTGAAAACAATACTTGAACGAATTCGTCTCAAAGAGTGGCACAGCCTAACCAACACGGCGATTACATTTCTGTAAGCTTGCCAAGGAGGTTAGCAGTGCTTTGGCTTCGCTTCTGGACCTTCTTGCGCCACTTCAGTTGCCTCCTGCGAAGCGGCTTTTGCGTTGTAGGCTGACATAGCCGTTTCACGGGCTTCGGCCATGCGAGCAGACAAACGGTCACCCCCACCTTCGGCAAGTGCCAAGGAAGATGCGCCCAGCGCGAGGGTAACGAGAAGAATTTTGGCAGCGTTCATAAGTAAATCCTCAGTTTTAGGTACCCGGTAAAGGGTTGGCCCATTCAGGTGGAGCGCGTTTGGCGCTGAGGTAAATACTAAGGGCCTGTACCTTTCAGGTAGCTGAGGGGAAGATTACAGTTTGGACAGCTACTCTCGGCGCGCTTGGCAGACTGAAATGGATAGTCGCCTTCAACGGCTGCGCTTTTGTTCCCGTAAACCTTACAGAAATGTAATCGTGGTAAACCCTACCAGTGTCGTTTTCTGAGCTACCCTTCGGAAGACACAGGATTTTTTTACTGTTGAAGCCGGTAAAAACATCAATAAAATAACGTTCCCAAGAGGTCTACTATGCTTAATGAATATCTAAGGGGTGTCACTATTACAAGCATTCTTTTATTAGGTTCCGTCTCTTTGTCGTACGCTGACAACAATGATTCACATGCTGCGTTCAGTGAAAGAAACGGTACTAATAGCACGGCCCCATCTACGATGGGTGGAGATGCGTCCACCGCATACATGCAGGCGATGGAGAAGATGAACAAAGGGATGATGAGTGGTATGGCGTCTGACCCATCGAAAAGCTGGGCTCAGATGATGGTCGAGCATCATCAAGGCGCCATCGACATGTCCAAGATTGTGCTTAAAAACACTCAAGACCCTGCTATTAAACAGATGGCTGAAAAAAATATACAAGAGCAAAGTAAAAGTATTGCGGAACTAAAATCTTGGCTAAGCAAAAACTGATGCGACAGGTTTGTGTCTATCCAACCCCAACTGCACAATGACTGCACATGTAGCTGGTGCCACCGTCAACTTTAGTAAAATAAATGCACGTGTAGAGTTCCCATGAAATGAGCAGCAAGCTCCTAACCACCTTCGCAGCAAAAAACCGCCCCGTTAAGGCGGTTTTTTGCCCTGCTGCGCTGTAAGGAGGCTGACACGGTCATGCTGCGGGTAGGCAACCTACTCAATGCTGCCGCCTCTACTTCCACCTCCAGACACTGGCACATCATCATCCTGCCGCAGAAAATTGACGGTATACCAGGGCTGAGCTTCGCGGTCATCGAGCCGTCCGGCGTGTACGTGTGCCGGTTCAAGGTCCAACAGAATGGAACATACTGGTATCACAGCGACTCCGGGTTCTAGGAGCAGGTGTGTGTATAGCTCTGGTCATTGAGGCGAAAGAGCTCACGCCTTTCAAGTACGATCGTGTCTACACTCCACAAGCGCACAGTCGGTGACTTCGTCAAAGATGAGGCTGATGAAGCACGATCACGGCGATGGAACTGCCAATCGACGTCGCCCCTTCGGCAAATTCCACCCTTGAATCATTAGTAGAAAATCCCGTGGCGCCGTGCCGAGCGTGTTTGAAGACCCGGTGCCGAACCAACAGAACAGCGCTCCCGCAGTACTGGTAATTCGATGCACTGATAGAGAATTTCCGCTGCGGTGCAATAAGAAGAAAGTTGCGGTCAGAAGGGCTATCAACGTTGCGGAGCCGAGCGTAACCCGTACCGACTGCGAACCATGAAGTCCGACATGGTAGTGCCGGCTGCGCTGGGATTTCAGGTGGAAAAGCGGTGTGGCTAGCGGAGCCACAGCGATGCTATCTCGGCACCACTGGTGTCGAATTAGCTGGTTAATACTTCACCTTGTAGGTCGGTGAGTCCTCAGGCCTGTTCTCCCGGCGATCATAGATCTTGGTTGTGCTGATATTGGCGTGACCCAGCCAGGCCTGGACCTTGGCGATATCGGCTTCATGCTCCAGGGCGTTGGTGGCGGCGGTGGCTCGTAGTCCGTGGACTCCTAGACCGTCGACCTGAATCCCGGCTTTCTTCGCGTAAGCCGCCACCACCATATAGATGCCGTTGGCTGTGATGCCGGCACCGGTTAGCTTGCCGCGCAACGGTATGAACAGCGGTACCTTCCTGTCCGCCCAATGATGCCCTGAGCTTTCCAGGTACTGATGGATGCGCCCGGCCGCCACCGGGTGCAACGGCAGGTAGCGCACCTTGCCGCCTTTGCCGTGTACCTTGAGGTGTTGAATCCCGCGGCGGTCTTGGATGTCGCCGACCTGCAGCAGCGCCGCTTCTTCGCGGCGCAGTCCGTGATAGAGAAGAACAGCCATTAGCGCCCGGTCGCGCAGCCCTTTAAGGGTCGTTTCGTCCGGGGCCTCAAGCAGCGCTTTGGCCTGGTGATCGCCCAATGCCGGCGTCTTGCCTTCGTTGCTCTCGATCTTCGGTCGTTTCACTCCATGCACGGGATTGCCGCCGGCGATCGCATTGCTCTCCAGGAGGTGATCAAACAGGCTGGCCAGCGCCGCCAATTTGCGTCGAATCGTGGCGCCCGCCAGACCGCGATGCTCGAGCTGGGCGCGCCAGGCCAGAACATGCGATCGGGTCACCACGCGAAATTCATCAGCGGAGGCCAGCCCGACAAATCCGCAAAAATCTTCCAGGTCATTTTGGTAGGCACGTCGTGTTCGAGGGTTGTCGAGGTTGGCAAACCACTCGACCGCGGCCGGAACCTGGGCCAGCGTCTGAAATTCGACTGACGTGAGCCGACGCTGATCGTTCTGATGGGCTTTCGTCAGTTCCTGCATATCATTCTCATTATTGGCTCGCGTGAGATCACTGGCTGTGTATCTGGTCACAAAAGCAATGCCGATTAGGTCCGCCGTCGCCGAAACCGATAAACGGCAATAATTGGTGATAACCTATTTTATCACCACTTTGCGCTGTTGCTGTTCTTAGGTGCTCTGGTCCGGGGTAGATATTGATTTTGGGCCAACCTACGTCGTTTAGTCGTTACAAACGGAACTATGTAGGGCATCACCCCACCCGTCATTGCGGCACCTAACGCCACTCCGATGAAAATGCGTATTTCGGAAAATTCATCTGGCACCAAGCTGAGCAGCACAAGAGACGCAAGCGTGATGCCTAGCGAAATTTGCCAGACACGGTGATCAATCTTTACATCACGCAGATCGAATACTGCCGTTCGCACTGACTCGTCCTTAAAGTTCTGAGTGGCTACCACCGTTTCCAGGTCTACTACTGCTTCATCCCCGAATTCTGGATTTCCCAGTGGTGAAGTAATGCCTTTGGGCATAAAAAATGCGAGCTGCACCTGCTTGGGTTCAGGAAAATCACTTGGCCAAGGCACCGGCCCCTTCACGCCATAGGCTTTCATTAAAGGTAGTGTCCAGCTCGGGTTGGGTATGTTCTCAACCCAGCGCCCGTCCAGTACTGCCCATGTCGCAGAGAAGGCACTTACCCGTATGCGATAGATTGTGATTCGTGTGGGTTCCGGGTAAGTACGCTCGTAGACTCTGGCTGGTATCGATTCGACGCCTTCTTCGCGGAAAAAGTCGACACGGTTCTTGCCCTCGCCAGGCACGAAAAGACCAAGTGGCTTAACCCAGGCATAGGTCGCGTCGTCTACCTTACCGCTTACCATCGCGACGAAGTCAGACAAATGTTCGCGACATTTCTCTGCCTCTTTTTCATCTAGGCTCTTACGTCGCCACCGCCAACTGCACCCAAGTGTGTTTGCGGTAGGTACTGAGGCAAACTGATAGGCCGGGCTGCCGTCATCTGTGCGTTCGCAGGCGCGGTAAAACGGCAAAACACAGCTTACGAACGACATCGGTACGTGAGGACCATAAGCGCCATCATGTAGATCGCGAGCAAGCATACTGGCGCCGTGATCAGCAACTGCACGGTCGATTAGGAACTTGTTGTATACGATAGATTGCACTGCACGATTCAGCTCTTGTGAAACGGCAAGATCAAGTGTGGAATGCGTCTTAGCTGAGGGGGGCAACGATTTTTCAGTCATATCTATACCTGACTGGCTGTTGTAATAATAAGTATGATAATGACGCTGGCATCAACTGATAGTGCTTTGGAAGAAGTAAGCAAAAAGTTCTGATTGCGATTTGATATTGAGCTTACTGTAAAAGTTTCTTCGATGTACTTTCACTGTTTCCGGAGATACTGATAGCTTTCCAGCAATTTCGCTATTTGAAAAACCACTCAAAGCCAGTTTTAAAACTTCAATTTCACGACCCGTGAGTTGTGGAGCAAGCTCTATAATCTTGTCCTGCCATTGCTGTGGGCGAGAGCTTTCTTTCTCTTCAATATCAGAAGCTATACGTTGCTTCATCAAAGCCAACACCCATGGTTTGATTAAGTCGAATATAGCAATATGCTCCTGAGTAAACCGACTTTTGCTACCCATGGATAAGCAAAGTGTTTTTTCAGAATTTAGCTGAACGTTATACTGAACTTCATCAACTGATACAAATTGTTCAAAATAAAGATGGTAATACTCTGTTTCCAAAAAGTGAGTCGGTGCAATATCCAAGAGATGAAAGAAACCGCTTTGCTGATTTTCTCGATTAGCTATGTAGAAGGGGTCAAGCATGTATAGCCCTTTGACATATCGGTTGAGCAGCCCATCAATTTCTTCCTCGTCAGCGGTATCAGGATAGCAAATTGCCTGTACCCCTTCGCTGCCAAACATCAGCACAACCCAGTTGTCGACTGGTGCGTACTCCTTCAGCAATCTGACTAGCGAATTCCAAAACTCAGGCCGGTTGAGCTTCTCGATTAGTTTCGCTATCGATCTGTGCCAAATTTGGCCCTGGAGCTGGTTTGGCATCGTCTACCCCTATTGGGTTATTTAAAACCTGACTTGATACGTTTATATTGCGCCCTCATGGATTCGGTACCTACCAATGGAGACTGACCAATGGCATGGAGTAAGCCTATGAAAAGCGTTCGTATGTTGACCATCATTACTGCCTCTTTGTTCAGCGCTGGGCTAAATATTGCGGTTGCGAGCCCACCCAGTGTGCATCTATACAACTGGTATGCCTTCATTGCACCAGACACCCCTAAAGAATTCGAGCACGAAACCGGCAGCCAACTGCTCATTGATTCCTTTGACAGCGCCGAGATCATGCAGAGCAAGGTCATGGCTGGGCGCACAGGGTATGACGTAGTGGTAGCTACCTCAAACGTGTTGCCGAGCCTGATTACTGCAGGAGTGCTCCAACCTCTGGATCGCAGCCAGCTCGGCAACTGGTCGCACCTTGATTCCGAAATACTGGCGAAGGTTTCTATTAATGACCCTGGAAACCGGTACGCAGTACCCTACCTTTGGGGGACTACCGGAATCGGATATGATGTCGATAAGATAAAGTCCGCACTCGGTGATGACGCTCCGGTGGATAGTTGGGATTTGGTGTTCAAGGAAGAAAACATTAGTAAGCTCCAGCAGTGCGGTGTAGCAATGCTCGACTCTCCGAGTGAAATTATTTCGATTGCCTTGCACTACCTTGGTCTGCCTCACAACAGCAAAAACCCAGACGACTATCAGAAAGCTCAAGCCTTATTGCTCAAGATTCGTCCTTATGTACGCTATTTTGACTCATCTAAAATTGATGCTGATCTGGCTGATGGTAATATTTGTATGGTTGTAGGATGGGCAAATGGTGCGCTTGCAGCGCAAGAGTTGAATGAGAAAAACAAAACTGGACGTCGGATAGCATACTCCATCCCTCGCGAAGGCGCTTTGGTATGGTCAGAGAATATGGTGTTGTTGAAGGATGCCCCTCATCCACAAGAAGGCATGGCGTTTATAAACTACATGTTGCGCCCTGATGTGATTGCTAAAACTTCAAATCACACCCTTTACCCTAGTGCTAATAAAGATGCAAAGCAGTTTGTTGAGCCAAAACTTAGAGATAACGCTTCGGTTTATTTGGATAAAGATACTATTAGTAGGCTTTTCCCTTTAGAGCCCCTTCCGTTGAAACTAGAGCGAATTCGCACACGCGCTTGGGTCAAAGTGAAGAGTGGTATTTAATCCGGAGATTTTTGCCGTGAATATTGAGCGCGTATTACCTAGATTTGTCTAAGTAGAAGTGCTCAAGTGATGGTATAGATTCGAGGACAGAATCAGCTATGACTACTCCAGTTGCTGTACTAGAAAAACCACACCGGGATGAAATCAAAGAGCTGGTGCAACTCGTTCGAATGGATGAGAAATATGCTGCGTTGGTTGCAGACGGTTTCTTACCTCTAGATGTGCAATCGAGTATATATAACTTTCAGAGAAAAAGCCGTATAGCGGAGTTATCTCAAAAATATGGCCTGATCTAACGAGTTTTCATCTAATCAGACTGTGTCTTTTTGGACGGGTTATTGTATGCGATGAATTTATCAGTGAGACGGATGATTTCTTCAAGACTTTCAGGAGAATCGACCTGGTTGATTTTTTCTGAAAGTTCTTGTCGCAGCGATATCAATCGCGTGCGGAGAACATCTTGGCCACCAGGCAGTAGCTCTCCTGGAGCGACGTTGAATATGGTTGCGATTCTTATCAACTGCTCGATGCCAGGCAGGGTTATGCCTCGTTCGTAACGTCCTATCAGCGGAGCCTCGCAGCCAATCTTTTCCGCCAAGTCCGCTTGGCTCAACGTAGAAGACTTCCGAAGGGCTTTGATTTTTGCTCCTACCACGCTCCTGACAGTGTCCACAGTGTCTCCAAAAAAAACCAATAATTTCATCTGCTTGCGCCTTCACAAAGTCACAAATATGTTTAATAGACACAAAAGTGTTTACTTTTTTTTCTGTTCCATCTATTTTGTTTCCTAGAAATCCGTTCCCTGATTGAGCTCATTCGATCCAGAAGCGGATAGAGCCGGCTCTCTATGGCTCATGATTCTCCCCTGGGCCCAGCGGTTCCGGAATTCGAAAGAGCGCCTGATCGAAAGGTTCTGATTATGAAAAACTGGCACGTTTTGATGCACAATTCTGCCGTTTATCAGTCACTTATGACATTGATAGAACGGTTAGACGTTGAGGTGTATTCCCCCGTCAGAATCACCTCTCGCAAACGTACGGATCGCCCTTCGTCGATAGAAAAGGAGGTTCGTTTGTTTCCTGGCTATCTGCTGCTACGGTTCGATCCCGAGGTGACACACACCACAACCATCACAGCGTTGAATGGTGCCCATGGGTTCGTTCAGTTCGGCGGTCGAACCTGTGTTTTGCAGGACTCTACGGTAGAGGAATTAAAGGCTGCTGCGCTGATTCGATCTAACCGTTCACTCGATTGCATCGAGTTTCGCAATGTGCCGACAGAGCTAGAAAAAACGCTCCGTCTGATCATCGACATGAAATCTGAAGCTGCCCGCAGGGCGGCTTTCTTCGCGCTTCTGTCGCAGAACGCCGCGCTGGAGCGTCTTGTCGGGCGTTCTGGGACCGTTTTCTATTCGACGGTGAATGCCGCCTAGGCATTACCTATTTCCACGATTTCCCATTTCACCGCCAGGTCTCGCCTGGCGGTGTTTTTTTGCGTTCTCACAGCCCTTAGGAGTTCCCATGGCGTCATCCGAAGATGAAGCAACCACCAAGACATCAAGCGTATATATCCGACCGATTAGGGTGGAGGCGCTGAATAAAGCTGCGATACGGGTGAGCTATGAAACCCAAAGCTCCAGGCAGATTTCACCCTCGGAGCTCGCTCGGTATCTGATCGATAATTTTCTTGAAATGGCCGTTGGGCAACTGATTGAAGACTCCAAAAAACAGGTACCCGGCAAACCTCTTACGGCCCCAGATTAAAAGGAACCTGTAATGCTCACCACCAGTGCCTTTCTGGCCCTGGCTATGCAATGCGCTCCCTCGATACACCCAGACACGCTGACTCCCATCGTCAAGACAGAGTCTTCCTTCAATCCCTATGCCATTGGCGTGGTCGGCAAAGTGTTGCCGCGTCAACCGCAAAGCCTGGATGAAGCTGTTTTGGTGGTGAAGCAGCTGGTGGAGGAGGGCGCTAATTTCAGCATCGGCCTGGGCCAAATTAACCGGCAGCATTTCGATGTCAACCGACCTGAATCAGTATTTGAACCCTGCACCAACCTGCGCATGTCCGCCGCTGTTCTTGAACAGTGCTATGCAGTGGCCAGCGCCAAGGAGCCTAACCGGCAGGCCGCGCTTCATAAGGCTATTTCCTGCTACTACAGCGGCAACCCCAAAGGCGGATTCAAGGCTGAGGCAGCTTTTGGCGGCAGCAGCCATGTGCAGCGTGTGCTGGCCAACGCAGGCGGTACCACCGTGACCGTCCCTGCGCTGGAAGGCTCCGCTGAGCCAAGCCAGCTCCAGCGCGCTCAGGCCCCGGCATCCGCCGTTGAGCCGACCTATGAAAGCTGGGACGTGCTGCGCCAGTACCCGCGCTATCTGCCACCTGCACCACCGTCTGTTTCTGCTCCACCGGCTTCGCCAGCTCCACCAGCTGTATCCCCTGAAGAACCCTCAACTCTCCCTAAAGAGGATCAATGATGATCAAACGTACCCTTGTGCCCAACAAAGGCGAGCTGGGCATTCTGCTGGTGGCTCTGGCCTACCTGCCCGGTATCGCCTCCGCTGACTGGCTCAGCACGCTGAACCAGTGGGGCAGCAATATCCGCCTGGGCCTTTACACCCTGGCGGGCACCCTAGGCCTGATTTGCCTGATCTGGTCAGGTGCCAAATGGCTGATTGCTCGCTCCTCGGGCGATCGCTCGCACACCTTCATGGACTACCTGGAGCAGGTGGGTGTGCTGCTGGTCGTTGGTGGGTCTGTACTCCTCGGCACAGCGGCTTGGCAGGTGTTCGGCACCGGCGTGCCGGGTTGACCAGGAGCGTTTATGGCCAGTAACGAAGTACTCAAGAAACTGACCTTCGAAAGCTACAACGCCATGAGTCGGCCTGCGATGTTCTGGAACATTCCCATCATGCCGATGGTGGGGTTGCTGATGGGCGGCTTGGTCTTCGGTGTTGCCGCGACGTTCCTGCTGTCCTGGGTGTGGGGCCTGGTTGCTGCCTCCCCGTTCCTGATTGCCCTCATCGCCTTGAGGGTTGTGGGCCTGATCGATCCTCAGTATTTGCGCCGTATCCGCTTTGCACGGCGGCGTCTCTGGCTGAATCTCAAGTACGGCAAACCGTTATTGCTGACCCCTTTTAATCCGCAATGGAGTGAATTCTATGGCGCACGATTTTCACACAAGCGTTATGCCCCCGGAAAAGAAAGTGCCATTCATGCGCTATCCGGTCCACGAACACATGGTGACACTGCCCGGCAACCGCTTGGTGAGTCTTATCCAGCTGAAGGGGGTTTCCAGCGAAACCCGCAGTGATAACGAACTGATCCAACTGTTTCACAACCTCAACCGCTACTTCCTGGCCCTGGGCAAGAAGGAAGGCAAGCACCTGATGCTGCAAACCTACATCACCAAGACTGGCATCGAGCTGGACACGCAATACACCTTGCCACTGCCCGCGCTTCAGGACTTTGTGGACGCTTACACCGCACCGTTTCGCAACGGCACCTTCTTCCAGGTCGGGTACAGCATTGCCCTGATCCTCAAGTACCGAGAGGTGGATGAAGGGATCGAGCGTATGAGCGATCTGTTGTCGCTCTCCTCAACGTTGCTGGCCGAATATGACCCGGTCATCATGGGCCTTGAGGAAAACGAACACGGTGCATTGTTCTCGCAGATCGGGCGCTACTTCAGCCTGTTGATCAACGGGCACGAAAAAGACGTGCTGGTCAGCGACACCCGCTTGGGTGACGCGATCATTGATAGCGTCACCAACTTTGAAAACTACGATTTTGTCGAGAACCGGCCCAACCGGGGTGGTCAGCGTTTCGCGACTACCTTTGACCTGCGCGACTACCCCAGTGGCGGTACCTACCCCGGTATGTGGGACGAGGCCATCGAGCAGCAGTTCGAGTTCACCCTGGTGCAAACGTTTCTGTTCGAAGACCGTAACAAGGCCAAGGACAAATTCAAAAAGCACGTGGCGGATCTGGGCTCGGTCGAGCGTGATTCAAAGCAAACCGAGGAGCTTGAAAATGCCGTCGATGCCATCACCCTGGGCGACAAGGCGTTTGGTCGTTATCACGCCTCGCTGATCGTCTACGGCAAAACCCCGGACCAGGCCATCGAGAACGGCACGAAAATGGCGTCGGTGTTTACGGTGCGTGACGCTACCTTTGTGCGCTCGACCATGAGCAATATCGACACCTGGTACACGCAGTTCCCCGGTGTGACCGAGGCCATGTACCCGATGATGAAATCGACCGAGAACTTGGCGTGCAGCTTTTCCCTGCACTCTACCCCCACGGGCAAGGTCAAGGGCAACCCCATTGGTGACGGAACCGGGCTGATGCCCATGTTGACGGTCAACAAGGCGCTGTATGTCCTCAACGTTCATGACAGCCCGCCCGGCCAGAACAACCTCGGTGAAATGCTGCCAGGTCATGCGGTTTACACAGGCCAAACCGGGGTGGGTAAAACCACCGCCGAGGCCATCCTGCTGACCTTTCTCAGCCGCTTCGATCCGCTGATTTTCGGCATCGACTACAACGAGTCTTTGAGACATTTGCTGTGTGCATTGGGAGCCGAGTATTACACCGTGCAGCCTGGCCACTTCACCGGCATCAATCCGTTTCAGTTTCACGACCGTCCTGGGTTACGGCAAATGCTAATCGACCTGGTGCTGTGCTGCGCCGGTGGTCCTGCGAAGACCGATGAAGCCGAACAGCGCACGATCAAAGATTCGGTTGAAGCGGTCATGGCGCATACCAATGTGCGTCTCCGGGGCATGTCGCTGCTGCTGCAAAACATCCCCCTACGAGGTGGCAATTGCCTGCACACCCGGCTATCGAAATGGTGCCGTTTGGCCGGTGAAGGCCGCGAAGGGCAATACGCCTGGGTACTGGACTCGCCTGTCAACCAGTTCGATGCGCAGACCTACCGGCGTCTGGCCTTCGATTGCACGCAGCTGCTCAAAAACGGCTACGCCGAGAAGCACCCGGAAGTAATGGAAGCGTTTCTGAACACGTTGTTTTACATGAAACGCGAAATGCACGAAGCCCGCCCCGGCAATCTGCTGTTGAACATGGTGGCCGAGTTCTGGGCACCGCTGTCATACAAGAGTACGGCAGACGCCCTGCAGGAGGTCTTGCAGAGCGGTCGTATGCGCGGGGAAATCCTGATCATGGACACCCAGTACCCCGAGCAAGCACTGGCGACGCCTTACGCGGCAGCCGTCATTCAGCAAGTGACAACGCCTATCTGGCTGCCTAACAAGAAAGCCCAAGCCGAGAGCTACGCCAAGTTTGGTGTCACCGGCAAAGTTTTCGAGGCTGTGCGTGATATGGGGCCGCTGAGCCGAGAAATGGTGGTGCAACAGGGTCACCAGACGGTGAAGCTGAAAATGGAGCTGGACGGCCCGCTCAAGTATTGGTTGCCGCTGTTATCTGCCACCCAAAAGAACCTGGCGGTGGCCGAGCGTATTCGGCAACACCTGCGCACGACCGATCCCACGGTGTGGGTCGATGCGTTCCTGGTGGCCGAGGCGGTGCGCCAATGGTTGAACACCGACGATCCCGCCGTGTGGCTGCCTGCGTTTAACTATGCCGAGGGCTTACGCCAGTCCATGAACACGCGGGATGCACAGCGCTGGATGCCTGCCTTTCAAAAAGCCTGGAAAGCCCTTCAGGAACAGAATGAAGTCGAGGTTTCGTCATGAAAAAACACGCGATTGCTTGTGCGCTGAGCGCGCTCATGTTGACTACCGCCCTGCCTGCTGCGCATGCGGCAGTACCAGGCATTCCTGTCCTGGATCCATCCAACCTGCTTGTGCTGAAAGCGAATGCGCTGGCCCAGGCCAAGCAGGCGATGGACGCGCTTACCACGGCCAAGGACGCCATCACCCAGACCGCGCAGCAATACAACCATTACAAAAGCATCATCACCGGCAATGACATGTTGGGTGGGTTCCTGAACGACCCCGCCTTGAACAAAGTCATGCCCATGGGGGATTGGGCAGATATTTACAGCACGGGCCGGGACATCGCCAGTTTGCGTGACCGCTACGGCTTAACCTCGGATAATGCCAGCGTGCAGGCGAAATTCGACCAGATGATGTCGGTTGCCGATGCGCTGGAGCGCAATTACAACGCCAGCACTGAACGGGTCAAGAACGCCGAGCTGCTTCGGGCCCGGTTGAACGAGGTGACGACCCCACAACAGAAGGAGGATTTACAGCTGCGTTACCAGCAGGAGCTGATCGAGCAGCAAAACCAGCAGATGAGGCTGGCCAATATGCAGATGCTTAAACAGCAGCAAGAGAAAATGGAAAACGAAAAACGTGCACAAGACATAAGTGATTACTATTTTGGGAAGTCAACTGTGATGCCCCAATAGACAAGGACTAGTGATATGAAATATCTGATTATAGCGTTTTCAATGGCATCGATGATTGCGATCAGCGGTTGCGATGACCACAGTCAGCAAAGCAAGGTTCAGGCCGCACGCGATGCTCGATATGTGGAGAATAAAAAACGCGAAGTTCAGATTCAGGACTTTTTAACCGGCAAAACTAAAGAATATCCTGTTTTCAAAGACGAGGTTCCACCCGATAAATAGATGCTGTTGCTAAAAGGTGTTATGCAATGCACATTACACAACAAATGTATGATTTTTGGGACTTAGCACTACAAAGTGTGGTGCTAACCAAAATGTCCGTGGTTTTATTGGCTTTGAATGCGGCAGTAGGGACGTTTTGGTTGGTGCATTTCACATTCCGTAGCTTCAGTTGGATGTGGCAAGGCATGACTAGCACCTTCCAAGAGGTTTTTTTTGAAATTCTCAAGGTTGCGTTCATTTGCGGCTGTGCGTTCAACGTCCAATGGTACTGGAGCACTATAGTGCCGGTCATAACGGGCTTTCCATCATGGATGGGGGGTGTGCTTTCAGGGCAAGACGGTAGCCAGATGAACCAGATTGATTCTATGGTGGTCGTCTATCTTGAGAACTTAAATAAGCTGTTTGATATCTTCAAGGTTGATCTTTGGGATGTCGACCTCAAAACTATTTATCTTGGAGGGCAAGCGTTAGTTATTTATTTAATAGCTGGCATTCCATTCATGCTGACGGCCTCTGGCACAATCGTGGTGCTGAAAGCTGCCAGTACCGTCATATCAGCAGTCGGGCCATTGTTCATAGTCTTCGCTCTGTTTGCGCAAACGAAGCAATGGTTTTGGGGGTGGGTTTCAGTTATGGCAGGATTTATGCTGACCCAAGTGTTGTTCGCCGCGGTCATTGCATTGGAACTCAGCTTTATAAACTCGTACATCATAGTAAATGGCAAGATAGATCTGAGTCTTACAGGCAACTTTGTAATGCTTTTGTGCTTCTCGGCATTTACGCTTTTAGCCGTGGAACTGCCTAATTACGCGGCAACCATCATGGGAGGCACCCCTGTATCCGCTACTGGAATAGGAGGGATTATTGCAAAGGGTTCAGGACTTGGCAGTGCTATGAACAGTGCACGCGCAGCGAAAAGCATAGGTGAGAAGATCGCCGCCAAGATGAAAGGTCGTAACAAAATCTCTTAGCCCCTCGAACACAAGCTTTCAACTGCTCCCCCCTCTCTCGCAACAACGGGTAATCCAACTATGAATTTCAAACTTGCTTTGAGCGGGCTGCTTTCGGCTGCCTTGCTGTCAGGGTGTGGCTCTGCACCCAAACTGTCCGAACCGGAAGGGCAATGGGAAGACATGCCCTTCACCCATGCCCCCGTGCCTCGCGCTGCCCCCGTGACAACGCCTGCTCCCGTGCCTGGCCGGGTGCTGCCAGCAGCGAGCCCTTCGCCCAAGGCCCAGTTGCTCAATACCACCAGTCCAAAGCGTTCGGCAACCGCCCCCCCGGCAAAGCCCGCCGAGGCCCCACCCAACGAATCCAAATGCTCCGCGAACTGATCCGCGCAGCACGTGTTTGTCCAGGTTTAGGTGACTTATGAAAAAGTTTCGAAAATCCAAAGAGGACGTGATCGAGCAGGAGCGGCAACTGGCCGCCCGTACCAGCATCGACGCGGCCACCGCACAAGAAATCAGCCTGGTTGAACAGGCTTGGATTCATGCAGCGCGGTTCTTTGAAAAAAGCATCGCCGCCGATGAAAAGGCCAAGACCAAACGAGCAACGCGGTTGAATTATGTGTTTGGGTCCATTGCCGTCATGTCAGTTGCCGCCGTGATGGGCCTGACCCCGCTCAAGACCGTTCAACTTGGCCTGGTACGGGTCGACAGAAACTCCGGCTACACGGATGTGGTGTGGGCCGACGACAAAGGCAAGCCACAAGAGCAGATCGATGACGAGTTCTGGCTTTCCGCGTACACGCGATTCCGCGAGAGCTACAACTTTTCGAGTAACGATGCCAATTACGGCATGGTCAAGTTGATGTCCTATGACGAGACCTTCACGGAGTACCGCAACTTCCAATTGTCCTCCAAGGGCTATCTGGAAGTGCTGGGGACCAACCGGCAAATACGCACGGATATCAACAATATCAACTTTCTTGAGCGTAAAGATCGGGAAGGCACAGCCCAGGTGCGAATCACCAAAACCGTGCTGGACCGCAACGGCATCCCCGATCCTCAGCTGCACCCGGTGACCTGGGTGGCCACAGTGACCTACGACTACAAAAACCCTGCGAAAAAAGCCGGTGACCAGTGGCTAAACCCCCGTGGCTTCGGGATCAAGGCCTACACAATGACCCAGGAAGTGGGGGTGTCCAATGGTAAATAAAGCCGCTTCAGGCCTCACCGCTTTGTTGCTTCTGACGTCCGGCCTACCGGCCTCTGCCGAGAGCATGGGCACCGGTTCATCACTGGATCGGCGCGTACAGGCGGCCATTTACTCCCCTGACGAGGTATTTAGGGTGCAAACGACAGTTGGCCGGGCATCGCTCATTCAGCTCCAATCCAACGAGACGATCAACCAAGATACGGGCCTCATGATCTCGGGCGATCCGAAAGCCTGGTCTATTGGCCCAAACAAAGCGGGCAACATGGTTTCGCTTAAGCCGATCACTGATCAGGAGCCGGATACGAACCTGACCATTAACACCAATCGGCGTACATACCTGATTGAGCTGAAGCTGGTCAAGCGCAAACAAGACTCGACGTATCTACTGCGCTTCACCTACCCCGAGCCGCCGAAAAAGGCTGTCGCGGCTCGCCGTGACCCCAGCAACCCCTGCGACGGGCCGGTGCAAAACGGCCCCTATCAGAAGCGCTCCAATGCAGAGAGTCGATCCATAGCGCCCTATGAGGGCTGGGACAACGGCATGCTGACCTGCTTCCGCTTCACCGGCAATGGGCCGCGCCCGGTGCTGTACCAGGTTCTACCAGACGGCACCGAAACGGTGGCCGACATGCACAACGAACAGAACGTGGTCGTGGTGCATGGGGTCAGCCGATTGTTTCGGTTTCGCCTGAACGGTCTGCTTGTAGAGGCCCGGCCTACTGCTCAGGTGAACACGGGGTACAACTTCAACGGGACCACCACCGGCGAGATTCGGGAGCTCAAGCATGCAGAACAATGACAACGACCAGGCTCCGGAGAACACTCAAGGGCCGGACAGCATCGGGCCGCCCGAAGCAGCAGCGTCCACCGCAGCTTCTCCAGAACCGGCCCCGGTCTCCGAGCCTTCTAGCACACAGGCCCGTGGGGCCTTTGACGTGCGGGCCAAACGATCAGGCGATGCCCAAAACAAGAGAACGCTTTACCTGGGCCTGGTCGGGCTGGTGTTGGTTGGTCTGCTGGTGATAGGTGGACTCTGGTACTTCACCATTTCCCAGATGAAAACCACCGGCTCCGAGGTCGATGAAACCAACGTCAAGAAGGACGCGACCCTGGACGTGAATCTGGGCAGCGACGACAGCATGAAAAAGGCACGGGAAGCCAAGCTGGCCGCTGACAAAGCTGAGGAGGAAAAGCGAGCCCGAGCGGAAAGAGAGCGATTGGCCAAAGAGCAAAAGGATAAAGAGGATGCTGAACGCGGAAGAACCGGGCAGGACCACGCCGTTAGTGCGCCGCCACCGCCCGGCTCGCCCGGCCAGAAACCGCCTGAGGAACTGACCCCCCGGCAACGCAAACTGGGAGGTGAAATGTGGGTCACCTTTGAAGACGCGCAGGGTACTGGTGCTGGGAATACTCAGCCGCAACAGCCGTCCGGCGAGCAGCCATCACTGCCGCCTTCAATGTTGGGCGACATTCAGGGCGGATCGAGCAGCGGTCTGGGTGGTGAATCGTCCAGCAGAAAACGCAGCAGCCTGAGCAACCTGGGCGGTACCACCTTTGCCCCGGCCAAGGCGTACCTGGCACCGAACCGCAAGTACCTGGTCAGCCACAACACCTACACGCGCTGCGCGCTGTACACCGAAATCATCAGTACACACCCAGGAATGGTGGATTGTCGTCTGACCGATCCGCTGTATTCCGCTGATGGCTCCACGGTGATTGCGGCAGCAGGTGACAAGCTCACCGGTGAACAGACGGTTGAGGTTGGTCCAGGCGAAACCAGCGTGTTTACCACCTGGACCGAAATCGAAACCCAAGCGGGTGTGCGGGCCAAGATTGACAGCTTGGGTGCAGGCCCCATGGGAGCCAGCGGGACCGAAGCCTGGATCGATCGTCACTACATGCAGCGCTTTGGCGGTGCGGTGATGTTGTCGTTCATCCAGGACGCGCTTCAGGCCGCGTCCAACACGACGCAGAAAAGCTCGGGGTCTGGAGGTTACACGGTGAACAACAGCGAGCAGAACGTGGAGAGCATGGCCAACAAGGCGTTGGACAGCACCATCAACATTCCGGACACCGGGAAACTGCTGCCTGGCACCGTGATCACCGTCATCGTGGCCCGCGACATCGACTTTTCATCGGTTTTCGAGAACCGCTAAGGAGTATTCATGACTGAAGAGCAAGGACTTACCGAAGACACGCTGGTCCAAGACTTCCTCGACCAGGCAGGTGCCACCGAGCGCCTAAATCGTCAGGGCACCAAGGACGTGGCCATCAACCGGCCTTACGAGCTGTGGGTGGACGGTCCAAACGGCTGGGAACACGAAGAAGCGCCTTGGCTCACCTACAATCTGTGCTGGCGGCTGGCCAATGCGCTCTGTGCGCTGAGATACCGCGTACTGGCTCCTCACTCACCGATTCACACTGTGAAATTACCTGGCGGGGAGCGGGGCCAGATCGTCATGGCCCCGGCGTGCGAAGAGGGCACCTTGTCGATGACGTTTCGAAAACCCTCTTTGGATCGCTTCACCCATATGGATTACGTCAACAGTGGCCGCTATGACCGAGCCAGGGCCATCGCTTCACCGATACTGACCCTGAAAGCCTGGCAGCGCGACATGCAGGAAGCCCACGCAGCCGGCGAGTGGCACCGATTCATGGAAATCGCGATCGCTAATCGCCAGAACATCATCATTTTTGGCGGGCCAGGGTCGGGTAAAACCACTTACGGCAAGTCGCTGATCGACATGTTTCCGGTTAACCGCCGCATGATCACGATCCAGGAAATACTGGAGGACCCCATGCCCTTCCACCCTAACCATGTGCATTTGCTCTATGGCCATGTGGTGACGCCCAAAGCCCTGGTGGCCAGCGCGATGCGGATGAAGCCTGACCACCTGTTTTTGGCCGAGCTGACCGGTGACGAGGTGTGGCACTACATCGAGATTCTGAACACCGGCACCAAGGGCACCGTGACCACTGCGCATGCCAATGACAGTGAAGCAGGCTATGCCCGTGTGTGCGGCCTGGTGAAGCAGTCACCAATCGGACTCGGCCTGGATTACGCGTACATCGAGCGCCTGGTGCGCACCTCATTTGACGTGGTCGTGTACATGGAAAACACCTACATCGAAGAAGTGCATTACGAACCCGAACACAAGCTGGCCTTGCTCAATGGCCAGCGTCAACGAGCTGCCTAGGAGAACGCCATGTGGTGGAAAATCTTGCTATCAATCGTATTCATGATGGCTGTGTGCTTCGTGATCGGGCTGTACGCAGGGGGGGCTATGTATCTGCACCTGACCCAAGGTCACTTCGCGGGCTTGGCCTGGGACACGCTATGGGAGACCCGCAAGCTGGCCTGGAACGACCGGCGGATGCTGTACGTGCCCTGGTCATGGTGTGTGACCGCTGCCCTCACCTTCTTGCCGGTCGGCATAACGCTGATGGCCCTTTTCGTGCGTTTGAAGCCCAAGACCTCGCTACACGGTGATGCCCGCTTTGCCAACAACCGCGAGCTGCGCCAGTTCGAGTACCAAGGTGAGTACAAGAACACCAGCAAGTAGGTAGTGCACCCGCATCGCCCCCTGATACATCCGCATTTTCAAACCATCCCACTGCACTGCCACGCAGACGGCTAGCACCGCCTGACGTCGAGCAGTGCCCGGATCACAAGGAAATACATATGAGCATATTTGCACCCCGCAACCCGTTCACACTGCCAGAGCTAGAAGAAAACGAAGTGGTTTTCCCCGCATCGTTGGTGAAAAGCGCATGCACGTTAGCTGCGCACTACATCGCAGCTCGTGAGCAAACCGACTCCGAAAGAGCGTCGAGCGTTGACCAGGATATCGGTGCGTTCTTGACCGAGGAATTTGCTACTCGTGATAGTCAGGTCTTGTTCCGAACACGGTTCATGACGCTGTTCGCTGATTGCAACGCTTCGTTTGGTGCGCTTAATCACTGGCACAGTAAGTGGGCCTATGAAGATGACCGGATCTAGGAGAGTGACATGAACGTTCGTACCGCACTGACCCTGTCCGCTGTGTTCATGCTGCCCCTGACCGGCTGCGCGACTCAGTCACAGCTTGATCGACAGGCGAACCAGCTCGAAGTCATCAGCGCCTCGCTCAAGCAGATCCAGGCCAACCAACAGGTGTCCATCGCTCTGCAACACCAGCAGGCCGCGCTTCAGGCTCAAAGCAACGAAGCTCAGGCGATTGAGCGTCAAGCGGGGAGCCGCTGATGGGCAAAGCTAAATCCAAACCCATCAGCTCGACTAACCCCCAAGAGCGGATCGAGGAGTACCCTGCATTCCTCTTGGGCAAGCACCCCACCAAAGACGTATTTTTGGCCAGCTATGGCCAACAGTTTGTGATGTTGGCTGCGCCTCCAGGCTCGATGAAAGGCGTCAGTGCGGTGATACCCAACCTGTTGAGCTACCCCGATTCAATGGTGGTCAACGATCCGAAGTTTGAGAACTGGGACATTACGTCAGGCTTTCGTGCCTCTGCTGGTCACAAAGTGTTCCGCTTTTCGCCCGAGCGCCTGGAAACGCATCGCTGGAACCCGGTCAGTGCCATTAACCGCGATCCTCTGTATCGGCTAGGCGATATTCGTACCCTGGCCCGCGTGTTGTTCGTCTCCGACAACCCCAAGAACCAGGAGTGGTACAACAAGGCCGGCAACGTTTTTACATCCATCCTGCTGTACCTGATGGAAACGCCGGAAATGCCCTGTACGTTGCCCCAGGCCTACGAAATTGGCTCATTGGGTACCGGGATAGGGACGTGGGCTCAGCAGATTATCGAATTGCGCAGCATCGGACCTAATGCGCTCAGCTTTGAAACCCTTCGAGAGCTTAACGGTGTGTACGAAGCATCGAAAAACAAGAGCAGCGGTTGGTCAACCACCGTGGATATCGTGCGCGACGTGTTGTCGGTGTATGCCGAAAAAACCGTGGCCTGGGCGGTGTCGGGTGACGACATCGACTTTGCCAAAATGCGCGAGGAGAAGACCACCGTTTACTTCAGCGTGACGGAAGGCAACCTGAAGAAGTACGGCCCGCTGATGAACCTGTTTTTCACCCAGGCGATTCGGCTCAATTCCAAGGTCCTGCCTGAGCAAGGCGGGCACTGCGCAGATGGCACGCTACGGTACAAGTACCAACTGGCCCTGATGATGGACGAATTTGCAATCATGGGCCGCATGGAAATCATGGAAACCGCGCCAGCACTGACCCGAGGTGCCGGTCTGAGGTTTTTCCTCATTTTCCAGGGCAAAGACCAGATTCGTGCCGTCTACGGAGAGGAAGCGGCCAACGGCATCATGAAGGCGATCCACAACGAAATCGTGTTCGCCCCCGGCGACATCAAGCTGGCCGAGGAGTACAGCAGGCGGTTAGGCAACACTACCGAGCGCGTTCATAACCAATCGTTGAACAGACAGAAGAATGAAATCGGTGCTCGAGGTCAAACAGACAGTTACAGCGAACAGGCCCGGCCCTTGTTGCTGCCCCAGGAGGTAAACGAGTTACCTTTTGACAAGCAATTGATTTTTGTCCAGGGCAACAGGCAAACAGAGCCAATGAAGATTCTGGCGCGCAAGATCATTTACTTCGAAGAGGACGTGTTCAAAGCGCGACAGAAGATGACCCCTCCGCCCTTGCCGGTTGGAGACGCAACCAAAATCGACGCGCTCACCGTGCCGGTACGCACCATTGAAGCCAAGGTCGCAGTGGCAGACACCAAGCCCATGCAGGCCGAACAACGGCAGCGCTGGAATCCCAAAGAAAAGGCCGCTAACGCCGTTCCGGAACAGCCAGATGCGGCTCAGCCAGTTGATGTCGAGCCCGATCCCGAGCCTGCGCAGGCTGACGATACCCCCGAAACGATGTAACACCCCCATCGGCGCACCCAAGCGCCTGCAGGAGCAAAACATGAATACCTACAGCAAAACGGCTGACCGCCAAGGTCAGGCCGCTGGCAACGCCGTGCCTGGTCGCGGCAAAACGCGAGTCTGCGCGCTGTTCGCAGTGTGCCTCCTGGGCAGTGGCTCAGCCTTAGCCGGTGACCCGTGCAAGTCCGTGCTTTGCCTCTACGGCAAGTTCGCCGGCAATAGCGGTAGCAGCGAGTGCCGAAGCGCCGAGCAGGACTACTTCAGCATCCTGGTCAAGAAACACGGGAACATCAAATGGAGCGAAACCGCTTCGGCGCGCCAGGACTACCTCAACAGCTGCCCCGGTGCTGATCAGAGCTACACCCAAAAAATCAACGACAAGTTCGGCAAGGTCCAGGGCTAGGCCCAAGATCCTGACAAGGAGAACACCATGCGAGTATTCATTGCGGAAAAGCCTGCCCTGGGCCAGGTCATTGCCGAGGCGCTGGGCACCGTCATACGCAAGGACGGCTATTTCGAGTGCGGCAGCAACAATATCGTCACCTGGTGCGTTGGCCACCTGCTTGAACTGGCCCCGCCCGAGGTTCACAACCCTGCCTATAAAAACTGGGTTCAGGCCGATTTGCCCCTGAGATTGCGCCCGGCCAAGTACCAACCCATTGCCCGTACTCGCGACCAGCTCAAAGTGGTCCAGCAGCTGATCGGTCGCGCCTCGGAAATCGTTCACGCCGGTGACCCGGACGACGAAGGCCAGTTGCTGGTCGACGAGGTCCTGGTGCATTTCGGCAACACCGCGCCGGTCAAACGCATCCTGATCAATGACATGAACGCCAATGCCGCCCGCAAAGCATTGGACGGCCTGCGCGACAACAGCGAGTTTTACGGCCTGTTCCAGAAGGCCCTGGCCCGCAGCATCGGCGATCAGCTCTACGGGTTCAACATGACCCGCGCCTGCACCCTGGCCGGTAGGGCCAAGGGTGTCAAAAGCGTGTTATCAGTGGGGCGCGTGCAAACCCCTATCCTGGGACTGATCGTGAACCGCTACCTGGCCAACAAGAGTCACGCCAGTGCGTTTTACTACACGGTTGCGGCAAGCCTGGCCTTCGGTAGCAGTCGTACCCAGGCCCGCCTGGTGGTGGCCGCGGATGCCCCGCTCGATGACAAGAACCGGATCACTGACGAGGCCTACGCCACCCAGGTGGCCGACGCGTGCCGGATGAAGCCAGCAGACGTGACCGAAGCCCGGGTGGAGGAGAAGCAAACGCCCGCACCTTTGCCGTTCGCGTTGCTGGACCTTCAGGTGTACATGAGCAAGACCCACAGCATCGATGCGGAGAAAACCCTAGCCCTGACCCAGGCACTGCGCGAGAAGTACAAGGCCATCACCTACAACCGTTCCGATTGCAGCTACCTGTCCGACGAACAATTTGCCGAGGCTCCGGAGACCTTGAACCTGCTAAGTCAGGCCCTGCCGGATTTGGCCGGGATGTTCACCGAGGTGAATTCGGAACGTAAAAGCCGGGCGTTTGACGACAGCAAGGTCTCGGCGCACACCGCGATCATCCCAACGGCAGTGAAGATCGACATTGCCCAGCTAAGTGACGATGAACGCGCCGTGTACCTGGCCATCGTCAAACGCTACGTCGCGCAGTTCTTGCCCGAGAAACGCTACCTCAGTGCCGAGGTGCGTTTTGGCGTGAACGGACACTCCTTCGTTGCGCGCTCCACCAAAGTGACGCAGCCAGGGTGGACGGCGCAGGTCACTGAAGAAAACGAGCAAGACGAAGACGCGTCGGACGCCGCCGAGGTCGCGAGCCCCTTCGATGCTCTGGCGGATATGAAAGTCGGTGACGCCGGGGTATGCGATGGCATTACGGTGGCCAAGGAAAAGACCAAGCCCCTGCCGCTTTATACCGAAGCCACGTTGCTCAAGGATCTGCAGCGCGTGGCCAAGTATGTGAAAGACCCGCGCATCAAGCAGCTGCTGATCGACCGTGACCAGGGCAAGAAAGGCGAGAACGGCGGCATCGGCACCCCGGCGACCCGTGGTGCGGTACTGGCCAAGTTGCAGGAGCGTGGTTTCTACGCGGTAGAGAAGAAAAAACTGATCCCCACCGCGTTGGGGCTGGAGTTCATTGCCGCGTTGCCAGCGATTGCGACCACGCCGGACATGACCGCGCTCTGGCATGAACAGCAACAGATGATCGAGGCCGGTGAACTGACCGTGGACGCGTTCCTGGACGAACTGGAGGACTTCATTGCCCACCAGGTGCAGAACGTGGACCTGGGCAACGTGCAGGGTGACGGCAAGCCGGTGCTGGACAGCCTGAACGCCCAGTGCCCCATGTGCGGCAGTGAACTGGCTGTCACCCCGCGAGTGATCGGCTGTCGCGCCTGCGCCTTCAAGTTCTACCCGGAAGTCAGCGGCAAGATGCTGTCCCCCGGCCAGATCGAGGCGCTGCTGACTACGGGCAAGACCGGTGTACTGAAGGGGTTTCACAGCAAGAAAACCGGCAAGTCCTTTGAAGCGGCCCTGAAGCTCAACCACGAAGCCAAGCTGGAATTCGTATACAGCCGCAAACCCACGCGCGCATGACCCCTCTCCTCAACGGAGGCATTTGCTATGTCAGACGAGAAATTACCCAAGGGAGCGTATGCCGCCCTTGAAGCGCTTCAGGCCCAGGCTGTAGCAGTAACAGCTTCGATTCCAAGCAATGACCTTGAAGCTGTGGCATTGGGCCGCAAGGCACTTGCGGACGCTCAGGCACAAATGGCGAAACATCCGAATTGGGTGGCCAAGATCATCAAGGCGCTGCTGATAGCCCCATTCGACGAAGTCACCATCCTGACCGCAGACGCTGATTGGCTTGCACAGACCTTTACCGAACGTGTTGCTCAGTGGCCACCTGGTGACACGATGACTGCGTACTGCCCCAACTGCGAAACCCCCGCAACTGTCGATATCGTCAACGTCAGGAAGTGGGAAATGACTTGGCGTCCAGTGGATTGCGACACCTGTTTTGCCGAGTTTGAGTTGTCGGCAGACGGCACAACAGCCTTGATATTGGCCCCTGCTGCGCAGTCTTCGGCCCGGGGCCGCGAGCTGTTGAAAACGACAATCCATTTTGATCCCGACGCTAGTAAAAACGCCCCCTACACCACTGCCGTTGAAATCTTGCTTGGTGGTGTGGGCCGTCTGATGTTTCCCGATGGCACCGAGCAGTTTGTGGACGATGACGCCGAACCGGCGCTGATCTATTCGCCACGCCTTCAGCCCGACGCCCTGGAGCAGTTCTGCGAAGAACACATGGATCGCTACGAGCGTTTTCATGAGGAACACGAAGCGCAATTGGCAGGCTTCGAACGTATCGCCATGGACGCCTTTTGGTAAATCCATAGGTCTCGTAACACCCCCTCACATCCCTTTAAGCACTCATTGAAGAAGGAGCGCAATCATGGCGCGTGGCATCAATAAAGTGATCCTGGTAGGCACCTGCGGACAAGACCCTGACTGTCGATACCTGCCCAACGGCACTGCGGTGACCAACCTGAGCCTGGCCACCAGTGAGCAGTGGACTGACAAGCAGAGCGGGCAGAAGGTCGAGAAGACCGAATGGCACCGCGTGTCGCTGTTCGGCAAGGTCGCCGAAATCGCCGGCGAATACCTGCACAAGGGTTCGCAGGTCTACATCGAGGGCAAGCTGCAAACCCGCGAATGGGAAAAGGACGGGATCAAACGCTACACCACTGAAATCGTCGTGGACATGCAGGGCACGATGCAGCTGCTTGGTGGCCGTCCACAGGGCGACTCCCCACAAGGGCAGACCGGCCACGGCAGCGGCGGCAGTGATCACCAGGAACCTCCTCGGCAGCAAGCCCCCCAACAAGCGGCGCCTGAAAAATCGTCCGGCAAAGGCAAAGCCGCATCAAAACCGCCACGTGCATCAGGCAAGCAGGCACAGGCCAAAGTGCCCGAACCGCAACCCGCTGGGGATTTTGACGGCAGTGATGACAAAATCCCGTTCATGGACCCCTATCGGTTCAACAGGATGTTGGTCTGACCCATCCGCACAGCGATCTTGCCCACGTCAGGTGCCGCGCTCCCGGCTCGTCGTGACGCGCTTTATCGTCGCGGCGAACGGAAGCACGGGCGCAGCGCACACTTGACGCTACCTCTTTCAGAAAGGCTCACCTTGGGAGTGTGGGGTAGCTTCACCACCCCGCGCTCCCGAGGTCAACGCGGCCGTTGCGAGATGACAAGGGCCGCGCCCTTGGTGTTCAAACCGCCCAGCATCAACATTTTTCAGATCAAGCACACCGGGTGGTGTTTACCCGGTGCGAACCCCTCTATTCAAGGATTACCCAGATGAAATTCATCAAAAAGAAAGTCGTGGTCATCAATTACACCGGCACCGTTGGCAAAACTACCATCGCGGCAAACCTGCTGTGGCCACGTATGGGCGGTGCGCCGCTCTATGCCATTGAGTCAATCAACGAAACGGCTGAGAACCTTGGCCTTGATGTTGAGAAGTTGCGCGGCAATGCTTTCCGCGAGCTGTTCAAACGACTCATGCTTGAGGATCAGGCAATCATCGATGTTGGAGCGTCCAACGTTGAAGATTTTATGGCCAACCTGGAAGAGTTTGATGAAGCCCATGAGGAAGTCGACTACTTCGTGATCCCGGTCACTTCAGGCACCAAGGAGCAAAAAGAAACGGTCAGTATGATTAGTAGCCTGGCCACACTTGGCGTACCCCCTGAAAAAATTCTTATATTGTTCAACCGTGTCAAAAAGGACGTGAAAACAGAGTTTCCGATTATTTTTGCTTTTCACCAGCGCGCCAGTGCCTTCACGTTGAATACTGAATGTGCCGTGTTCGAGTCAGAACTGTTTGATGCTTTGTCTATTCACCGCATTTCAATGCAAAGCATTATGGACGATGACACAGACTACAAAGAACTTCTCAAGGACAAAGAGGCTAGCGCACAAGAGCGTGATCGTTGGTCTGATATGTACGGACTGAAGCTCTTGTGTAAAGGCGTAAACCGCAAGCTTGATGGGGTTTTCGCCGCTCTGTTTGGCCTTGAGGTGATCAAATGAGTGAACATGAAACTATTCCCTCTACAGCGCGTGATGCTCTGATCATTGAGCTTTTGAGTGATGTAGGTCGTTTGCACGATGATGTAAAACGTATTCCGAAGCTGCTTGAACTATCCATGAGGGAATCACTGGATATTGTGGCCGACGCTGTAGAAGATGCGGAAGACACCGCGTTGCTTTTGCAAGAAACGACGAAGGAAGTCATTCAAGCGACTGCCGCCAAAGCAGGTGTGGACGTCGCTCTTGAAATGTCCACGGCCATTCACCAGAGTTTAGAGCGAGTGTTCGAACCTGCTTTGCAGCGCGCAGCGATTAAAATCGATGGCTTGGAAAAGCGAGTCAGCGCTTTATCCGGCAATTTTCGTGACACCCAGGCCTCACGGTTCAACTACATTGTCCTGGCGGGATTTGTGGCTGTGAGTATCGCGGTGGTTTGTGCAATGGGGTGGGTAGCGATCAAGGCTCAGGATGTTAATGAAACCAATCGATGGTTTTATCACGAATACAAAAAACAGCAGGCTGTCATTGATACGCTACCATCTGCCATTAAAAAACAGTTTGCACAGTAACTACTGAGCCAACAACCATTCAACTGTCATGGCTTGGAAGTTCTGTTTGCGTCACTGATGACTTCGGCCCAGTTCGTGTTTTCCACCTCCTCCCTGATCTGCTTCATGCTTTGCCTGAAGTTGGCTTGTGGCGTGGTCTTCTCGCCATTCAGCAATGCGGGTTTGCTGACCTCTGCGCTGTCGCTTTTGTCAGGAAGGGGGTGTTTAACCTGTCCTGCTCGTTTGTGGCTTTTCCGAATTCTGTACAGCGCCTGGTCGAAGTGACGAAGGCTGATCTCTAGTCCGGTATCCAACAGTTTCTGATGAATCACCGTCCTGCTCACACCTGAGTTCAGGGCGTTTTCGATCACGTCATACAGATCGCGGATTTGCGCAGTGTACGACCTAGCCTTGGTGTCCTGGGCCAATTCTGCCAATGCTTCACGCCTGTTTTCGGTTTCTTGAGCCACGATTTGCCCCTTGCTGCGTATGAATTGATGTAAATGTGATGTAAAACAGTCGTATTCGAGCGTAACACTAATGTAGAAAAACGCAATGCAAAGCAATACTGACGTAATACTGAGCATTTCTGATGCAATTCTGATGTAACCCTCAGGTTCACCCTGCTGACCCCCTATCTCGAATTCGCTAAACAGGCACGTTACCGATTGTCTACAAAAAAGAGCTTCGCCTTTTTCGTATCCAATCGACGTGCCAAAGGGGATACCCCTTTGAAACCCCGCAGAGCGGGAAAGCGTTGTCGTTGTCGTTGTTGGTTGTTGTCATCCAGGTGCCCTCAGGAGGTGATTTTGTGGCTGTAAAAGTGAACAAGTCGTGCCCCGTGTCATGCCGTTTCACGGATGAACAGTTCGCTCGGTTTGCCGAGGACATAGCTCAATCCGGCCTGAAGCCAGCCCGATTCTTTCGTGACCTGGTGATCAGCCATTCGCCTACCTTCGAGCGGTCCGCAATCGACAAAAAGCGGATGCAGCAGGTATTCGAAAAGTCCGGACATGCTCTAAACCGAGTTGCCTACTCCGCAAACTCGGCACCTTACAATGGCACCGTTTATCAAAAGCAGTATCTCCACTGGCTTAATAAGCTGAATGCTATTCAACAACTGTTGCTCACCGTGTTGTCCGAGACTGACCCGCCAAAACCGGCAAGGCCAGTCCATAACGGCAACCGTGGTTCACCTAACGTATCTGGCAAAAAAGTTCATATCATCCGGTTTCGACTCACCCAAGACGAAATGACCCAGTTTGATGACATGATCAAACGGGCGGGCTGTTCTGCATCAACCTTTTTTAGAGAGCTGATTTTAAATCCAACTCCGGTATTCAGAGAGTTTACCGGGTTTAGGAGAAGAATAGTATTCATCGTCAACAAAGCCGGTAACAACATTTCGCAGTTGGCTTATATCGCTAAATCAGCCAATGACAGGGGCCTCATTACCGACAGTGTGAGAGACAAATGGTATGAAGCGCTGGTGGTCATCGAAACGATTTTATTAGCAGGTATTGAATATGCTGATTAGAGTCAGTGGCTATAACACCGGGGCGCAGGAGTATTTAGAACAAGGCAACAAATCAGGTCGAGAGTTTACGCGTGATGAATTGGACCATCGGTTGATCATTGAGGGGCAGCTCAGTGTGACCAGGGCCATCTACGAAAGTATCCCGGACCATGGCCAAGATCGCTACCTTACGTTCACGCTAAGCTTCAAAGAGGACACGGTGTCACCTGAATTGCTCAAGGCAGTGACGACCGAGTTCAAGAACTTCTTTATGCATGCGTACAAGCCTGAAGAATTCAATCTGTATGCCGAAGCGCACTTGCCAAAAATGAAGACGGTCACTAATAGGAAAACCGGCGAGGTGATTGACCGCAAGCCTCACATTCATATCATCATTCCGCGTATCAACCTGCTGAGCGGCAACGAGGCCAATCCGGTCGATGTTTATAAGAATCATGAGAAGTATTTTGAAGCTTTTCAGGAGCACATTAACCAGAAGTACGGTCTGTCTTCACCGCGTGAGAATGTGCGTGCGGACATTACCGATGCGGCCAGTGTTTTGTCACGTTACAAGGGCGACGACTTTTACGGCAAGAACCGCCAGTTCAAACAGCAGTTGGTTAAGCAGGTCATTGAGCGCGGCGTAAATTCACGCGCCGATTTTTATGCCCTGGTAGCTGAGCACGGTGAAACACGCATCCGTAATGAAGGCAAGGACAACGAATACATCTCGGTCAAATTGCCGGGTGACGCAAAGGGCACGAATCTGAAAGACACCATCTTTCAGGATGACTTCATTGTCAGGCGTGAACTGAGAAAACCACCGCTTGAAGCCAGTGTGATCCAGGAACGCTTGCTTGCTTGGCCGCAGCGCGCAAGGGAAATCAAGTACGTCAACAAGGCCACCCCCAAGTTTCGCAAACAGTATTCCCAAGCTTCCCCTGAAGAGCGTGTTCGGCTACTGGCCGAGCGCGAAACCAATTTCTACCGAGCACATGGAGATGATTATGAATCAGTACACACCTGGCAACGACAGAGAGATAACCAGCGAAGTCCTGCTGAAACTACAGGGCGACGCACTGCGGCACCTGCCGATGGCTTGCAAGACCTGTCCGTCAGCGATGTGGCAGATCACAGGCAAGCCGGACCGACCCGAAGCCGTGACGGTGCGTTGTTACTGCCCAGTGATGCACACGTTCACGTGGGACAGTCGCAACCAGGAGGAGATTCTGGATTGCGATCATCTGTACCAGGAGGAGGACGAGGAAGGCGGGCCGGGTCCACAGCTGAGCGAGGAAGAGGAGGAAGCCAACCTGCCGCCGTTTCTCAGGAAACAAAGGGAACAGCAACGCCTGCAGGCGCAACAGGCCGACGACGAGCCGGAGCTGGAAAATCCCGAAACACCCGAGTACGAGCTGGACGTGTAGTCCCACCTTATGCCCAGAACCCCCACCGTGTCGCCACCATCGCTGACATCGAGGAGCGGGGCCGACGCCTGTTTGACCCGCTCAAGCGGCCTTCTGACAACGCGCTGGTGTTCTATCGATCATCCAGCCACCCACAGGTGGCCGACCAGTTGCCCCAGGCGAGGGCTGCGACGACAACGCCTGTCCAATCTACTGCCGGACGCAGGCCCCGGAGTTCAGGCAAGCCCCGCCCTCCCCGTCAATGGCGGCCTGGTGCTGTCCCGCCTTACGCCAAGAACCCGCACCGGGTCGCGACGGTGGCTGACATCGAGCAGCGCGCCCGGATGCTGTTCGATCCGCTCAAGCGACCTGCAGACAAGGCGCTGGTGTTCAAGCGGGCTTCGATCAAGGCCCTGACCGTTAACAAACACGCCTCCACGGTGGCCGCGTATTTCACGCGGCAGGCGCAGCACAACCAGATCGCTCCGGCCCACCGCCGGGCCATACGCCGGATTGATCAGCAGTATTTCGCGCTCAGGCGCGCCGTGTTCTCCGATCAACGCTTAACCCGCCAGGACAAGGCGCAGCTGGTTTCCGTGCTGACCTTCGAACGGCTCAAAGCACGTGAACAGTTCCACAAACCCCAACCCAATATCGAGGTAAATCTCATGGGCAGTGCAGCCATACGCAATCTCCTAGATGATGAAAAAGAAGACCCAGGCTTCAGCATCAGCGGCGCGAGGGGCCCAGGCCGTGAAGGCGTGCGTGACCAGGTGAAGCGGATCATGGATCGCTTCGCCAAACAGGTTGATCCAGACGCCGCCACTGAGCGGGCTCGCGACCTAAGCGCCAAGGATCTTTACACGCGCAAGGCCAAGTTCAGTCAGAACGTGCATTACCTGGACAAACAGACCGACAAGACCCTGTTTGTCGACACGGGTACCACCATTTCCATGCGCCGCACGGGCATCACCGAAGCCGGGGTGTCCGTAGCCCTCCAGCTGGCCCGCGAAAGGTTTGGCAGCACACTGACGATCAACGGCACTGCCGAATTCAAAAAGCTGGTGATCGAGGCGGTGGCCAAGAATGGTCTGGACGTGCATTTTACCGACAAGGCCATGAATCAAAGCCTGGCGGACCGCCGTGCAGAGCTGGACATCGAACGTGATGGCCAGAGCATTGGTCCTGCCACCGACTTGCCTCGGCACGTTGATGATGCCACACGGGACGTGCGGGACCAGGCGGATCGCCTGGGCGTTACCGTGCCTATCGAAGCGTTGTATGGCCAAGGAAAAACGGCTGACCAGGTTAGCCAGGCGCTCACCGCGCAGCTGGACACCGTTCCTGAGTCGGAGCGCATTGCGTTCGTGGAGACGGTGGCCATCACCCTGGGCATTCCAGAACGCGGCCAGCCCAAGGGCGACCAGGCATTTGCACAGTGGCAGGCGCAGCGTGCGCAACCGGCTGCGAATTCCGCAGCATCAGCAACGTCTGAAGCGCAGGCCAATGTGCCGACGCCCTCAGACGCCGTGCCTGAACCGGTGATCCCAGAAGCCGCGAAGCCTGCGCTGGTCAACGACCCTGACCTGCAGAGCCCAAGCGAGCTGGTCCGGCTTGAAGCGCAATGGCGTCGTGATTTTCCGATGTCCGAAGCGGATGTCAGGGCCTCTGATACGGTCATGGGCTTGCGAGGTGAAGACCATGCCATCTGGATCATTGCGACGGATGACAAGACCCCAGAAGCGGCTGCCCTGCTGACGGCTTACATGGAAAACGACAGCTACCGCGAAGCGTTCAAAGCCAGCATCGTCGCTGCTTACAAGCAAGTCGAAAACTCGCCTCAGTCGGTCGATGACCTGGACCACCTCACGGCGATGGCTGCCCAGATAGTCAATGAGGTGGAAGAGCGTCTGTTTCCTTCACCTCAAGCAGCTACGGGCCAGACAGCTCCGTCTAGGAGCAAAGTCATCGAGGGCACGCTTATCGATCATGGGGAAGCACCGTATCAGCACAATGACGACAACCAGATGAGCTACTTCGTGACGCTCAAGCCCGAGGGCGGTAAGCCCCGCACGGTGTGGGGCGTAGGGCTGGAAGAGGCCATGAGCGACGCAGATCTGAAGCAAGGCGACCAGGTACGTTTGCGAGACCTGGGCACCCAGCCTGTCGTGGTGCAGGTCATCGAAGAGGACGGCACTGTCACGGACAAAACGGTCAACCGCCGCGAATGGTCAGCGCAGCCGGTCGCGCCTGAACGGGAAGTGGCCGAGACCACGCCCAAGGGGCAGGCCGCCGCAGCAGGCACACCGGAGCTGTCATCCCCGGATGAAGATGATGGTATGAGTGTGGATTGAACCGAGTGAGAACCCTCCTCCTTGTATGGGGGTGGGTCCCTTCCAGGAGACTCAGTAGATTCCTCGTAGCAAATTTTCCATAACTTATGTAAGTTATGTCACTTCAATAATCAGTATCAAGGGCAGTTCATGATCTTACTTTTAGGTGGTGAAAAAGGCGGCAGCGGTAAAAGCTGTCTGGCTCAAAACCTTGCCGTCTGGCTGCAGGCTCGCGGAGGTGACGTCCTGCTTCTAGATGCCGACCCTCAGGGCACAACCGCAGACTGGGCTGCTGAACGCTCTGCACAGGGAGACCTCCCTGCGATTCCTGTTGTGCAAGCACACGGCAATATTCGTCAAACGCTGACAGACCTTCGGGGCCGGTACAGGCAAATTGTGGTCGATGCTGGAGGATCTGATTCGGAGGCACTGCGGTCAGCTATGACGGTAGCAACTCATATGTTGATACCTTTCCGGCCCAAGCGACGAGATCTCAAGACCCTTCCAAAGGTCGATAACCTGGCACGACTGGCTACTGCAGTGAACCCAGCATTGAACGTGCGTGCAGTGATCACCCAATGCCCTGCCCTTCCTAGCCAGATACAGCGGATATTGGATGCCAAAGAAGCATGCCGCTCCTTCGGCATTCAACCTCTTGACGCGATTACTACAGCTCGCAATGTCTACGACGATGCGGATGAAGACGGATGTTCGGTCTTGGAGAGCAACTCTGACGCACGTGCTAAAGAAGAGATAGAGACGTTGGCAGCAGAGCTTTGGGGGGCTGCAAAATGGGATTGAAAGATTTGATTCGTAAGCCTGAGCAGGTCTCCCCGTCTTCGGAGGCCAACGACGAAGCAGCGCTGGCTTTCATATCTGCAGCGCCCGTTAGTGCCACGCCCGAGCCTAAGCGCAAGCGTAAGAAAGCTTCTACATTCGTACGTACTACTTTTTCCCTCTCCAAGGACGTGAACAGGCAGATAGATAAGATTTCTCTTTTGCCACGGACCTTCCGCATATCTAGATCCGATGTGATTCGGGCTGGAATCATGGCCCTCCAAGAGCTTGATAAGGCTGACCTCATTGCGCTGCTTGAGAATGCATCTAATGCCGAACCCATAACCGATTCTATGGAAGACGAGTAAGTGCTATAACTTACGTAAGTTATTACTGTTGCATAAATTACATCAGTGATTTCGTTGAAAGCCCCGTTACGCAAGGGTTATGGCCATGCGCACTAGGCTGAAAAGGTGGTGGAATATAAGCTTAAAAAAATGGCATTTTCATTGCGGATGGGGAATCCGGGTGATAGTGTTCACGCACTTTGCCTGCCCACCGTTGCTGGGATGCCATATTTTTCATGCTCGAATGAGCGTAGACGGGAAAATTTCTAACGATTTAGCCATATAGCAGAAACCAAAAAGCCCCGCTTGCCGGCGGGGCTTTTTGGAAAAACTTGAACAGGCCTTGCTTTTTTCGAGAGAAGGAGGCCTGTCCAACACACATAACGTGAGCTGATTATGGCGTTCACTGCGGCTTTGTGCAAGTCGTCAAAAGTGAAGCCATCAGTTCACCGCTGAACGGTGGACTTATGGAAAAGATTCTTCAGCGGCTGTGCGTTCTCGATGACCGCACCCTGCCCCCCCGGTTGACCCTTTGTGTCAAACACTTTCACGCCGTTGGCCAACCTGCTGGCCAAGGCGGTGAAGCATGAACCACGACAATGCGCTCAGCCTTTCCCTCGCGACCTCACTCATGGCCAACGCCGATCCGCTGGCCAGCAGCACTCACCTTCCGCCAGCGCGGTTTTTCGAAGACGGCACCGCGCTCAATCGGTTATTGCTGGAAGCGCCGTACATGGCGCGATGCAGCGATGACAAAACCGCGACCCGCGTTCGCCCTCGTGAGTACGCGCTTCGTTATCCCTATATGCAGGTCAATCGCCCCGGCATGGTGTCCTGGCTGGTGTTCGACCTGGACCACGCCAATGCCCTGGCCTGGGACGATGCCGGGTTGCCCGCGCCGAACCTGATGGTGCGTAACCGAAAAAGCGGCCATTCCCAATTGTTCTATGCCGTGCCGTCCGTGTGCACCACCGAGAACGCCCGAGCCAAGCCGATTCAGTACATGAAAGCGATCTATGCCGCGTTTGCCGCTCGCCTCGACGCGGACGTGGACTACCACGGTGGCCCTGTGGCCAAAACACCTGGTCACCCCTGGTGGGAGACGACTGAATTCCACAGCCACGTCTATGAACTGGGCGAACTGGCGAGCGCGGTAGAGCTGACCGTCAAGCCATGGGCCACTGGTCCCAAACTTGACCAGGTCAGCCATTCGCGGCACTGCATCCTATTCGAGCAGCTGCGTTATTTTGCGTACAGCATCGTCAATCGCGAGCGCGAGCTGGGGTCGTTTGAGTCTTTCATGCGCTCGCTCGATGCGTATGCGTACAACCACAACAGCTTTCAAAAACAGGGCTTTTCGGAAAACCTGCCGCTGTCTTCGATACGCGCCACGGTCAAATCCGTAGGTCGCTGGACGTGGGATCGGTACACCGGTGATCGTCGTTGCCATCGAGGCGCAATGCAGCTCGATGGCAGCTTGTCGCTTACCGAGCGGCAGAGCCTGGCTGCGAAGCGCACCAATGAGCTGCGGCACAAAGCCACAGAATCGAAGATCCGTGCCGCGTGCAGGCAGCTTCAAGACCAGGGCAAGGCATTGGTACGTTCTGCCATTGCGACACTCGCCGGCGTTTCGGTGAGAACGGTGGCCAGCTACACGCACATCCTTACCGAAGTTTTGCAACCGGCCACTGTGAGCGTTCTCAGGGCCAGCCGTAAGGCTGTGCCCGTACCACTTCGGCAAGATCGTTCACCCGCTACCCCACCCGTTCAGGCCCTCGTTGGTCAGCCTGCTGATGGCCGCGCCTCGGGTGTGCAATCCGGTGTACATCAGATATCTGCGGTCACGAAGGGGCCGCAAGCCGGAGAGCCCTTAAAAAAAGAACATGAGGATGGTTCATGATGGGGAGTGCGCGTATGAATTCAGTGCGTGCAGCGATGGCTTTCTGTGCTGCTGGTCGGCTTGAGTTGACGTGTTGAGGCTGTGAGTCGTTAACTGTACGCCCATACAGTTAACTCTGTTCCCAGCCAGGTTCGCTTCATGAACGTCAAAATACTCGGTCGGTTGTGCGGGTCCGGAAAGGTCATACCCTTCTACACTTTCAAAATCCCTGCCGGTTTTCCTAATCCTGCTGCGGACCACATCGAGCAGGACTTTTCATTCGACCGGTTGATGGATTTACGTGCGCCTCACATCTATGTGGCCAAGATCGATGGCGACAGCATGGAGGGTGCAAAGATTTTTCATGACAGCCTCGTTGTCGTGGATCGATCCAGAAAACCGTCCAGTGGAAGCATTGTCATTGCTGCCGTGAACAACGAGCCGCTGTGCAAAATCCTCATCCTGCAGGGTGACCATGTCGTGCTGAAGTCAGCCAACCCCGCCTATCCGCCTCGGCATATCCTGGAAGGCGAAGAACTGTCGATATGGGGCGTGGTGAGACATGGCGTCACGAGCTTTGAGTAACAAGCCAACGCCGGTGTTTGGCCTGGTCGATTGCAACTCGTTTTATGCCAGCTGTGAGCGGGTGTTTCGACCGGACCTGGCCAAGGTTCCCATAGTGGTTCTTAGCTCAAATGATGGTTGTGTCATTGCCCGCAGCTACGATGCAAAACCGTATGTGAAAATGGGTGCGCCTTATTTTCAGATCAAGGACTTACTGCGTCAGCACGGCATCCAGGCGTTCAGTAGTAATTTTGGGCTCTATGGCGACCTGAGTCAGCGCGTGATGGCCATCATAGAATCCATGGTACCTGCCGTTGAGGTTTACAGCATTGATGAGGCGTTCGCAGACCTGACCGGTATGCCTGGCAATTTGACCGAGTTAGGAAGATCGATTCGATCCAAGGTCTACCGCTGTACCGGCATTCCCGTGGGTGTGGGGATTGCACCGACTAAGACACTGGCCAAGCTGGCCAACCACACGGCAAAGCGTCTTCAGGCGCACACCGGCGGGGTCGTTGACATCTGTGACCCTGTAAAACGCGATTGGGTGCTGCGCAATACTTCTGTCGGAGAGGTCTGGGGCATAGGTCGAAAGATGAAAACGCACCTGGAGGGCATGCAGATCCGGTCGGCTAAGGACTTGGCCATGGCCGATCCTTGGATGCTGCGCAAAACATTCAGTGTTGTGATCGAGAAAACGGCACGCGAGCTGGCGGGCACCGCGTGCCTGGAGCTGGACGAAGTCGAACCACCACGTCAGGAGATCTGCTGCAGCAGAATGTTTGGTAAGCGGTTGACCGAGCTGGGGCCGATCAAAGAGGCGGTGGCCACCTACATGATGCGTGCCTCTGAAAAATTACGCGCCCAGGGATCGGTGTGTAAAAAGATCCGGGTGAGCATTCGCACCGGCATGTTCAATCCTGACGAAGCCAAGTATGCAAACGGCGCTCTGGTCCAGCTGCCCTACCCCACCAACGATGTGAGGGTGATGACCCAGTTCGCGACAGAGGCGGTTTCGCGGATTTTTCGACCAGGCTTCAGGTACAGCAAAGCAGAAGTCTTGCTGATGGATATCTGCCAGCCAGGCGAATTCACTGACGATCTGTTCACCATCAATCAGCCGGCGAGTTCAGATCGACTGATGGCTACTTTGGACATGATCAACGGCAAGTGGGGACGCGGGACGCTGCGTACAGGATCAGTACCAGTCGTTCCGGATTGGGGGATGCGCCGTGAGCTGATGAGCCAGAGCTACACGACGCGACTTGATCAGCTGTGGGTTGTAAAGGCTAACTGATCAAGTGCCAGGATCCCCAGGTCAGACAAGGAAAACCCTCGGCTACCCTGAAATTCCAGAGGTTTAATTGCTAGCTTAATCTCTGCGTTTTCCAACAATTACTGCGCCTCGCGTCAGCGAGAAGCCAACGTCTCCAACATAAGTTCCATTGGACTGATTGCAGTTCTCCGACGAGCCCATGGCCACTGGAACGACGTTGACCACGTCATAGCCTCTCTCATCAAAATTGTTATATGCCTCTTCAAGGCGCTGTGAAAACTCATCGAAATCCACAGAGCGATCATCGTAGATTTTCCTGAATTTGGTTCTGAAAATACCAACGTCTTGAGTTTCTGAGTGCTTAGATGCGTAAAACCACGTGGTTATGAATTTCTTCGACACTATCGACTTCTCCATTGTCAGCTCTTCCGAGCTTTTTTACCTGTTGCTTGGCACAGCTCAGGCAGATTAAGTGATGGATGCTGGAAATCAAATCACTTCTGGGTCGTAAAGGCTAAGTGATCAATTCCCAGCGCTCGTGCTGCCTTAAATATTAATTATGAATTAGTAATTAATAATTCTTGTTTTTAGGCCCATCTGGGCCTATTATGTCTTTGTTGGTGGCACGCAGAGAGCCACTCGAACCTGAGGGGGCTAGTCGTTGCCACCTACGAGGAACGAGATGAGACTTTCAGATGTAGCGACTATCCGGACGAATTTTCCAGAGGCTCATTTTTGGATAATTCGTCGGGGTTCAGCAGAACGATGCGGCGCACCAGGGCGAGTGTTCAATCCTGAACACATAGGTGTCCTGGTGAACCGAACAGACATCGTTCTACCTGACTACCTTTTCTACGCGTTGATGCATGTGCATCAGCAAGGCTACTGGGAAAGGTTGGCAACAGGGACGCTGAGCCTGGTCAACATCCGTGTTTCAGACGTTCAGCGTATCGAACTGTCACCACGGTGAAGAAGGGGCCGCAAGGCCCCAGTCTTTACGTTCCTCAATGTGTTTTATTAATTAGCAATTAATAATTATGATTTATTAATTAATGGGATGACAATGAAGATTGAGCTACCTGGTATCCCTGAACAGCAGAGATTGATTTTCGAGATGGCTACTCGCGAGGCGATAAAGCAGCTCGAAGCAAACCTGCACGCGCCAAGCATTCCTGGTCCAAAGGATCTGGACGAGGCCCTGTTTCCGCGTACTCACCTGTTGCGTAAGCACGAAGGATGGGAAGCACCTCACGCTGAAATAGTCAGGTCCTATTTCCGGCACTTTCAGGACCATTTCGACGCGTATGCGACGGATAAAAAGCTGGCGGGATTGCTTCGCATCGCATCAGACAGACGAATTAGGAAGTTCAAGGAGGGGAGCCAAGACGTGCCTTACGAGATCTGGCGAAATTTTCTAATCCTCACAGGCCGAGTGCCGCAGGACATCGTGCCGATTTTGGCATTCACGGGCTAATAGAAGGAGAAGGTAGTCAAAGAAGGTGCTGGGGATGGGTGCAACCACCCCCAGCGTGAACACAATAAACCTGGTGGAAAATCATGCTCAACATGAAATGTATCACAGCTCGTCCTTTGCTGTTACGTGACCTTGCAGACCCTAAATATCGCTATTGGATAAAACAGTTTGCCGGTGAGGTTGCAGCTCCCTGCATAGCCGAGTCGCTCATGTCGTTCCTTCGTAAGCATCCCCTTATCACCTGAAAGCTGTTTTTAGCTGCAGCGAATGGCCTCTGCGTGTCCGCTCGGATACGCAGGGTGCTGTGTCGTCCAATCTTGGGCTAAGGGAATGGCATATGACCTCTTATGCGCTTACTGGAGCGGTCATTGATGACGAGGGTGTTACTACGATCATCAACGAATTCACCACCAGTGCAGCACGTGCAGCTGAGTGGATCCGCTTCTACACAGGTAACAGCTTTACCGGCACGTTGATCCTTATAACGACTGACATCGACGGTATCAAAGCCAAGCGACGGGTCGTTCTAGATCGTTGAGAAGGGGAATGGACCGATCTGCGCTGGATCGGTCTTGACTAGAAGCCCCACAGAGCTGATTATTAATTGTTATTTGCGAATTATTAATTGCGAATTAATTTAGGAGGCCCACATGGGCACAATCGTGATGGTTGGCGGGAACAAAGGCGGCGTAGGCAAAACTACCACTGCCGTAAACGTATCCATTGGGTTGGCAATGGAAGGCTACGATGTCTGTTTAGTAGACGCGGATGCGCAACGCAGCGCCTCGAAATGGTACGCAGAGCGTGAAGCGGCACAACTGGAACCGAAGATCACCCTGATTGAAAAACGCGACAACATCACGGTTACGCTGCGAACACTGAGCGAGAAATTTGATTATGTGATTGTCGACGTCGCTGGTAGAAACTCGCGTGAATTGATCACCGGAGCAGTAGTTGCAGACATCATCATTGCTCCAAACCAATGCAGCCAGCTCGATCTTGACACCCTTGGGGAGCTGCAAGAGCAAGTCTTGCGCTGCCGAGATCTAAACCCAAACCTGCAGGCATATGCCTATCAATCTATGGCTTCCCCAAACCCTGCAGTTCGTGTCACGGAGAGGCGCGAATTCCTGGAATTTCTTTCCGAGTATCCTGAGATCAAGCCTTTGGACTCAGTCGGCTTCTATCGGAAAGCATACAAAGACTCGATTCCTTCGGGAATGTCAGTTTTAGAAGGGAAAAACCGTGAAGCTGCTAACGAGATAAAGAGTCTGTTGAAAGAGGTGTTCCATGGCAATTAAAAAGGCGAGTGAGACTGCAAATAGGAGGGAGCAGGTCAGCGAGGAAGCATCTGAACGCCTGGCCCGAGAGCTAGCTGACAAGCCTTATGACTCTACCCCGTTGGCAAAGGCACCGGATAAGCGGAAGCCAGTTCCCGTATCGATCAGCTTGCCCCCAGGCATACTGGAGAAAATTGAGGACGATGTGCGCGAAAATAAGCGCTCCGGAAAAGCACTCAGGACGGTCAGTGCGATAGTTAAGCATGCGCTGGAAGCGCAAGGTTACACGCTGGATTAATTGGTAATTATTAAATAATAATTACTGGTTTGCTCATTCTCAAATGGGCCGGGCACAGGGTGCCCAGCTCTTTGGCTACGAATAATAGGAAGAGGGTGCCTAAGGCACCTTTAATCGTTTTTGGCATTAGGCTGTAACGGGGCCGGCAGAGAAAACGGAGAAATCGTACGCTAAGCATTCGGCCTGTCAGGTTGGCAAAAATCATCATCCGGGGTCACCGGAAGTCCCGTAAACTCAAGGCCATTCATCAAATTTGGTTGACACAAGTGTCAACTTGTATATCCTTGGAATTGAGGACTGCAACTGCGCATTCGTCGGGACTGGGTACCAGCAAAGGCCCCCCCGCATTCTTGGCAGCAGAGAAAGCTGGTTTCTCTGAAGTAGTGACGACGGGCATAGCCGGTCGGATTCTGAACCCAAGGTCGTAAGACTCGGAGCTAAAGAATCGCTGCGACTACTCCTCAAGAACACTGAAAAGGCGCCCATAGGGCGCCTTTTTCATTTCTGCAGTGGCTCCGGTTCAGGTGCGACAAGATCAGGTTTCGGCGGTCGCGGAATCTGACCTACCAAGGTGCCGTGCGCTCGACGTTGGGGATACCACGTCACAACATAATAGCCAAACCCCGTAGCACGCTCATGGCGTGGCTCAAGGATGAGTGTTCCCGTGGACGTCCTGAGCACTGCAATGCGATTACCGCCACGTTGCTCTTTGAACTCACAGTAGATTTGTGCTCCTGGAACAATCATTTTGGCGATGTGCGCGGCCACACCGTCGATGGTGTCACAACCGTGCTTGAGCAAGTCCGGTTGATGAGCCTCCCAAACGTGAATCACACCAAAACCACTGTTTGCACGGCGGTGAACACCTACGCGCAGATACACATTCCCTCCCGGCAAACCAAATTTCGGCATGTCTGGAATTGTGCCAAAGCTAAACCCGCCACCAGGATGGGCCACAAGCGTGTTTTCTTTGAATTTGAGCAGTTCAGACAAGGGCGAATCCAGAGCCATGGGGACGGGGACTGATAGCCACTATTGTGGCACGCCCAAAATAAGGCGTGAGGAATAGCGCCACGCAACCGAATCGGCTTAGCGTACGATTTTTTTCCGAATTCTGCTGGCTTCCCTAACCAGTCGATTGAATGGAACGGCAGGGCAGGGCGGTGTCTCACATTAGTACATCCACATGCCCCCGTGAGCCATTATGTGTAGCCATTATGAAGCACCGTCACCCCACCAGGTCGCTGAAGTGTTCGGGGTCGCACTGTTCGACCAGTGCAGGCTCGATCTGTGGCCTGGCTACATCGGCCCATTCCTACGCCGCCCAGATGGCCGGGCAGATGAAAACGATTCTCCCGCAACCATGGAAGTGCTGACCGGGGTCGTTTGGGGGAGGGGGCGGATTCCTACGCTAAGGGTTTGGACAGCGTTATTCTCCGGTGAGTTTGATGTGTTCCCATCCGAGCGGCGAAACATGGGCCAAGAGATCGGGCGATAGCAGCTTTCCATCGCGTTTCTGGTTTGCAACGACCTCGCCGAGCTTCATGGTGTTCCAGAAGATGATGATGGCGGCGAGCAGATTCATGCCGGCGATGCGGTAATGCTGGCCTTCGGCGGAACGGTCGCGGATTTCACCGCGGCGGTGGAAGCTGATTGCCCGCTTCAGCGCATGATGAGCTTCGCCTTTGTTGAGCCCGATCTGGGCACGCCGTTGGAGTTCGGCATCCAGAATCCAGTCGATCATGAACAGGGTGCGCTCGACGCGACCGACTTCCCGCAGGGCTGTCGCGAGCTCGTTCTGCCGCGGATAGGAGGCGAGTTTCCGCAGAATCTGGCTTGGCGCGACGGTCCCGGCAGCAATGGTGGCGGCGATGCGCAGGATGTCGGGCCAATTGCGCTCGATCATGGCTTGGTTGACCTTTCCGCCGATCAACGCTCGCAGGTGCGCCGGGGCGGCCGACGGATTGAACGCGTAGAGCCGTTTGGATGGCAGGTCGCGGATGCGCGGAGCGAACCGGTAGCCGAGAATGGCACATGCGGCAAAGACGTGATCGGTGAAGCCGCCCGTGTCGGTGAACTGCTCGCGGATATGGCGTCCAGCATCGTTCATCAGCAGGCCATCGAGGATGTAAGGCGCTTCGCTTGCCGTTGCAGGAATCACCTGGGTTGCGAACGGCGCATATTGGTCGGAGACGTGGCTATAGGCTTTCAGGCCCGGGGTATTGCCATATTTCGCGTTGACCAGGTTCATGGCCTCACCTTGCTCTGTAGCGACGAAGAACTGTCCGTCGCTCGAAGCCGACGTGCCCATGCCCCAGAACCGGGCCATGGGTAACGCTGCCTGTGCCTCGACCACCATGGCCAGCGCCCGGTCATAGGCTTCGCCCTCGACATGCCACCGTCCAATGCGGATCAATTCCCAGAAGGTGTGGGTGTTTGTCGCATCCGCCATTTTGCGCAAGCCGAGGTTGATCCCTTCCGCCAAGATAACGTTCATTAGCCCGATCCGGTCAGCGCAGGGTGCTCCTGTGCGCAGATGGGTGAACGCTTCGGTGAAGCCGGTCGCCGCATCCACCTCCAGCAGGAGATCGGTGATGCGCGTGGGCGGGATCTGCTTGTAGAGATCGAGCACCAGATCTTCGGCGCCTGTCGGCGCGGCGGCTTCGAGTTTCTCGATATGCAGAACGCCGTTTTCAATCGACCCGCCCGGGATCGTGCCTGCGCGAGCGGCACGGCCAAGCTCGCGCAACCGCATGTCGAGGCGAGCTTGCCGGTCTGCCAGCCATTCCTCCGGCCGCAATGGCACAGCGAGACGACCGCCTTCCGCGATGGATTGTGCCGGAACGAGTGCGTGTTTCAGATCGCCATAGCGCCGGGACCTAGTAAGCCAGACATCTCCGGAGCGGAACGCATCGCGCAGATGGAACAGCACCGCGATCTCCCATAGGCGAGCGTCGCCAGCCCTCTGGGCCCGAAGGTGGCGATGCCATTTCGAGCTGGGCCGCAAGAAGCTGGTCATCGCGGCATCGTTCAAACCGGTACGAAGGGCCGTCACCGCTTCCAGAAGCGGCAGTGCAACGGGCGCAGCTCGCAGATCGAGCAGGCGCAACATGCGTGGAGCGTATCGGCGGAAGCGGTGATAACCGTCGAGCACATGATTGAGCGGATCGTCGGCCATGGTGGCGGTCAGCCTGGTTGCCATTGCAACAAGGGTTTTTAAGCCGTCCCACCCTGACCCACTCGCGATGACATCGCCCAGCGGCTGGCCATCATCCTGTGCATCGACCAGGGCGCCCCCGATCTCGGCGAAGGATTTCAGGGTGTCACGCACCACCCCCGCTTCGTCTGCGACCTTTGCATGGCAAATACGCTCCGAAGCACGGTAGAGACGGCCGACGATCCGGTCGTGGGTTTCGACCACTGCGTCGGCCAACATCGCCTGCCATTCCGAGACGCAAACAGCCAAGATCGCAAGCCGCCTGTCCTCCGGGAGATCGCGCATGCCGTCGGCATAATACCGTTCACCCTGCCTGCGCAGACGAGTCACCCGATGGGCAGGAACGCCGGCAAGCAGATCCTCGGGGAGATCGATGCGTTGCAGATATTCGAGCCGGTCGAGCAGCCGGTTGGCCGACGAAGAGTTCGAGCCAGGCTCGAACTGGCGCAGCCACACAAAACGGGTCACCCGATCATCAGCCGTCTCCTCGAGCAATGCCAGCAACTGTTCTCGGATCGACATAGGCAGCCGACTGGCGATCCTCGTCTCGATGCGTCGCTCGGCATCGACGAGAGCCGCGGCACAAAGCCGCTCGATCGTGGATGTCGCGGGAAGGACAGTGCGGGTGCGTCGGCACTCGGCTACGAAGCGACGGGCGATATCCTCGTTCGACACCGCCATCTCGGCTTCTCGGAACAACCATTCCTTCAGCTCGCTCGCACCACGTCCGGAGAAGGTGCGGAAGCCGTAGAGCCCCCGTAACTCGGCAAGATGCTCGTGCCGTGTTTCCTCGCGGGCAGCATAGTCTACGAGATCGTCGGCACCCAGGCCAAGCTGCGCTCCGATAAATTCGATGACCTCTGCAGGGATCAGTTCGCCTGGAGCCAGCACCCGGCCGGGATAGCGCAGGACACACAATTGCAGGGCGAAGCCGAACCTGTTGTGAGCGCGCCGACGCAGCCTGATATGCCCAAGGTCTTCATCACTCAGCGTATAGTGCTTGAGCAAATCCGTCTGTGAAGTCGGCAAGCGCAACAGCGCGTCTTTCTGCCGATCGGTTAGAGTGACGCGACGCGGCATACATGTTCCTTTTTCAAAATCTGATAGCGTTCAAGACGCTTTGTTTATGAAGCTGGTTGAGATACATTTCCAGAGGTCAATGCAATCGTGGCCGAAGCGCCGCCTCAAACCAACGTTTGTGATACATGCTGATCGGATATGCCCGCGTCTCCAAAGCCGATGGCTCGCAGTCTCTCGACCTGCAGCACGACGCCTTGCGCGCCGCAGGTGTCGAACGGGACAATATCTATGATGATCTTGCTTCCGGCGGTCGTGATGATCGCCCTGGCTTGACTGCCTGCCTCAAGTCATTGCGTGACGGCGATGTGCTGGTGGTCTGGAAGCTCGATCGCCTCGGACGATCGCTTGCCCATCTGGTCAACACGGTGAAGGAGCTGTCAGACCGCAAGATCGGCCTGCGGGTTCTGACTGGAAAGGGCGCTCAGATCGACACCACGACTGCGTCCGGTCGCATGGTGTTCGGAATCTTCGCCACCTTGGCCGAGTTCGAGCGGGATCTGATCCGAGAGCGCACCATGGCGGGTCTCGCCTCCGCGAGAGCGCGCGGTCGCAAGGGCGGACGAAAATTCGCGCTCACCAAAGCTCAGGTGCGTCTCGCGCAAGCCGCCATGGCCCAGCGCGATACTTCAGTTTCCGATCTCTGCAAGGAACTCGGCATCGAGCGCGTCACTCTCTACCGATATGTCGGTCCCAAAGGCGAGCTCAGAGACCATGGAAAGCATGTTCTCGGACTTACGTAGTGGACTTGCCTCGGTTTCGTTCCGGTCTTTTTGAGAGCATTATTTGTTATCAAGGAGACCATATATGTCATTAAAGCATAGTGATGAATTTAAGCGTGATGCAGTTCGCATAGCACTCACTAGTGGCTTAACACGCCGTCAAGTTGCGTCAGATTTAAGTATTGGGCTTTCCACGCTTGGGAAATGGATCGCATCAATTTCCGATGAAACTAAAATTCCTACCCAAGACACTGATCTTCTGCGTGAGAATGAACGTTTACGCAAAGAGAACCGTATCCTTCGGGAGGAGAGGGAGATATTAAAAAAGGCAGCAATATTTTTCGCAGTACAAAAGCTGTGAGATTTCAGTTTATTACGGATTACCGTGGCTCTCTCTCACGTTCACGCATATGTCGTTTGATGGGCGTAACAGATCGTGGTTTACGTGCATGGAAACGCCGTCCTCCATCACTGCGCCAGCGTCGTGATCTTATACTTCTAGCGCATATACGTGAGCAGCATCGGTTGTGTTTGGGGAGCTATGGTAGGCCGCGTATGACAGAAGAGTTGAAAGCGCTGGGCCTGCAGGTTGGGCAGCGTCGGGTTGGACGTTTGATGCGCCAGAATAACATTACAGTTGTTCGAACGCGTAAATTCAAACGGACAACGGATAGTCATCATACCTTCAACATTGCACCGAACCTATTAAAACAAGACTTTAGCGCAAGCGCACCCAACCAGAAATGGGCAGGCGATATCACTTATGTTTGGACCAGAGAAGGATGGGTCTATCTTGCTGTTATCCTTGACCTGTATTCCCGTCGCGTGATTGGCTGGGCAACAGGTGATCGATTAAAGCAGGATCTTGCATTAAGGGCACTGAATATGGCGTTGGCTTTACGCAAACCACCACCGGGTTGTATTCAACACACAGACCGTGGGAGCCAATATTGCGCTCATGAATATCAAAAGCTACTGCTCAAACATCAATTGCTGCCGTCCATGAGCGGGAAAGGCAATTGTTTTGATAACTCCGCAGTAGAAAGCTTCTTTAAATCATTAAAGGCTGAGTTGATTTGGCGCAGACACTGGCAAACAAGGCGAGATATTGAGATTGCAATCTTCGAATATATAAATGGCTTTTATAATCCACGCCGAAGACATTCAACACTCGGCTGGAAATCGCCGGTGGCATTTGAGAAAAAAGCCGCTTAAAATGAGAGATAGACCGGAACACAACCGGTGCAAGTCCATAGCAACTCGTTTCTTTTCGCAGGTTGAGCCACCTCCGCGCTTCATCATAAAACTGAAGGAACC